>NZ_DATERI010000094.1:0-80273 GCF_035271705.1 Buttiauxella sp.
TCCTTAATTAACGGATGGACAGTAACGCATCAAACAGAGCTGATGCTGTCTGAAGAACCTGGGCATTCGCCAGGTAATACTGTTGGAAACGCTGTAAATTACCGTACTCTTCGTCAAGGTTGACGCCAGAGATTGACTGCTGTTGGTTACTCAGCTGTGTGACCACATTATTTTGCGTCGTCGTGGTGACTTTCAGGGTGCTGGTTTTATTCCCCACGTCACTGACCAGGGTTGCATACGCGTCGTTAAACGATTTATTGCCGTTGACAACGTTACTGCTTTGCAAATCCAACAGTGCCTGAGCATTACGGTTATCGCTAGCGCCACCGGAGGGATTGCCCGCTAATGCCAGTTGACTTTCATCGGCAATGAGGACTTTCATATTAACGACAACGTCTGAAACCGGCTTAATGATGAAACTGTCATTCTTCGTCGCAGGCGTACCGCTAATGTCGATTTTTAAGCCGTCGAAACTCAGGCTTTTGTTACCATTTACATCGACGTCTACTGTTGGGGAGAATGCCTTATTGTCTGACAGTCGCGTGATTTGCCAGTTAGGATCATTAAATACCACTTTGTAGTCGCTGGACTGTACCGCTTTGCTGTCAGTGACTTTTGCACTCAGCATTGTCGAATCTGAAGCATTTTTAGTATTGCTTAATACCGACGGCTCACCGTACGCAAAGAAATCTTCGCCCACATCACCATTGGCATCAATACCTTTACCATGTTGCTGATTCATCGCATCGCCAAACGCCAGAGCCAATTGCCCCAGGCGATTACGCGCGCTGTCCAAATCCTCAGAACGGAAATTCAACACACCGCCCAGCGTGCCGTTGTTCAGTTGGCTTTCAGGGATTTCTATGGTGCCTGAAGCGGGATCGACATACGCAACAGTGATACGTGATGGGTCAGCGCTGGATGAGACAGCCGCCAGTTTATTGGCTCTGTCGCCTTGCACCAGAGTTAAACCATTGGCGATAGACACGTTATAAGTGCCACTGTCCTGAATGCTAACTTCAACACCGACAATCTGATTGAGCTCGCTCACCAACTGATCACGCTGATCAAGCAGATCGTTAGGTGCAGCACCCGCACCTACGCCGGTCAGACGTGAAATCTGGTTATTCAGATTCGCAATCTGGCTTGTGTAGTTATTGATTTGTTCCACATTGCTCTGGATAGCGGTATTCACCTGCTTATCCTGATCGCGTAGATACTGATCCGTCACCTTAAACTGGTTGACCAAACCGCTGGCATTACCCAGTAATGCCTGACGTGCCGCTGGGTCTTCAGAGTTACTGACCAGCGTTTGCAGACCGGTAAAGAAGCTTTGCATCGTGGTGGCGAGGGTATTTGTGCTTCCAGACAGCATGTTGTCTATCTTAGACATTTGCTGATACTGGGTATTCAGACCACTGCTTTGCGTTTGTGCTGCGCGCAGTTGGTTAGTGATGAACGCATCATATTCACGTTGCACACCGCTGACTTGCACACCGTTCCCAATCCATCCCCCCGCAGCCAGCGTACTTTGTGACTGAGATAAAACGGTAGTCTGGCGGGTATAGCCTGTGACGTTGTAGTTAGAAATGTTGTTACTGACGGTATTCAGTGCCGCCTGGGCAGCACCCAGGCCACTCATGGCACTGTTAATCAGGCTACTGGACATGAAATTTCCTTAGCGCATTAATCACGGTTCCTGTCAGGAAGTATCGGCAGTTTCCGGCAGGACTTGAGGGACAAGCTCTAAATAATTCGAGTTGCAGCCAGGCGGTAAGGGAGCAAATCCCCAGGAGCTTACATCAAGTAAGTGACTGGGGTTTGTGAGTGTAGCCAACACCTCGGTAACTCGAAGTATGACGAGCTTCAGAACAAATTTGATAAGTCATTGCTATACGCTTTTGCCACTTTCTCACCCATCGCTTTCATCTGTTGAATCATGCCAGTCAGTTTGCGGGCATAGTTCGGGTCAGTGGCATAGCCTGCATTCTGTAGCGCTTGTGCGCCTTGCTCTGCGGTATTAGCGTTGGTCACTGCGGCGTAGCGTGGGTTTCGCGTCAGCAAAGCGACGTAATCAGAAAGTGCTTCAAGATAAGAGCTGTAAACGCGGAATTTCGCTTTAACCTTTTTCGCGTCACCGTTTTCATATTCAGTGGTGGTGATTTCAGTGACCGGCCCTTTCCAACTGCTGTTGGCTTTTACACCAAACAGATTAAAGCTCGGCTCACCTTTTTCAGTCAGGATCTGCCGCTGCCCCCAGCCAGATTCAAGCGCCGCTTGCGCCAGAATCAAGTGATGAGGAATACCGCTTTGTTCACTGGCGAGTCTGGCCGGAAGCGAAAGCTGCGCCAGGAAGTCTTTGCTATCACCCGTGAGCGGCTCTTCGTTAGAAGGGGCTTTAGGGATAGCCTGGCGCACCATTTGCGTTAACGCCTGGTTCTGGAAACTGGTCACCGTTTGCAGATCAAACTTCATCGGCACCTTACCCGCATCTTCCAATGGGTCGGCATTGCCGCCCATTTGCTCGACCATCATATCGGCCAGCCCAAGCCCCTTGGCACTGAGCTGTTGCGCAATTTGCTGGTCATAGATGCTGGTATACATACGGGTCTGTTCGCTGCTAAACATACCGTCTTTTGGCAGCGCTTCACGCATGCTTTTGAGCATCATTTGCACGAACATCCCTTCCACCTGGCGGGCAACCGACTTCATGTTGCCTTTAGGATCTTGCCCGGTTTTCGCTTTTAGCTCGTTAAGAGAATTAGCATCCCACGCAGCATTCGCCAGTGATTGGGTATCGTTAAGCATCAGATAATTTCCACTTTGGCACGCAAACAACCTGCCGTTTGCATAGATTGCAAAATCGACATCAATTCCATTGGTGTTGCACCCAACGTATTCAGCGCTCGCACCACTGTGTTGAGATTGGCGCTGGCGTTAACACGTTGCAACGCCCCGCCATTTTGACGCAGATCGATTTGCGTTTGCGGTGTCACCACGGTCTGACCGCCGCCAAATGGCGTATCCGGCTGGCTCACCTGCGCCTGACGATTTACCGTGACTGACAAGTTACCCTGCGCTACAGCACAAGTATTCAGCGTCACTTCCTGGTTCATCACCACCGAACCGGTACGTGAGTTGATTATCACCTTGGCATCCTGCGCTGGCATATTCACTTCGAGGTTCTGAATATCAGCCAGTAAACGGACTTGCGAGCTGTTTCCAGTCGGGACCCGAATTTGGATGGTTCGGGCATCAATAGCCGACGCGCTGCCATAACCACGCGAGCGGTTAATGGTGTCAGTAATTTGCTGAGCCAGCGTGAAATCATCATTGTTCAGTTGCAGACCGATGATATTGCCAGAGCCAAAAGTACCCGCTAATTCACGTTCAATCACCGCACCATTGGAGATTCGGCCACCATTAAGTTGGTTAACCTGAACGCTGCTCCCACCCGAAGAGGCTCCCGCACCACCCACCAGAATATTGCCTTGCGCCAGCGCGTAAACCTGGTTGTCGACCCCTTTCATTGGAGTCATCAGCAATGTGCCACCACGCAAGCTTTTGGCGTTACCCATGGACGAAACCACGACATCGATATTCTGCCCTGAGCGTGCAAATGCGGGGTATTTCGCCGTTACCATTACCGCAGCCACGTTTTTAAGCTGCATGTTGGTGCCCGCAGGAACCGTAATCCCCAACTGCGAAAGCATGTTGTTCATGGTTTGAGTGGTAAAAGGCGTTTGCGTAGTCTGGTCACCCGTACCATCAAGACCGACCACCAGGCCATATCCAATCAAGGAGTTTTCACGTACACCCTGAACCGTTGTCAGGTCGCGAATGCGGTCAGCTTGCGCAAGTGTTGCCACCAGCATCAGTAATCCGAATAAATATTTGGCCATGTTATCCTCGCTTACATCGGTGATAAATTAAGGAAGAAGCGTTGCATCCAGCCCATGTTCTGCGCTTCGTTGATATAGCCGTTGCCGACATATTCAATGCGCGCATCCGCCACTTGTGTGGACGACACGGTGTTGGAGCCACTGATCGTGCGAGGATTCACCACACCGGAGAAACGAATAAATTCGGTGCCCTGATTAATGGCTATCTGTTTTTCACCCACGACGTGCAAGTTGCCGTTTGCCAGCACCTGATCGACCGTCACGGTTAAGGTTCCGCTAAAGGTGTTACTGGCATTCGCCCCACCTTTACCGTTGAAACTGTTGCCGCCTTCAACATCGAGATTCGCACGGTTATTACCGAACAGTCCTTCGAGATAACGCGGTGTTACGTTAAATCCAAAGTTTGTTTCGCCATCACGGCTGGCATTAGCCGACGAACTCTTACTGGCACTGACATTTTCCTGGAGCACAATGGTCAAGGTGTCACCGACGTTCCGTGGGCGACGGTCTTCGAACAGTGGTTGATACCCATAGTTCACCGGTTGCGCCGTCTGGAAAATAGAACCATTAACTATCGGTGCAGGGCCAGGTACTGGCTGGGCTGTTGTCACCCCTTCCACCAGCGGTTTTGTTGGTATCAATGCGCAGCCACTTGTAGCGAGCACCAGAAACATCACGATAGAACGAAGAACCATTGGGTTTTGCATTGCTTTCATCTTCAGGTCATTCAGATAACGACAGCCGGTGCGAAAAACTCACACCGGCAAACGCCTTACAGCTGCGTCAACTTTTGCAGCATCTGGTCAGTAGTAGAAACGGCTTTACTGTTGATTTCGTATGCGCGCTGAACCTGGATCATATTCACCAGTTCTTCAGCCACGTTCACGTTAGAGGTTTCAACGTACCCCTGATACAGCAAGCCCGCGCCGTTAAGCCCTGGGGTGCTTTCGTTTGGCGTACCGGAAGACTGGGTTTCGGCATACAAGTTTTCACCCAAACTTTCCAGACCGGTGTCATTCATAAAGGTGGTCAAATTAAGCTGACCCACCTGAACTGGCTGCGCCTGCCCCTGTTGAGTCACGCTCACGATGCCATCTCGTCCAACGGTAATGGTCAGGGAATTGGCAGGGATGGTAATCGCAGGTTGCACCTGGAAGCCGCCTGCGGTAACCAACTGGCCATTCTGATCCACCTGGAATGAACCATCACGGGTATAGGCACTGGTGCCATCGGGCAGTTGCACCTGGAAGAAACCCTGGCCTTTAATCGCCACATCTTTGCTGTTGTTGGTTTGTGACAAGTTACCCTGGCTGTGCAGGCGTTCGGTTGCCACCGGACGCACGCCAGTACCAATCTGCAAACCTGACGGCAGTGTGGTCTGTTCAGAAGATTGCGCACCAGGCTGACGAATTGTCTGGTACAGCAAGTCTTCAAACACCGCGCGTTGACGCTTAAAACCATTGGTGGAGACGTTTGCCAGGTTGTTGGCAATCACATCCATGTTGGTTTGTTGGGCATCAAGACCGGTTTTAGCGATCCATAAAGAACTGATCATGTTGAATTCCTGTTAGTGTCGCGGCTGATTATCAAGTCATCGACAGCAATTGATTGGCACGCTGTTCGTTTTCATCAACGCTTGAAATAATTTTCATCTGCATTTCAAAACGACGGGCGTTCGCGATCATGTCGGCCATAGCTTCCACGGGTTTAACGTTGCTGCCTTCCAGGACGCCAGACATCAATGAGATGTTGTCATCAGCCTGCAACGTTGCTCCACGCATCGCCTGAGCACTTTCACTCGGACGGAAAAAGCCATCATCGCCGCGCACCACTTCCTGACCGGTGGCTTTCACCAGTTTCAAACGGCCAATCGGTGCCACGGTATTAGGCTGGTCACCCGCGTTAAGTGCAGAAATGGTGCCGTCTGCCGCGATAGTCAGCTGCGCACCCTGAGGTACAGCAATCGGGCCACCATCACCCATCACCGGTTGCCCGCCGATGGTCAACTGCCCGGCAGGACTCACCTGCATATTGCCGTTGCGGGTATAAGCTTCAGTACCATCAGCACTTTGTACCGCCAGCCAGCCATCCTGTTGCAGTGCAACATCCAGCGGACGTTGGGTGTAATCAAGCTGCCCTTGCGACATATCCACGCCTGGCGTTGAAGCCGTTACCAGGGTACGAGTCGGCAGAGAAAGCCCCTCGATCGGCACCGATCGCAATGCCGTAAGCTGCGCACGGAAACCCGGTGTTGAAGCATTTGCCAGGTTGCTGGCCGTCACCGCTTGTTGATTCAGCGTCTGACTGGCCGCACCCATGGCGGTATAAATTGCGTGATCCATTAAGCTATTCCGTCAGTGCTTAGCGCAGGTTAACCAGGGTGTTGAGGATCTGGTCCTGGGTTTTGATGGTTTGCGCATTCGACTGGTAGTTACGCTGCGCAACAATCATGTTGACCAGTTCTTTACTCAAATCGACGTTCGAAGACTCCAGCGCACCGTTGGTCAGGCTACCGAAATTACCTGTCCCTGCAGTACCCAACAGCGCAACGCCGGAGGCACTTGAAGCAGACCACACGTTATTACCCTCAGAAGCTAAACCTTCCGGGTTGGCAAAGTTAGACAGAACAATCTGGCCTAACTGCTGGGTTTGCTCGTTGGAGTAGTTACCCACAAGCGTGCCGTCATCGTTGATCTGGTAGCTCACCAGATCACCTGGCTTATAGCCATTCTGATTAGCCGCAACGATGTTGTTTGAGCCGGTGTTCTGCTGCATCGAGTTCAAGAAGCTGAGGTCAAATGTTGCTGGCGTTGCACCATTAATCGCCCCGGTAATCAATTTGTTGGTAGTGCCACCGGTCAAGATACCGCTGCTGTTGAACACCATGGGATTGCCTTTCAGCGCGGTACTACCCACCACGCTGCTGTCCTGGGTGTAAACATCCCAGGTATTGTTAGTCGTGGTTTTAACAAAGAAGACGTTCATATCATGGGCGTTACCCTGGCTGTCAAAGACAGTGATAGAACCTTTTTTGTTATAGGTATCTGAATCAGCGGCGTTAAATGGTGTTTTTGCCGGTGTAGCATCAGTGGAGTTCAGGTTGATCTGCATTGATGCGGTAGTGGTGGTTTTCGCGGCCATCAGGGTATTTGGAACAGAAAGCCCAACCGGGTTTGCCCCTTCCTGAATCGTTGGCGGCGTGCCGGTTGCCGGGTAGCCCGTTAACTGCATACCCTGCATATTCACCAGGTTGCGGTTTTCATCTAATTTAAACTGACCATTACGGCTGTAATAAACAGAACCGTTGGTATCAACCATACGGAAGAAACCGTTCTGGCTAATCGCCACATCCAGACCGCGCCCGGTGTTGGTGGTTGTACCGTCGTTAAAGTCCTGAGTGATACCCGCAACTTTTACGCCCAGACCCACTTTAGAGCCCGCGAACATATCAGCGAAAGAAACACTGCCAGATTTAAAACCGTAGGTGGCGGAGTTGGCAATGTTGTTACCAATTACGTCGAGGTTGGTGGCCGCAGCATTCAGGCCGCTGACCGCTTGAGAAAACGCCATTTCTTACTCCTGCAAAGGGTTGAAGGCTTAAATAATCTGCCTGATATCGTCAAGTGTGGAGGTGCCGTAAGTACCGAGGTCGAGCAAGGTACTACCGTTACTGAGCGTCACACCGCTCACCAACGCAAAATTCAGCGGCTGAGCAACCAGTTGTGTACCGCCGCTACTGGCATTGATGGCGACGTTGTAAGCCCCATCCGGTGCGGTTGTGCCATCCGTCATGCTGCCATCCCAGTTGAAGGTATGGACGCCTGCGCTGAGTGCACCAATATCGAGTGTGCGTACCACTTTGCCGCTACTGTCGGTAACGGTCGCAGTGACTTTATCGGCCGCTTGCTGCAACTCAACACCAAAAGGTGTAGTCGCTTCACTCCCTGCCAAAATTTTCGAACCAGGGATCATGACACCGTGACCAATCAAGGCGCTGGCCTGTACAGACTGGTTGTTGGTCAACTGGCCTGACACTGAACCGAGCGTAGTATTGAGCTTCTCAATGCCACTGACGGTGCTGATTTGCGCCAGCTGAGTGGTCAGTTCATTGTTTTGCAGAGGGTTAGTGGGATCCTGATTTTTAAGCTGCGCGACAAGCAGCGTCAAAAAACTACTTTGCAGGTCAGCCGAGTTGTTACCTGTTACATTACTGCTACCCGATAATGCATTAACACCACTGGTCGTGGTGTCATTCATATTAACGGCGATTCCCATCAGTCACTCCTTTACTGACCCAGAGTCAGGGTTTTCAACATCATGCTTTTCACGGTGTTGAGTACTTCGACGTTGGCCTGATAGCTACGTGATGCCGACATGCTGTTGACCATCTCACCCACCACATCGACATTCGGCATCCGTACATAACCTTTGGCGTCAGCCAGCGGGTTACCGGGCTGGAACACCAGTTTGTCCGGTGCCTGGCTTTCTTCGACACCCGTCACTTTGACGCCACCCGTTTCAGCACCTGGGGCTGCATCAACCTGGAAAATAACCTGCTTAGCGCGATAAGGTTGGCCGTCTGGGCCAGTTGCACTATCGGCGTTAGCCAGGTTACTCGCCGCCACGTTCATACGCTTGGACTGCGCAGTCATCGCGGAGCCGGCAATATCAAAAATATTCAGTAAAGCCATTTGTTAGCCACCCTATTGCTGCAGCACCGACATCATGCCTTTGATTTGGCCGCCCAAAACCGTAAGGTCGGACTGGTATTTCAGGCTGTTATCGGCAAATTGTGTACGTTCACGGTCCATATCGACGGTATTACCATCCATCGAAGGCTGGTCAGGAACGCGGTAGAGAAGATCAAGCGAAGGTGCTGAGTGTGTTGCCGCAGGGATATGGCGCGCGGACGTGAGCGCAAGCGCAACACCGCTGCCTTCAGCACGACCCTTTTCCATCACTTTTTTCATTTCACTGGCAAAATCAATATCGCGAGCCTGGTAGCCCGGGGTATCCGCATTGGCGATATTTGCAGCCAGAATTTCCTGACGCTGGGCGCGCAAATTTATCGCTTCTTGCTGAAATCGCAGCGCGGCATCCAGTTTGTCTAGCATGTACCCTCCGCATAATTAGGATTTGTCCGACAGCTTAAAGCTCCTTACGTGTGCGTTATCGTTGGAATAGGCACAAAATGCGTCGCTATTTATCGCCTTGATCATTTCGGTGTGCAGTTAAAATTACTGCCACCTGAACAAGGAGAAGTTTCATGACTGGTCTGAAAACCTGGAGCACAATCGCCCTTTTGTTGGCTTGCCCGTTGGCAAAGGCCAGTATTCTGGATGCACCTTTGAGCCTGTTTTTTCAGCAGCGTCTGGTGGGGATAAGTGACGATGTGTCAGTGAAAGTGAAAACACCTGATGCGCAATTACCGCCCTGCCCACTACCTGATTTTTCAATGCCAGGAAATAGCCGCCTGTGGGGAACCGTGAGCGTGATGGCGAAATGCGGTAACGATAAGCGATACATTCAGGCAGAAGTCCAGGCGACCGGGAATTACGTGGTGGCCACCCAAGCCTTACCCCGCGGCAGCGTCATCGACCAAAGTCTGCTACAACTTAAACGTGGACGACTGGATCAACTCCCTCCGCGTACCATATTGGACATAAACCAGGCAAACAGCGCCACGACACTGCGTGATATCGCTCCGAATCAGCCGATTTTATTGTCGATGGTGCGCCAGTCGTGGCGAATAAAAGCGGGGCAGCAGGTCCAAGTCGTGGCCGCAGGTGACGGATTCAGCGTAAATAGTGAAGGCCGGGCACTGAACAATGCGGCTGTTGCACAAACTGCACGGGTACGAATGAATTCTGGGCAGATAGTGAGCGGAGTCGTCGACCCTGATGGGAATATTCTGATAAACTTATAATATTCCGATGGAGTTCAAGAAGGTTTTAAAGATTTTGTGATGACTGCCGATAGTGTATTAACAGATGATAGATATTACCCCTCGATGAGGAAAAAATAATGAGCATTGATCGCACGTCTCCTTTGAAACCGGTAAGTACAGTACAATCACGTGAAACTCCTGGAGCTCCGATTCAAAAGAGCCTGCAGGGAAAAAGCACGACACCAAAAAGCACCAATGTGACACTCAGTGACGCACAGGCTAAGTTAATTCAGCCAGGCATTGGGGATATCAATATGGAACGCGTTGAAGAACTCAAAACGGCTATCCGTAACGGTGAACTGAAAATGGATACCGGCAAAATCGCCGATGCGTTAATCCAGGAAGCTCAAAGCTATATATCGAGTAAATAATTGCATGAGTCGTCTGTTAGAAGTGATGGATCAAATGACTGTGGTTCTCAACTCTCTTAAAGAGGTGATGGACGCCGAACAGCAACAATTATCCGCAGGCCATGTCAATGGCAGTGCATTGCAACGTGTAACTGAAGATAAAAGCTCATTACTGGCAACGCTTGATTATCTTGAGCAGCAGCGTCGTGCCGCACAGAAAACTGAAACTACACCCAGCACGGATATTAACCAACGCTGGCAGACGATCACGCAAAAAACTCAACATTTACGTGATATTAACCAGCACAACGGTTGGTTATTAGAGGATCAGTTAGCGCGTAATGAACAAGCGCTGGCAATCCTCAAGCCGCATCAGGAACCGAATCTTTATGGTGCCGATGGGCAAGCGACGACGGTCAGTCGTGGTGGCAAGAAAATCATCATTTAGCCCCATCAAATTTGAGTGAGGGACTGCCATCAAGGTCAGTCCTCACTTGCTCTTATCTGTCAATTATCATAATGAACACCCAATATCATTGTGAGAAAAATTATCCCCCCTCTTACTGACGCAATCCCCTCCTGCCTAGACCTTTTTTATGATGAACATAACACTCTGAAGATATGAAATGGCATATGGCGCTGACTGGCGCACATCTTGCTTCACTCAGGAGATTGAAATAAATCATGATCTTATTCCTGAGGATGGAGACAATACCATGTCAGAAAGAATGGGTAAGACACCATTAGGATTGCCCTGTTTGCGCGTTGATGCGCTGGCTAAAGTCACAGGGCAAGCCCGATATACCGACGATATGCCGATGGCTGGCATGTGTTATGCCAAATACGTTCGCAGCCCGATAGCACACGGTTATGCCCGCGCTATTGATTACAGCTCAACGCTAGAAATCCCCGGCGTCGTCGCCGTCTTTACCTGGCAAGATGTACCTGAAATCCCCTTCGCTACCGCAGGCCACGCCTGGACACTTGACCCTGCGAAGCAGGACGTAGCCGATCGCTTCTTACTCACCCAACATGTTCGGCATTTCGGCGATGCCGTTGCTATCGTCGTTGCACGTGATGAACTCACGGCAGAAAAAGCGGCTGAAACGGTGGTTGTCACCTGGGAAGAATTACCCGTTATCACCTCACCTAAAGCAGCACTGGCAGCAGATGCCCCTGCTATTCATGAAGGTGGAAACCTGCTCAAACGCAGCGAATCCTCAACGAACAACCCGTTGGCGGCTATAAACGCCGCGGATTACCAATGCTCCGGCAGCTTTAACACCCCCATCGTGCAGCACTGCCATATGGAAGGCGTCACCTGCTTTGCATGGATGGAACAACCCGGCCGTATCACCATTGTTTCCAGTACCCAAATTCCGCACATCGTGCGCCGCATTACCGCTCAAGCGCTCAATATGTCATGGTCAAAAGTACGGGTGGTCAAGCCCTACATTGGCGGCGGGTTTGGTAATAAACAGGATGTGCTGGAAGAGCCGATGGCGGCATTTCTGACGCTGAAACTTGGCGGCATCCCGGTCAAAGTGTTAATCAGCCGTGAAGAATGTTTCTTCTCCTCGCGTACCCGTCATGCTTTCCATATTGATGCGCAATTAGGCATCTCGTCTGAGGGCATCTTAAAGGGTTTCCAGCTGGATATACTGTCCAACACGGGCGCTTATGCCTCGCACGGGCATTCCATTGCCGTCGCTGCGGGCAGTAAAATCTCGTGGCTCTACCCGCGCAGCGCTTATGGTTTCCATGCCACTACCGCCTATACCAACCTTCCTACTGCAGGTGCCATGCGTGGCTATGGCGCACCGCAAGTCATCTTTGCGCTTGAATCATTACTCGACGATGCCGCTTGCACCTTAAACATCGACCCGGTAGATATTCGTCTGCTCAATGCCGCCCGTGAAGGTGATATCAACACGTTGTACAACAGGCCAATTTACAGCGCGGGTTTAATTGAGTGTCTGAAACAAGGCCGAGAAAGCTTCGGATGGGATGAGCGTAAAGCGGCTTGTTTGCAAACCAAGGGAGATGTTCGCCGCGGCGTAGGCGTTGCCTGTTTTAGCTATACCTCCAATACCTGGCCGGTGGGCGTTGAAATTGCCAGCGTGCGCTTAGTGCTTAATCAGGACGGAATAATCAATCTGCAAAGTGGAGCCACGGAAATCGGGCAAGGTGCAGACACCGTATTTGCGCAAATGGTCGCGCAAACAGTAGGTATGCCATTCGAAATGGTTCACACCATTTCCACCCAGGACACGGATATCACACCGTTTGACCCCGGTGCATTTGCGTCACGCCAAAGTTATGTCACTGCCCCTGCATTGCGAGAAGCCGCACAAATTTTAAGGCAAAAAATCCTCCATCACGCCTCGTTGATGCTGCATCTTCCTGAAATGAACTTGACGATCACTGACGGCAATATCGTGCTGGAAACGCAACCTGAACACCTGCTTCTGAGCGTGGCAGACCTGGCAATGAATGCTTTCTATCACCCGGAACAAGGAGGGCAACTTTCGGCTGAGTCTTCATTTAAAACCCAGACCAACCCACCAACATACGGCTGCACGTTTGTCGATGTCACCGTCGATATTCCGCTGTGTAAAGTCACTATCAATCGCATCTTAAATCTGCATGATTCGGGACGAATTCTTAACCCTACGCTCGCTGAAGGGCAGGTTCATGGCGGTATGGGAATGGCTATTGGCATGGCACTGTTCGAAGAACTCATCGTCGATGAGCAAAGCGGTGTGGTACGTAACCCTAACCTGCTGGATTACAAAATGCCGACGATGCCTGACCTGCCAGCGCTGGAATGCGCCTTTGTTGATACTGACGAACCGCAGTCGGCTTATGGCCACAAAGCGTTGGGTGAACCGCCGATTATCTCCCCTGCAGCGGCCATTCGTAATGCCGTACGCATGGCGACGGGTGTTGCCATCAACACGCTTCCCCTCACGCCCAAACGTCTGTTTCAGGAGTTTGTCGATGCCGGGCTGATAAAAGGATAATGCTATGTATGACATTGAAAGTTACCATCATGCCGATAGCGTAGCACACGCAGTAGCTCTGCTGATGGAAGACGACCAAGCCCGCTTGCTCGCAGGCGGAACGGATGTATTGATTCAACTCCATCATCTTAACCCGCGTTTTCGCCGTATCGTGGATATTCACGATCTCCCTGAATTGCGCGGCGTGACCTGCAACAACACCGGCCATATTCGCATCGGTTCAGGCACCACATTTAACGAACTCATTGACCACCCGCTAGTACAACAACATCTGCCGGCGCTAGCGTCATCCGCCGCAGTCATTGCAGGGCCACAAATCCGTAATGTCGCCACCTACGGCGGTAATATTTGCAATGGTGCAACCAGTGCAGACTCAGCCTGCCCGTCGCTTATTTACGATGCCGAGCTGGAAATTGCCACACCACAGGGCACCCGCTTTACCTCGATAAACGGTTTTCACACCGGGCCTGGAAAAGTGGCATTATCCGCAGGTGAGTTGCTGGTAGCATTCCATTTCAAGCCAGAAAATTACCGTAACAAAGGTGCGGCGAGTTTCAAATATGCGATGCGCGACGCCATGGACATTTCAACGATTGGCTGTAGTGCGCTGTGTGAATTAGACGCAGGTCACTTCAAGGAAATCAAACTGGCCTTCGGGGTAGCCGCACCCACTCCGGTACGTTGTACTCATGCCGAACAAGCAGCACTTGGGCAACCGTTAACACAACAAACCCTGGCGGCTATCGCGGAAGCGGTCACCAAAGATGTGTCACCGAGAACCTCCTGGCGTGCTGAAAAATCTTTCCGTTTACATCTGATTAGTACACTAGCAAAACGCGTTATCGAGCAGGCAGTGAAACAAGCTGGAGGGACTATTAATGAATAGCGACATCGCAATGAATAGCAAAACCATCAACTGCCAGATTAACGGCGCCAACTATCAATTGAGTGTCTCCCCCGCGATGCCGTTATCCGATGTGCTACGCGCACAAGGTTTCCTCAGCATTAAGCAGGGTTGCTGTGTAGGTGAATGCGGAGCCTGTACGGTACTGGTGGACGGTGTCGCCATTGATAGCTGCCTTTATCTGGCTGTGTGGGCGCAGGGTAAAACTATTCGTACCGTGGAAGGTGAATATGTGAATGGGCAACCCTCTCGCCTTCAGCAAGTTTTTGCCAATAGCGGTGCCGTGCAATGTGGATTTTGCACGCCTGGGTTTATCATGGCAGCCAGCGCGTTACTGGCAAAACCGCGTAGCCAGCCTATGACGGTGCTACAAATTCGCCAGGGCCTGGCGGGTAATTTATGCCGTTGTACTGGGTACCAGATGATTGTCGATGCGATTCAGGAATGCGATTGCGAAGCATAAACCCATGGGGAGCGATTAACGTATCGACTCCCCTGTTCCACTCGACCTGAATTCGTTTCAGGCGGGGACCAGCTCATACTTCTTAATCTTGCGATACAGCGTCGCAATCCCTATCCCCAGTTCATCCGCGGCCAGTTTTTTACTACCGTGGCGCACCAACGCTTCGGCAATAAGATTTTTTTCCATATCCTCCAGCGCATGCGTTCCATTTTCAGATAGTTCACTGTAATCGTTATTTCGTTCCGTGTGGGAGATGGAGATATCAGCCACAATATGCCGTTGATTGACGAGGCTCGGTGGCAATAGCGAGGTGGTAATCACTTCGCCAGGTGGGACGACGTTGACCAGGTACTCCATCATGTTACTGAGCTCACGCAAATTTCCTGGCCAGTGATAATCCGCCAGCAATGCCATCACATTAGGTGCAATGCCAGGGTAAACCAACCCAATGCGCTTGGTGTGCAAATTAAGAAAATAGTGAATCAACAATGACAAATCTTCTTTGCGATCCCGCAGCGGTGGCAGTGTTACCGGTATAACATTCAGGCGGTAGTAGAGGTCCTCGCGAAACTTCCCCTCGGCAACATACTTTTCCAGATTCTGGTTGGTAGCGGAAATGATGCGAATATCGACAGGGATTGGCCTGCTTGCACCGATGGGTTGAACCTCACGAGCTTCAATGGCACGCAACAATTTTGCCTGGATGATTAATGGCATATCACCAATTTCATCGAGGAAAAGCGTACCCTGATCGGCGGCCTGAATCAGCCCTTCTTTACCGTTGGTCGACGCCCCAGTAAAAGCACCTTTGACGTAACCAAACAGTTCGCTCTCCAGCAGTTGTTCAGGGATGGCGGCACAGTTAATTGCAATAAAGGGTTTATCGTTACGATTACTGAGTTTATGAATCGACCACGCCACCACTTCTTTACCGGTGCCACTTTCACCCGAAATCATCACACTCGACGGGCCAGGTGCTATGCGGCTTATCAAGCGCTTTAACACTTGCATCGGCGGGCACTCACCAATGAGATGTTCAATGTGTGGGACTTCGTTGCTTAATTCAGTATTGACAGACGTGTGTGACTGATGGAAAGCCATTAAAAAAACTTGGTTGTCCTGCACAGAATGTAACTGACCAATAATTATTTCGCTGCGGTCATCGAAGGAAATAATATATTGCATATGCCCGCTTGAGAAAGAATTCTGAAAAGTGAGTGCACGCACAGCAAACGTCTTCCCCATTACCTGCTCATGAGTGGCATTTAGTTTTTTTAATGCGACAGGATTCGCAAATTTTAACTGGTTATTTTTATCAAGGATCAATACGCCCTGATCCATATGTTCGGTCAGACTTAACAGCATCCGACTTGAGTTGCTCCCACCATTTTGGTCTTCGAGCAATTTTGTTATAAAAATACTAGAAATATGTTGAACGTAATCGGAGAACTCTCGCAAATTGTCTCTTATCCGTTCTTGTTGCTCATAGTTAAGTGCCACCAGGCTAATAACACCAACGCAGGTGTTCTGAAAAATGACCGGTGTACCGAGGAAGGCTTTTTCACGGCAATTATGCTTATCAACACACTTTTTACAAAGAGGGTCAGAACCCGGCTGAGTAACGACTTTTTCTTTTTTTGTCTCAATGACATACTTCAATAATGGCGCATTGGTATTGAGTTTATGCCCTAAAGACTTTTCATACGGCCCAGTGCCTGCCACGCGAACCAAGTTGATATCAACTATCTCGATTTCCAGTTGCAATACGCTAGCCAGCATCTTAGCAAACCGGATGATTGTCGGTTGGATCTGCATCAACACCGACTGAGTATTTACAGCCATCATATTTGATAGTCTCCATTACAATTAAAGAATCACATCCATTCACCGTCTAATGATACTTCCACTAACCTCATAGACACGGCTTATAATATCAATCTGAAAAATGAAAACGTTGACAGTTATCGGTTAATTTCATTTGCTAACAATTAATTTCTTATAAAAATTTACAGCTTAATTATCAAAGTGATAATTCACCCATAGTGGTTATCAATTTGAAGGGCCCATTGATGAAAATCCCCAACCCACTGCCAGGATTATCTCGTTATCATTGAATTTTATTTTTACATAATTGAAACAAGTCATAATCAACTCGTCAAGACAGCGTCCTTTTTGCGAGTGTGTTCACAAATTCAATTCCTCCTTCTCAGTCAATCAGCCATTTTTCCTCTCCTGGCATACTTATTGTTAATGACTAAATAGCTCAAACAAATTTGTTGGGTTAATTCTGCACAGTACAGCAGTCCTGCGACCAGTCATTACAAAGGGTGTTTTGATGAAAACGATGAATGATTTAATTAAAGATCTCAGCAAACTTAACTCTCATCTTCATGAAAAGGATTTTCTATTAACCTGGGAACAGAGTCCGGACGAGCTTAAGCAAGTCCTCGACGTTGCGGCAGCACTCAAGTCAATGCGCGCAGATAACATTGCCACTAACGTATTTACCAATGGTTTGGGCATCTCAGTTTTCCGTGATAACTCGACCCGAACCCGTTTCTCTTACGCTTCCGCGCTGAACATGCTGGGTCTTGCGCAACAAGACCTTGATGAAGGTAAATCACAAATTGCCCACGGCGAAACAGTCCGTGAAACCGCCAACATGATCTCCTTCTGTGCTGACGCCATCGGTATTCGCGATGACATGTTCCTCGGTGCCGGCAACGCTTATATGCGTGAAGTCGGTGCGGCTCTGGATGAGGGTTACGAGCAAGGTGTGTTGCCACAGCGTCCTGCACTGGTCAACCTGCAGTGCGACATCGATCACCCGACACAATCCATGGCGGATCTGGCCTGGCTGCGTGAACATTTTGGTTCGCTGGAAAACCTTAAAGGCAAAAAAATCGCCATGACCTGGGCCTACTCCCCAAGCTACGGCAAGCCACTGTCGGTTCCACAAGGCATCATCGGCCTGATGACCCGCTTTGGTATGGACGTCACACTGGCTCATCCAGACGGTTATGAATTGATCCCTGAAGTTGTGGAAGTGGCAAAAAACAATGCCAAAGAATCTGGTGGTAGCTTCCGTCAGGTCAACTCAATGGAAGAGGCGTTTAAAGATGCTGATATCGTCTATCCAAAATCCTGGGCGCCTTACAAAGTCATGGAAGAGCGCACAACCCTGCTGCGAGCCAATGATCACGACGGGCTGAAACAGCTTGAGAAAAAGTGTCTGGCACAAAATGCCAACCACAAAAACTGGCATTGCACCGAAGAGATGATGGAGCTGACTCGCGACGGCGAAGCGCTTTATATGCACTGCCTGCCTGCTGATATTTCTGGTGTTTCTTGTAAAGAAGGTGAAGTCACCGAAGGCGTGTTCGAAAAATACCGCATCGAAACCTACAAAGAAGCCAGCTGGAAGCCTTACATCATCGCCGCGATGATCCTGTCACGCAAATACGCAAATCCTGGTCAGGTGCTTGAGCAACTGCTTAAAGATGCCACTAAACGAGTCAAATAAACGAGTCAAATAAAATGGACTCTGGCCTGCAGGCCAGAGTCTCCTCCAGCAAAACGCCTTTTGCTAAATGAGGTTGGGTTATGTCTGTATTCTCATTGAAGTTAGCCATTGAACAAAACCGTTTATTTAATGGTGAAATATCCCCGCTGTTCACCAGTGAACAAACCCGTAAAGCCCGTGCTTTTCACCAGAAAATTGCCGGTTACCAACCGACCCCGTTGTGTGAGCTCGACGCGCTTGCAAACCTGTTCGGTGTGGGCAAGATCCTGGTGAAAGATGAGTCACAACGTTTTGGTCTGAATGCCTTCAAAATGCTGGGCGGCACCTACGCCATCGCGCAGTTATTGTGCGAAAAATACCAGATGGATATCAACGATTTCTCTTTTGAGAAAATCAAAAACACGATCAAAGAAAAAATGACCTTCGCCACGACTACCGATGGTAATCACGGTCGCGGCGTGGCCTGGGCTGCACGGCAACTGGGGCAGAATGCGGTGGTCTATATGCCGAAAGGTTCAGCACAAGAACGTGTCGATCACATTCTGAACCTCGGCGCGGAATGCATCGTCACCGATATGAATTACGACGATACCGTTCGGATGACCATGAAAACCGCCAAAGAACGTGGCTGGGAAGTCGTACAAGATACCGCCTGGGAAGGCTACACCAAAATCCCAACCTGGATTATGCAGGGCTATTCGACCCTGGCCGATGAAGCTGTCGAACAGATAAAACAGCTTGGCATCGAACGGCCAACCCACGTCTTTTTACAGGCCGGTGTCGGGGCGATGGCGGGGGGTGTGCTGGGTTATCTGGCCGATGTTTATGGGCCGCAGCATCTCCACTCTGTGGTCGTTGAACCTGAACTGGCCGATTGTATTTTCCGCTCAGGCGTGAAAGGGGAGATTGTCAACGTAGGCGGCGATATGCCGACCATCATGGCAGGCCTTGCGTGTGGTGAACCTAATCCGCTCGGCTGGACAGTGCTTCGCGACTGCGCCACGCAATTTATCTCCTGCCAGGACTCGGTTGCCGCTCTTGGCATGCGCGTACTGGGTAATCCACTCGGTAATGACCCACGTATTGTTTCTGGCGAATCGGGAGCCGTCGGCCTCGGCGTGCTCGCCGCCGTTCATCACCATCCGCTGCGCGAAACATTGATGGCAAAACTGGGCCTTAACCGCGATTCCGTCGTATTGGTCATCAATACCGAAGGGGATACCGACGTGAAGCATTATCGCGAAGTGGTCTGGGAAGGTACTTACCCTACAACAGCGTGAATCCAAGCGTTTCACTGAAGCGTTTCATTAAGGGAGTTAGAGAAATGACTAAGCAGATTCCATTTGAACTGGTTTTAGAAAAAGCTGAACACTACAAAGCTGATATGACGCGCTTCCTTCGCGACATGATTGCCATCCCAAGCGAAAGCTGCGACGAAAAACGCGTCGTGCATCGCATCAAAGAAGAGATGGAAAAAGTCGGTTTCGATAAAATCGACATCGATCCAATGGGCAATATTCTCGGTTACATTGGCCACGGTCCGCACCTGATTGCCATGGATGCCCATATCGACACCGTTGGCGTCGGCAACATGAAAAACTGGTCATTCGATCCCTATGAGGGCATGGAAACCGAAGAGTTAATTGGTGGACGTGGCGCATCTGACCAGGAAGGTGGCATGGCCTCAATGGTTTATGCCGGTAAAATTATCAAAGATTTGGGGTTGGAAGATCAGTACACCTTGCTGGTGACCGGCACGGTTCAGGAAGAAGACTGTGACGGGCTATGCTGGCAGTACATCATTGAACAATCAGGGATTCGTCCAGAATTCGTAGTCAGTACCGAACCCACAGACTGCCAGATTTATCGTGGGCAACGCGGGCGCATGGAAATCCGCATCGATGTCCAGGGGGTGAGTTGCCACGGTTCCGCACCAGAGCGCGGTGATAACGCCATCTTTAAAATGGGTCCAATCCTTAACGAATTACAACAACTGGCAACCCGCCTGGGCAATGACGAGTTCCTCGGCAAAGGGACCTTAACGGTTTCTGAAATATTCTTTACCTCACCAAGCCGTTGCGCTGTAGCTGACAGTTGCACCGTCTCCATTGACCGTCGCTTGACCTGGGGTGAATCATGGGAAGGTGCGCTGGAAGAAATCCGTGCACTCGATGCGGTCAAAGCCGCCAACGCGACCGTGTCGATGTACGAATATGACCGCCCATCGTGGACCGGCCTTGTGTATCCAACAGAATGTTACTTCCCGACCTGGAAAGTGGAAGAAGACCACATCACAGTGAAAACTCTCAGCAAAGCCTACCAGGGCCTGTTCCACAAAGATCCGGTAGTGGACAAATGGACGTTCTCAACCAATGGCGTTTCCATCATGGGACGTCACGGTATTCCAGTCATCGGTTTTGGTCCAGGTAAAGAACCTGAAGCCCATGCGCCGAATGAAAAAACCTGGAAAGAGCACCTGGTGACTTGTGCTGCGCTGTACGCCTCGATTCCGCTGGCCTACCTGTCTGAACTGAAGAAATAATTTTGACTGATGCAGTTGTAGGGTGGATTAGCGTTAGCGACATCCACCTTTTGCGCCTGTTTATAAATAAAAGTGTCGGATGTCGCTACGCTAATCCGACCTACGTTGAGGTTTATCATCATGATCCCTGCCCCAAAACACGCCAAAAAAGTACTGATTAAAAACGGTTGTGTGGTGAATGCCACGGGCCAGGCACAACATGACGTGTTAATCGCCAACGGTCTGTTCGAACAGGTTGCTGCGGATATTCCCATACCTGACGATTGTGAAATCATTGATGCCTCAGGCTGCTACGTCATGCCTGGTGGGATCGACGTTCACACCCATTTTAATATTGACGTCGGAATGGCCCGTAGCTGCGATGATTTTTTTACCGGTACCCGCGCCGCTGCGTGTGGTGGGACAACAACCATTATTGACCATATGGGATTCGGCCCAGCGGGATGTAACCTGCACCACCAATTAGAGGCATATCACGGCTATGCCCGTGATAAAGCCGTTATTGACTATAGCTTTCACGGGGTCATCCAGCACATTAATGACGCCATCATCGATGAGATCCCCTCCATGGTCGATGAAGGGATCAGCAGTTTTAAACTCTATCTGACCTATCTCTATAAACTCAACGACAGTGATGTTTTACGCGCGTTGCAGCGGCTTAACGAGTCGGAGCGCTGACCACCGTGCACCCAGAGAATGATGCCGTTATTGCCCAACGACGCACTGATTTTCTTGCCGCAGGGCTCACTGCCCCGATTTATCACGCCCGCAGCCGCCCACCGGAATGTGAAGCAGAAGCCATCGCGAGGATGATTAATCTGGCACGGCTTTCGGGCAATGCGCCGCTGTATATCGTCCATCTGTCCAACGGCCTCGGGCTTGACTACTTACGGCTGGCAAAAGTGCGCCATCAGCCAGTTTGGGTGGAAACCTGCCCGCAATATTTAATGCTGGATGAACGCGCGTATCTGCGCGAAGACGCGCTGAAATTTATTCTCAGCCCACCATTGCGTGACCTACGCGAACAAGACGCTTTATGGTGCGGTATCAGCGATGGCGCAATTGATGTCGTCGCCACCGACCACTGTACATTCCCTTATCAACAACGAATCGCACTCTCAGGTGGCGATTTCAGCCATTGCCCAAATGGGATGCCAGGGGTGGAAAACCGCTTACTGTTGCTGTTTTCCGCAGGTGTAATGAGTGGGCGTATTTCACCAGAACGCTTTGTCTCACTGACCAGCGCCATGCCGGCGAAATTGTTCGGATTGTGGCCACAAAAAGGCAGCATTGCCCCAGGTTTCGACGCCGACGTGGTGATTATCGATCCCAGAACCAGCACCTCGATTCGCCACTGCGAACTGCATGACAACGCCGATTACAGCCCATACGAAGGCATGGTTTGCCAGGGGCAAATACGCTACACCTTGTCACGCGGCGAAACAATTTG
Source organism: Buttiauxella sp. (assembly GCF_035271705.1). Lineage (GTDB taxonomy): Bacteria > Pseudomonadota > Gammaproteobacteria > Enterobacterales > Enterobacteriaceae > Buttiauxella. The sequence goes on from NZ_DATERI010000094.1 coordinate 22,105, forward strand.
GAGCCAGGGGGAATTTACCGGTGTTGCGGGGCGTGGGCGTTTTATCAAACGCCAACCTTTTAACTACTCCGATGTTTAAATCTGATGTTTAAATCCGATGTTTAAACACGCGATATTGCTCAACCAGCGTGACTTCAGAATGTAGAAATGTGAAGAGCGACGGAAATTTGCCACTACGCTGATGACGGTACTGGAGAAAGCCAAAAAGGTATCGAGGGGAAACGGGGACAGTGATTTGCCCGTAAAAGATGTTGTTTTTAAGGTTCCGTTCACCTTGTAAGAGATGAACGGAACCTCATCAACTTGAAGCGGGATTAATCCACCAGTGCCGCTTCCCTGATCGGTACCTCTTTTCGCTGCGTTGGTTTTTTTGGTGATGCCATCATTGCTTCCAGCACCGCACCGCCAATGGCACGGGCCTTATCCGACACCGTGGTAAAATCTGCCGCCAGTCCTCGTGGGTCAACATCACCAATTTTAAAACCGACAGTCACGCTCAAACCGTCATTGAGCAATCCGCGCACCATTCCATCTAAAGGGGCCCTTACCGGCGTGTCGTCAATGTAGGCCACAATATCACCCTGGCTCACCACATCACCCAGCTTCACACAACTTCGTATTTTCCCGGCCACCTCTGCGCGCATGACCCGACGAGTGGTTTCACCATTGATATTGCCCGGTATGCCGGTATTCGCCTGCGCTTTCCCCTGGTAAATAACGCGGCCCAGGTAATGCCCTCGATTCGTTTCAATCACGGCGTCACAATCTTTGCCTGCTTCAAATCCAGGACCCAATGCGATGGTTACCGGCGCCATTCCACGGTATGTCCCTTTATTGGTTTTTGCCAGAATGGCATCCACCAGACCATCGGGCCGCAGTGCAGGCAGCAAACTCGCCTTTTCATCTGCTAATACCGGGATTATTCCCGCGCGGAGTAGTGCCGGGACTTCATCAACATCCGCAGCAAAGCGAGCTGTCACCCCTTCCACGGTCGTTTCGCCGTCAAACATTGCCTGAGCAAAAGCCACCGAACAACGGATCACCGTAGGCTTCGCCATTTCCAGCATCACCACACGGAAACCTGAATGATAGAGGCGCAATGCCACGCCGGTCGCAATATCACCCGCACCACGAATCACCACCAACTGCCCCGCTGTTTCCTGCGCATTCATTGGGCCACCGGGGGCCTGATGACGGTGCTGTACTATTTCTGCCAAAATACTAATAGCAATTTCTTGCGGTGTTTCCGCTCCAATATTAAAACCAATCGGGGCATGCAATCTCTGCAGTTCAGTTTCAGGGACACACCTGGTGCGCAATTGTTGGATGAATGTCTGGGCTTTGCGGCGGCTTGCCAACAAACCAAGATATTTCACCGGGCGATGAATAAGACAATCCAGCGCTTCTTTATCCTGGCTATTGGTGGCAATAACGACATAGTCCTCAGGTTCAATTTGCAACGTTTCAATGGCTTCGGTGAAACTTGCCGCCTGTAATAAACGCGTCGCCGGAGGGAAATAATCGGGATTTAGGCTATCGGCATACACATCCGCGACGTGAATATTAAAATCCAGCGTAGCCGCAGCTTTCGCAATCGCCTGGTTAACATGCCCTGCACCAATCAGAACCAGCCGCGGGTTATGACCATGAACATCGATATAAACTGTCATCGCCCCGCCACAATCGGAGCCGACAGCATCTTCACCTTTACGCGCCATACGGCCATGAAATAAACGAGGCTTACGCTCGGTAATGGCCAGCAACGACTCTTCAATCACCCTGCGCTCCATCATTCCACCGCCAATCGTGCCCATCACGCTGCCATCGTTTCGCACCAACATTTGTGCGCAATGACGCGGTGTTGAACCCCGGCTATCCACAATCTGAGCCAGCGCAAAGGGGCTGTTTTGTTGCTCCAGTTTTGCTGCTTCTGCGAAAATCTTCATGATTGCCTCGACAAATTTTTATCAACTAACAGCGCTTTCACTGCGCTGTAAGACCTGGGTAATAGGTGGAGACTCCCGGACCGCCCCCAGCCAAATAGCATCAATATCCGTGCTGGCGAGAATGCCTGGCAGAATGCCGTTAATATTCTCATTTTGAGAACATTGGTTAATTAGCCAGATGCGTTTGGCCTGTGACGGAGCCTGTTTAAACATGCCCTGCGGGTGGTTAATAAAGTGCTTCAGGGCATCAGTACCAAACCGCTCCCCCTGCTGCAGGCCTGTGATTGCGCTAAACAATGGCCAGCGATGTACATTCTGCGGCCCTATTGGTTGGCCGATTGTTTGCCCACCCGTGAGGGCAATAACGAAATGACTACTTTCTGGTATGCAAGGTTCGTGCAAAGCTGGGGCTTTAAGCGGGAAACCGCGAGATCCGTCAGATTCAACCAGCAGCACATCGGCAATATTTCGTTTTGCCAGCACATCAATTTGCTGCGAAGAGAACCCCAGCACTTTGCCATTTTCTTGATTCCAGCCGGCAAAACAGGCAACAGCGGGTGTAGGAAAAGCGGCACCCGGGAGCATATTGGGTGAACGGCAAAACAGAACGGGCATGTTTTCTTCGGGCAAGTACATCTGCGTCGTGGTGGTGACCATCACGCGTTTACCCATACCTGTGAACTCACGGGCCAGCCAGAATAAGGTACTGGTTTTCCCGCCTGCGCCCACAAGACTAATCACTGCCGTTTTCTGGCTTAATGATGTCTTCTCATCGCAAATAGAATTCAAGGGTTCAGGAACATTCACCATCAGTATTATTCTCACCACACAATGTAAATATAATGTTCTTCAATCGTAACGAACTGGATATTTATATTTACAGAAGTTAATATTGTAATTAATTGTATATTTCAGCCACAGCCATCCTTCCAAAAGAATACCGACCACACTGGGTGATTTCTATGACATGAAATACCAAATGGCATTATTTTTGCGACTTCTTTTAGTTTATCGATTGCGTTCAAATTGGATGTCTTATTGCTGACTCATTTTTATCAAAATGATAGTTAGATTTCATTTATGAGAATTAACAACAGCGTGAGAAACAATACTTGATAGTGATGCCTATTATTGATTTTCATTCTCAAAAAGACGAGTGTGAAGCATTTCACAAAACGACACCAATATTAGAAGCAGCTCGCATTTATTATTATCAATAAGTTCAGTTAACTCCTCTGGCTCGATATTTGCACATTCAAAGACAACTATTTCCGTGGGTAAGCCACAAGCCCTATTGCCCTATAATTTGTCGCAAGGAGAGTGTCATGGGAGATATTATGCGTCCGGTTCCGTTCGAAGAGCTATTGACGCGAATTTTCGATGAGTATCAGCAGAGCAATTCTATCTTTGGGATTCCGGCTCAACAGTTTTACCGTGCGAGTCCAACATCCGCATTTAATGTATTTGGTGAAACGTGTGAAACTCCCATTGGCCCAGCGGCTGGCCCTCATACTCAATTAGCACAGAACATTATCGTGTCCTGGTTAACTGGCGGTCGTTTTATCGAACTGAAAACCGTACAAATTCTTGATCGGCTCGAACTGGAAAAACCGTGTATTGATGCCGAAGACGAAGCATTTAATACCGAATGGTCCACCGAATTTACCCTTCCCAAAGCTTACGACGAATATCTCAAAGCCTGGTTCATTCTCCATTTGCTAGAAAAGGTGTTTTCACCCAAACCTGGACACTCGCAGAAATCATTTATCTTTAATATGAGTGTCGGATACAACCTCGAAGGCATTCGCCAGCCGCCGATGCAGCAGTTTATCCATTCAATGATGGATGCCTCAGCACATCCAGATTTCGTGCGTTATCGCAAAACCTTGCAACAGTGGCTGCAAAACGATGCCTTCATTAATCGCTTTGCTGTGCTGATAGAACATAAACCAGAGCTGGCGGTACTGTCTGAATCCATCCCTGCCACACTGGTAAAAGGTGTGACGCTTTCGACCATGCATGGTTGCCCGCCAGATGAAATCGAAGCCATTTGCCGTTACATGCTTGAAGAAAAAAACCTGAATACTTTCGTGAAACTCAACCCGACGTTGCTCGGTTATAAGCGCGTCAGAGAGATTCTGGATACTTGTGGTTTCGACTATATCGGCCTGAAAGAAGAGTCATTCGGCCATGACCTGAAGCTCCAGCAGGCACTGGAAATGCTGCAACGGTTAATGGCTCTGGCGAAAGAAAAACAGCTCGGTTTTGGCGTTAAGTTAACCAACACCCTGGGCACCATCAATAACAAAGGCGCATTACCTGGCGAAGAAATGTATATGTCAGGCCGTGCACTGTTCCCGCTGTCGATAAACGTAGCGGCAGTGCTTTCCCGCGCCTTTGATGGCCTGCTGCCTATCTCCTATTCTGGCGGTGCCAGCAAATTCACCATTCGGGATATTTTTGAAACCGGTATTCGCCCTATCACTATGGCGACGGATTTGCTCAAACCTGGCGGTTACTTGCGTATGCTCGATTGCATGCGTGAGCTAGAAAAATCAAACGCCTCTTCACTGATGCATGTTGACGTTGAACGCCTTGAAGCCCTGGCAAGACGTGCCATCAGCATGGAATACACACAAAAACACTGGAAGTCAGAAGACAAGATTGATGCGGGTGGCCCGTTGCCGCTCATCGATTGCTACGTCGCACCTTGCGTCAGCGCCTGCGCCATTAAACAAGATATTCCTGAATACATCCGCCTGATGGGCGAAGAGCGTTATACCGATGCGCTGGAAGTGATTTACCAACGCAACGCACTCCCTGCCATCACCGGCCATATCTGTGATCACCAATGCCAAAGCAACTGTACGCGTCTGGACTACGACAGCGCACTGAATATCCGCGAACTCAAAAAAGTGGCGCTGGAAAAAGGCTGGGAAGGCTACAAACAGCGCTGGCATAAACCTGCGGGTTCAGGCTCCCGCCACCCTGTTGCGGTAATCGGTGCAGGCCCTGCTGGGCTTTCGGCTGGTTACTTCCTCGCACGTGCCGGGCACCCAGTTACGGTGTTTGAACGCGAAGCCAATGCGGGCGGCGTGGTGAAAAACGTGATCCCACAGTTCCGTATTCCGGCTGAGCTTATCCGGCATGATATTGATTTTGTCGCCGCCCATGGCGTGAAATTTGAATATAGCTGCCCGCCAGATTTGACCTTTGAACAACTACAAAATGACGGTTTCCACTATGTATTGGTCGGCACCGGGACCGATAAAAACAGCGGTGTGAAACTGGCGGGTGACAACCGCAATGTTTACAAATCTCTGCCCTTCCTGCGTGACTACAATCGCGGCGTGAAACTGAATCTCGGTAAACATGTTGCGGTCGTGGGCGCAGGCAACACGGCAATGGATTGTGCTCGTGCCGCACTTCGCGTGCCGGGTGTAACAGAGGTCACTGTCCTTTACCGCCGCACTGCCAGTGAAATGCCGGCATGGCGAGAAGAGTATGAAGAAGCGCTGCAAGATGGCGTGCAGTTTATGTTCCTGACCAACCCAGAACACTTTGCCGAAGATGGCTCGTTAACGGTACGGAAGATGGAATTAGGTGAAGCGGATAGTTCAGGCCGTCGCCGCCCTGTGGCATCTGACAAAACCGAAACCCTGCATTTCACTGCCTTAATTACTGCCATTGGCGAACAGCAAGATTGTGAAGCGCTGGCTGCAATGGGCGTGCCGCTTGATGAACAAGGTTGGCCAGCGGTGGCATCTGACAGTGGTGAAACCACCAAACCGGGCCTGTTCTTGATTGGTGATGTGCAAAGCGGTCCTTCTTCGATTGTGGCGGCCATCGGCACCGCACGGCGAGCGACGGATACCATTTTAGAGCGTGAAAACATTCACTCTCGCCACGGTGACAAATACTGGAACAACGTGGATCCGCAGCATGTTTATCAACGCAAAGGCAACATCGCCGTCCAACTCGTGCATAAAAACGACCGTGACAACTTCGTGAAACAAGAGGCCGAACGCTGCCTGGAATGTAATTACATCTGCAGCAAATGCGTCGATGTTTGCCCGAACCGCGCCAATGTTTCTATTGCCGTTCCCGGCTTCCAGAACCGCTTCCAGACGCTGCACCTTGACGCGTTCTGCAATGAATGCGGCAACTGCGCCCAATTCTGCCCGTGGCAAGGCAAACCGTACAAAGACAAATTAACCATTTTCAGCTTGCCTGAAGACTTCACCAATAGCAGCAACCCAGGCTTTTACGCTGACGGCAACGACATCAGCATCCGCCTGCACCAACAGGAATGGAAGTTATCTATCAACGATGACGGCCAGTTCCATGACACCCCGCACGAACTGGGGGACATCTGCAGGATTATCAGCCATGTGCATACACATCATCGCTATCTGTTAGGAAAAGTGGAGGCCTGATTATGTTGATTCTGAAAAATGTCACTGCCGTACAATTTTCTCCGCCGCAAGTACAACAAAACGTTGATATTGCGATTAAAGGGAGCGAAATAGTCAACGTCGGCCCAGGGCTGGCTGGGGATTACCCATCGGCAACCGTAAAAGAGATGCACGGGCGTATTGTTATGCCAGGCATTGTCTGTGCGCATAACCATTTCTACTCTGGGTTATCGCGCGGCATTATGGCGCAAATCCCTCCTTGCCCAGATTTTATCTCGACACTAAAAAACCTCTGGTGGCGACTTGACCGCACACTCGACGAAGAATCGCTTTACTACAGTGGGCTGATTTGTTCGCTTGAAGCGATTAAAAGCGGCTGTACGTCAGTCATTGACCACCACGCGTCACCTCATTACATCGCCGGTTCGCTCAGCACGTTACGTCAAGCTTTCCTGAAAGCTGGCCTGCGCGGCATGACCTGTTTTGAAACGACCGATCGCAATGGCGGGCTTGAGGAACTTGAAGCCGGCGTGGAAGAAAACGTTAATTTCGCACGACTCATTGATAACGCCCGTACTGCTGGAAAAGAACGGTATCTGGTTGAAGCCCATATCGGGGCTCATGCCCCATTTACCGTGCCTGATGCTGGGCTGGCGATGCTTTCTGACGCGGTTAAGTTAACGGGTCGTGGCCTGCATATTCATGCCGCCGAAGATCAATATGATGTTTCTCATAGCCATGATAAATACGGCAAAGATCTGCTGGTACGCCTCGCTGAGTATGACTTGCTCAACAGTAAAACGTTGATTGCCCACGGTCTGTATCTTTCAAAAGAAGATATTCGTCTGCTCAATGAGAAAGACGGATTCCTCGTCCACAACGCACGATCCAACATGAATAACCATGTTGGCTACAACCACCAGCTTGCCGAATACCACAACCTGGCTCTGGGTACGGACGGTATCGGTTCAGATATGTTTGAAGAGATGAAATTTGCCTTCTTCAAACACCGTGACGCAGGCGGCCCACTGTGGCCAGACAGCTTCGCACGCTATTTGTGGAACGGTAATACCCTGCTGTCCCGCAACTTTAATGCGAAATTTGGCTGCCTGGCCGCGGGCTATAAAGCCGACCTCACCATTTGTGATTACTTATCGCCAACACCACTGCAGGCCGAAAATATCGGCGGTCATCTGGCGTTCGGTATGGGCTCATCCAGCGTTCATAGCGTGATGATTGATGGCGTGATGGTTTATGAAGACCGTGAATTTGCCTTCGATTGTGAACCGATTTATGCCGAAGCCAGAAAGGTAGCGGCAAAAATGTGGCGACGTATGGATGCTAAAAAATAATCACTCGTGGCGCTTATCCCCGTCATAGCCCATTGGCGACGGGTATAGGCGCCCGAAAAAAGAGAGGAAAACATGATTAAGCAATTTTTCCGCGTCACGACCATTGAACAAGCGATGGAACTGAAGCAGCACTTTCAAGATGACGCAGTGTGGATGGCAGGCGGCAGCAAACTCAATGCAACGCCTACACGTACAGAATGCAGTGTTGCTATCTCCTTGCAGGGTTTGCCTATCGACAAAGTGGAATGGGACAACGGTACCCTGCGCGTCGGTTCGCTGGTCACACTGCAAAAACTGCGCGACACCGTTTATATCCCGCAAGCGCTGTACGACGCGCTGGGTTTTGTCTATTCACGCCATGTGCGTAACCAGGCCACGTTGGGCGGTGAAATTGCAGCGCACCAACCCGAATCAGTGCTTATCCCCTTGTTGCTGGTGCTGGAGACAGAGCTTTTATTTGCCGATGGCGAAATCTTAACGCTAGAAGAATATTTGCAGTCACCAGGCGATCGCTTACTGGTCGAAGTCATCATTCACGATCTTTTCCGTCGTTGTGCTACGCGTAAATTCAGCCGTTCTGCCGGCGGTTGGTCAGTCGTCACCGCGGCCGTTGCGATCACCGAAAACGAAGAAGTCCGTATCGCGCTGGATGGTGTGGCTGAAAAACCCATTCGAGTGCGCGACGTAGAATCTCTGTCTTTACAGGGGGAAGCTCTCGAAAAGGCGATTAGTGCGGCGATTCATCCACACGCAGACTTATCGGGTAGCAAAGCATTTAAACGACATATTGCCGGAGTCCTGGTCGCTGACCTGCTTACAGATTGCCTGCAGCAAGATGAGGTAACGAAATGATGATTCACTTTACGCTGAACGGAACACCACGCGAAATCGAGTGTATTGCCGGGGAAAATGTACAGAAACTGCTGTTCGGGCTTGGCCTGCATTCGGTACGCAATAGTGATGATGGCTTTGGCTTTGCCGGTTCAGATGCCATTTTGTACAACGGTGTCATCGTTAATGCCTCGCTATTGATTGCGGCCCAAATTGAAGGTGGTGAAATAAAAACAGCCGAATCACTGGGTCGCTGGAACCAGCTAAGCCTGGTGCAACAGGCGATGGTGGATACGGGCATTGTGCAATCAGGCTACAACGACCCTGCCGCGGCGCTAATTTTGACTGATTTACTGGACCGTATTGCGTCACCCACCCGCGAGGATATTGACGATGCGCTCTCAGGACTGTTCAGTCGTGATGCCGGTTACCAACAATTTTATCAAGTTGTGGACCTGGCAAAAACACGCTTAACCGATCCCACTTACCAGCCAACAGTCGCCCCTACCTTCCGCCATGATCTCGCCGTTATCGGCAAACGGCATCCTAAGACAGATGCGGCAAACATGGTGCAGGCGAAACCTTGTTATGTCGAAGACCGTGTTCCTAAAGATGCCTGCGTGGTGAAAATGCTACGCAGTCCGCATCCTCACGCGCTGATTACCCACCTTGATGTCAGCAAAGCAGAAGCGTTGCCGGGTGTGGTTCATGTGATTACCCAGTACAACTGCCCGGATATTTACTACACCCCGGGTGGACAAAGTGCGCCGGAACCCTCCCCGCTTGACCGCAGAATGTTTGGTAAAAAAATGCGCCACGTCGGTGACCGCGTTGCGGCGGTGGTGGCAGAAAGCGAAGAGATAGCCCTGGCTGCACTCAAACTCATCGACGTTGAATATCAGGTTTTAAAACCTGTGATGTCGATTGATGAAGCAATGGCAGACGATGCCCCACGCGTTCATGACGAAAAAGTGGTTTATGTGAACGGTGCGCCTGCTGACCTGGAAGTGCAAAACCGCCACGCTGCCGAACGTGACGAACATATGATCATCAACTTCCCGATTGGTGCACGTCCGGAAAAAAATATCGCCGCCAGCATTCATGGGCGCATTGGTGATGTAGACAAAGGCTTTGCCGACGCCGATGTGGTTATCGAACGTACTTACGAGTCAAAACAGGTACAGCAGTGTCCGACAGAAACCCACGTTTGCTTCAGCTACATGGATGGCGACCGTTTGGTTATCCATGCATCAACCCAGGTTCCCTGGCACTTACGCCGCCAGGTCGCGCGTTTAGTTGGCTTAAAGCAGCATAAAGTCCATGTCATCAAAGAGCGCGTGGGCGGTGGCTTTGGCTCCAAACAGGATATTTTGCTTGAGGAGGTTTGTGCCTGGGCAACTTGCGTAACCGGGCGTCCGGTCTATTTCCATTACACTCGCGAAGAAGAGTTCATCGCTAATACCTCGCGCCACGTCGCCAAAGTGACAGTGAAAATGGGTGCCACTAAAGATGGCCGACTGACTGCCATCAAAATGGACTTCCGTGCCAATACGGGGCCGTATGGCAACCACGCCCTCACTGTGCCGTGTAATGGCCCAGCATTGTCGCTGCCGCTTTACCCTTGCGATAACGTCGATTTCCTGGTCACCACTTACTACAGCAACATCTGCCCAACTGGCGCATATCAAGGTTATGGCGCCCCGAAAGGCAATTTTGCATTAACAATGGCCATGGCAGAACTGGCGGAAAAACTGGGTATCGACCAGTTAGATATGGTTGAAATTAACCGGGTACGCGAAGGCCAGGATCTGAAAATCCTTGGCGCGATTGGCGAAGGGAAGATGCCAACGTCAATTCCAACCGCTGCCAGTTGCGCGCTGGAACCCATCTTGCGCAAAGGTCGTCAGCTTATCGAATGGGATTCACCGAAACCGGTGGATGGCGATTGGCACACCGGGCGCGGCGTAGCCATCATTATGCAGAAATCCGGTATCCCTGATATCGACCAGGCCAACTGCATGATCAAACTGGAGTCGGACGGTACATTTATCGTTCACTCAGGGGGCGCTGATATCGGTACTGGCCTGGATACTGTGGTCGGTAAACTATCGGCTGAGGTGCTGTGTTGCCCACTGTCTGAGATACACGTTATTTCTGGCGACACCGACCATGCGCTGTTCGACAAAGGCGCTTACGCTTCTTCTGGCACCTGTTTCTCCGGTAATGCGGCAAAAAATGCAGCCGAGAATTTACGCGAAAAAATTCTCTTCCACGGTGCGCAAATGCTGGGTGAACCATTGGAAGATGTGCAGGTGGTGGCACCGGGAATGGTGCGCGGCAAGCTGGGTGAAGTGACCTTTGCACAAATCGCCCACAAGGCCGAAACCGGCACGGGTTTTGGTACTTTGGTTGCCACAGCCACTTACATCACTCCTAACTTTGCCTTCCCGTTTGGGGCGAACTTTGCCGAAGTGGCCGTGAATATACGTACCGGCGAAATCAAGCTCAACAAGTTCCATGCCTTATTGGATTGTGGAACGCCTATCAACCCGGACCTGGCCCTTGGGCAAATCTATGGCGCCTCCATGCGTGCTATCGGACATAGCCTGACGGAAGAAATTCAGTATGACGCAAGCGGCATTCCATTGACGCGTGATCTGCGCACCTATGGCGCACCGATGATTGGCGATATCCCTCGTGATTTCCGCGCGTTTCTCGTTCCCAGTGAGGACCATGTTGGGCCGTACGGTGCCAAGTCCATTTCGGAAATTGGCGTCAACGGTGCAGCTCCGGCAATTGCGATAGCGATTCATGATGCTTGTAACGTGTGGATCCGAGAATGGAATTTCACCCCTGAGAAAATCTTGCATGCATTAGGGAAAATCTGAATGGAGGAGGCCGTGTAAGCGGCCTCACTCTACTCACAGCCTGCTCCAGCGCAGAACAGGAACAATTGCTGTGAGTCACTGAGGGATAAAAAATGACTGGTGTACAAAACTTGAAGGCCATACGCGGGAACTTCCTTGATGTCACACGCACCATTTCACACCCTGAAGAAATCGAGTCAGCGTTGCGATTTGTTGAAGATGGTCTGTTGCTCATAAGCGAAGGCAAAGTGGTGTGGTTTGGTCCATGGGAGGAAGGGAAATCACGAGTACCGGATTCTATCCGCGTGCGTGATTATCGTGGGAAGCTCATCGTACCGGGCTTTGTCGACACCCATATTCACTATCCGCAAAGTGAAATGGTTGGCGCGTACGGTGAACAGCTCCTCGAGTGGCTAAATAAGCATACCTTCCCCACCGAGCGGCGCTATAAAGACCTGGAATATGCGCGCGAAATGGCCTCATTTTTCCTGAAACAGTTACTGCGCAACGGCACCACAACCGCGCTGGTATTTGGCACTGTTCATCCAGAGTCCGCCAACGCGTTGTTTGAAGCGGCGAGCGGTATCAACATGCGCATGATTGCCGGTAAGGTGATGATGGACAGGAACGCGCCAGAGTGGTTGCTGGATGATGCAGAAAGTAGCTACCAGGAAAGTAAGGAATTGATCGAGCGTTGGCATAAAAATCGCCGCTTGTTGTACGCCATCACACCGCGTTTCGCACCGACCTCAACCCCTGAACAACTGGCGATGGCGCAGCGTCTGCGCGAGGAATATCCCGACACCTGGGTTCACACACATTTGTGCGAAAACAAAGACGAAATTGCCTGGGTAAAAGAGCTGTTCCCGGAGCGAAAAAACTATCTTGATGTTTACCATCACTACGGTTTGACCGGTAAAAACAGCGTCTTTGCCCACTGTATTCATCTTGAGGAAGAAGAGTGGGATTGCCTGCATAAAACCGATTCCACCATCGCCTTTTGCCCAACGTCCAACCTTTATCTGGGCAGCGGCTTATTCAATTTGCAAAAAGCCTGGCGTAAGAAAATCAAAGTCGGTATTGGCACTGACATCGGCGCAGGCACCACGTTCAATATGCTGCAAACCCTCAATGAGGCCTACAAAGTGATGCAGCTTCAGGGCTACCGACTCTCGGCTTATGAGGCCTTCTACCTTGCCACCCTTGGCGGGGCACACTCATTAGGACTTGATAGTTTTATCGGTAATTTCGACATCGGCAAAGAGGCTGACTTTGTGGTCCTTGAGCCAACCGCCACGCCGTTGCAGCAACTGCGCTATGACAATTCCGTTTCATTGATGGACAAGTTGTTCGTGTTGATAACGCTAGGTGATGACCGCTCGATTTATCGCACCTACGTTGATGGACAACTGGTGTACGAACGAACATAACATGCGAGACAAGCCATCGATAAAACGATAACCACCATCGCTTCACCGTTGATAAGGATAGAAATATGTCTACCGACTCATCAGATGTGCCTGCGACAGTGCAGGCAAAAGGGGCACTCGACAGCTATTTTGATATTTCGAAACGTGGCAGCAGTGTTCGCCAGGAAGTGCTGGCAGGTATTACGACATTTTTGGCCATGGTTTATTCAGTGATAGTTGTCCCTGGCATGTTGGGAAAAGCAGGATTCCCCCCCGGTGCCGTATTTGTCGCAACCTGCCTTATCGCCGGGTTCGGTTCATTACTCATGGGGCTTTGGGCCAATTTGCCAATGGCGATTGGCTGTGCCATTTCACTGACTGCCTTTACCGCATTCAGCCTGGTATTAGGGCAACACATCAGCATTCCCGTTGCTTTAGGTGCGGTGTTCCTGATGGGGGTGCTGTTCACCGCCATTTCTGTGACTGGGGTGCGAACCTGGCTGTTGCGAAATCTGCCGATGGGGATTGCCCACGGTACCGGCATCGGGATTGGCCTGTTTTTATTATTAATTGCGGCAAGTGGCGTTGGGCTCGTCATTAAGAACCCGATAGAAGGTTTGCCCGTCGCACTGGGTGGGTTCACCACCTTCCCGGTCATCATGACGTTACTGGGTTTAGCCGTCATTTTGGGTCTGGAAAAGCTGCGTGTTCCCGGTGGCATTTTGCTGGTCATTATCGGCATTTCGATTATCGGCCTGATTTTTGACCCCAACGTGCAGTACCACGGGCTAGTGGCATTACCGAGCCTGAGCGGAGAAGACGGTAAATCACTCATTTTCAGCCTCGATATTATGGGCGCATTGCAGCCGATGGTGTTACCCAGCGTTCTGGCGTTAGTGATGACCGCCGTTTTTGATGCCACAGGGACTATCCGCGCCGTTGCGGGTCAGGCGAACCTGCTGGATGAAAATAATCAAATTATCAATGGCGGCAAAGCGTTAACTGCTGACTCGGTCAGTTCAATCATGTCTGGGTTGGTCGGTGCAGCCCCTGCGGCGGTTTATATCGAGTCCGCAGCGGGAACGGCGGCCGGTGGGAAAACCGGTTTAACTGCCGTGGTGGTCGGTGCACTATTTTTAGTCGTTCTGTTCCTTTCACCGCTGGCTTTCCTGATCCCCGGTTATGCCACCGCCCCCGCACTGATGTATGTCGGGTTACTGATGCTCAGCAATGTGGCGAAACTTGATTTCGAGGACTTTGTTGATGCGATGGCCGGGCTGGTATGTGCCGTATTTATCGTGCTCACCTGTAACATTGTCACCGGTATTATGCTGGGTTTTGTCACACTGGTGGTTGGGCGTATTTTCTCTAATGACTGGCGTCGGCTAAATATCGGCACCATTGCGATAGCGCTGGTACTGGTTATTTTCTACGCGGGTGGATGGGCGATTTGATATAAGAAAAGCGGCCCAGAAATTGGGCCGCTGTTTTGACCAGGTCAATCTGTTTTAACTACTTCAATGACGAATAAACACTCTGCAAAGCTGCCGCATGGCGTCGTAAACTGGCTTGCTGCTTCACCCCTTGACTATCTTTCTTCTCCAGCGCCGCTGTCGGGCAAACCCTCACGCATTCAGGCCCGTTTTCATGCTGCTGACAAAGATCGCATTTCACTATTTCTATCTTCGCTTGCGGCAGCAGAGCAATATCGATTGCGCCAAAGGGACAGGCCATCACACAGTTTTTACAGCCGATACATAACGACTCGTAAAGCTCTACACATCGCGCTTCCTGGACGAGTGCGTGCACTGGGCAAACTGCCACGCAGGGTGCGTTTTCACACTGATGGCACATCACCGGTTGGGTGGATGAACCCAATTTAACCACCTGCAATCTTGGCAGAAAATGGCTGTCATTCGATGAATCGCTCTCACTGTGCGCCAGTCCACAAGCGATTTCACATGTGCGACAACCGATGCAACGCTCGGGATAAACATGAATAAACTGTGTCATCGCATCAGCTCCGTGATGGGTGTGCACTGAATGGGGGAGGAATCACCCAACAAAATCAGAATATCCTGCGCGGCTTGCCGCCCGGCTGCCATTGCCGTGACCACCAAATCAGCACCATGTACCGCATCACCACCCGCAAAGATTTTCGGGTGCCCAGTTTGAGTGGATAACCGCCCTTCTTTCCCGGTTTCAATCAGGCCCCATTTGTCGAAAGTCACCTGATAAGTATCGAGCCACGGCATCGCATGTGGCTGGAAACCAAACGCCATGACCAGCACATCGGCGGGCAATACAAACTCTGAACCGACGATCGGCTGTGGACGACGTCTGCCATCGCTACCGGGTTCGCCCATTTGCGTGCGAATCAGGCCTATTCCTGTCACTTCTCCGTCATCGTTACGCTCAATGAACTGCGGCTGTACATTGAACAAGAACTCCACGCCCTCTTCCCTGGCATTGACCACTTCTTTCTTCGAACCTGGCATGCTGGCTTCGTCGCGGCGATAAGCACAAGTCACGCTTGTCGCCCCCAGTCGCACCGAGGTACGCAGACAGTCCATCGCCGTATCACCGCCTCCGAGTACAACGACCTGTTTTCCTTCCAGCTCAATCCATGGCGTGGCCGCATCGTCAGCCAGCCCCATCACTCTTCGCGCACTGGCGGTAAGTAATGGCAGCGCCTGGACAACACCTGGCGAATCTTCGTGTTCAAGCCCAGCACGCATGACTTCGTAGGTGCCAACGCCTAAAAATACAGCCTGGTAACGAGACATCAGTTCACTAAATTCGATGTCACGCCCTATTTCGCAGTTGAGATGAAACTCAATTCCCATCGAATTGAATATTTCGCGCCGAATGGTGAGGAGTTGTTTGTCGAGCTTGAAAGGAGGAATACCGAAGGTCAGCAAGCCGCCGATTTCAGGATGGCGGTCGAAGACATCAACCTGAACGCCACTGCGCGCCAGAATATCCGCACAGCCTAATCCTGCAGGACCTGCCCCAATGATCGCCACCCGCTCTTTGCGGGTTTTGATATCTGACGACACCTTAGGCCTCCAACCCTGGGCCAGAGCGGTATCCGTGATATAGCGTTCGATATTACCGATAGTGACTGCGCCACTGTGCGGCTTTAAAGTACAAGCCCCTTCACACAACCGCTCTTGCGGGCATACACGCCCACATATTTCTGGCAGTGAGCTGGTCTGGTGGCTCAATTCTGCCGCCTCGATAATTTTGCCCTCCGCAACCAAACGCACCAGTTCAGGGATGGCGTTATGCAGCGGGCAAGTCCAATTGCACTGTGCTTTTTGCGCGCAATGAATACAGCGGTTGCTTTCGCTGATTGCCTGGTGCGTGGATAACGCCTGATAAATTTCTTTGAAGTGCATTTTGCGTTGAACTGCCGGGAGCTTTTCTGCCCCTTTACGGGTGGGTTTGTCTAACAAATTCTTGCGTTTAATGGAGACAGATTCACCGCTGGCCGTCATGCGTTGTCGCCGCTGACGTAGGTCGCTTAGCTCGCGGTCATCCATCAGTTTCAGGGCGTCTGCTGGACAACTTGCCACGCAGGCGGGCTGTCCGGTTTCACTCTGTTCACACAGGTCGCATTTTTGCGCCAGATAGCGGGCATCATTCCCCGCACTCACCATTTCTATGACCCCAAACGGGCAGGCCAGTACGCAGTTTTTACAGCCAATGCAAAGCGCTTCGTTCAGATGCACTTGATCGTTGCGATACGTTAATGCACCGACCGGGCAACTGGTTACGCAAGGGGCATTGTTGCAATGATGGCAGGTGACAGCGACATGGTTTTGCTGGCGGGAGATAACTTCAATACGCGGATGGAAAGCAGCAATAGACTCCGGCCAATTCTGTTGGTTGTGCGCGACTGCGCAAGCAATTTCACAGGCATGACAACCAATGCATTCGTGCGCATCAACAGCGATAAATTTATTCATTCATATCCCTTTTTTGAAAGCCAGAACTGACATATAGCAATGCAAAAAAAGGGACAATTTGTTGACTGGGACAGGACTTAATCCAATTTCGTGAGCGAGTGCAAAGAATATCGCGCACAGTTAAGATTGCGTAATGTTTCCACACGTTTACCCGCACTCAAAAGTGAAACCGGGAATATCAAACTGAGAAGATGAAGATCAAACTGATAACACTCACAAGAAGTTAACGGTTATCACCCGGCGGAGAATGCGCCAGTTTAGGAAGGGTTGTAGAGCTCAAGGTTTGGCTGAGCTCTACAAAACAGCTTATTTCAGACCTTTGAGGATCTTCATCGTCGCTTCAACATCAATTTCATCTTCGGAGAAGATTAATGTTGTGCCCTGGAAAGTGGTCACTGCCAGTTTCTTCAGCGTACGCATTTCACCCGCTTTTGGCTCTGCTTTAGGGCGAATGCTGTTCATGAGTGCGCCGACAGACAACACCGCATTCTCTTTATCAATCTTGGTTTCAGCTGGCACTTCTTCGCTGTAAACCAGGAAGGATTTAATCGCCGTGATTTTGATGCGCTCGCCTGCAATATAGATGTACTTGCTGTCTGGCTCGACTTTTACCGAGAAGGCAGACAAGCCTTTATTGTTGGTGGTGGGTTCGAAAGTCACTGAGGCATCTTTCTTAATCAGCTCAGGGTTGGCGACCTTAATCACATGAAAATAACGATTGTCACCGTTTTCATCTTTGATAAAACCGAAACCTTTATCTTCAAACCAGGTTGTGATTACTCCGTGCATCGCTATTACCGCCTAATTAATCGTTCAATATGTATGTCAAATTTTGCAGCGCGCAGTTTAATGCAGAATACCCGTGCCGACCATGTCTTTGGCCAAAGTTGGCACGATAATTTGCCATCACACTAGATTGTGCGTCGGGCAAAATCCTTTACTCTGAATCCGAGCAGCATCAGTGTTGCGAAATAAGCCACAATCCCGGCAACCACCACGGCCATCAGGCGCAGTAAGCGATAAGCCATGGAGCCCAAATCCCAGGCGGGCATCACGTGCATCATGCCGAGCAGCACGACGGCCATCACAATCACCCCGGCTAACAGACGCCACAGGAACGCACCCCAGCCCGGCTGTGGCTGGAAAATTTTGCGTTTACGTAGTTGCCAGTATAGCAGGCTGGCATTCAGACAAGCCCCCAGACCAATCGACAACGACAGTCCTGCATGCTTGAGCGGGCCGATAAACGCAAGGTTCATCACCTGAGTCATAATCAGCGTCACGATGGCAATTTTGACCGGCGTTTTGATGTCCTGACGCGAATAAAAACCCGGAGCCAGCACCTTCACCACAATCAACCCCATCAAACCGACGGAGTAAGCCACCAGCGCACGTTGTGTCATCAATGCATCAAAGGCGGTGAATTTACCGTACTGGAACAGTGAAACCGTCAGCGGTTTGGCAAGAATCCCCAACGCCACTGCACTGGGTAATGCCAACAGGAAACATAAACGCAGCCCCCAATCCATCAGGCGTGAATATTCATCATGGTTACCACTGGCAAAGCTTTTCGCCAATGAAGGCAACAGAATAGTACCCAATGCCACGCCCAACACACCGGATGGGAACTCCATCAAACGGTCAGCGTAATACATCCAGGAAACCGAACCGGAGGCGAGGAATGAGGCAAAAATGGTGTTGATGATTAATGAAATCTGGCTGACAGATACGCCAAGAATGGCAGGCCCCATCTGCTTGATAACTCGCATCGCGCCTGCGTCTTTCAGGTTTACACGCGGCAGAACCAGCATGCCAATCTTTTTAAGATGCGGTAACTGATACGCCAATTGCAGTACGCCACCTACCGTAACTGCCCAGGCCAGCGCCAGGATCGGTGGGTTAAAGTACGGTGCGGCAAACAGTGCGAAACCGATCATGCTGAGGTTCAGGAAGGTCGGTGCAAAAGCCGGAACCGAGAAACGATTCCAGGTGTTAAGAATGGCACCGCATAACGAAGCCAGTGAGATCAGGAAAATATACGGGAAGGTTATCCTCAGCAAGCTGGACGTCAGGTTGAATTTGTCTACGGTATCAGCAAAACCAGGGGCTGTGACCAAAATCACCCACGGAGCCGCAATCATCCCGATGACAGTCACCACCGCCAGTGCGAGTGTCAGTAACCCGGCGACATAAGAGACAAATACGCGTGTGGCATCTTCGCCCTGCTTACTTTTGTACTCAGCAAGGATTGGCACAAATGCTTGCGAGAAGGCTCCTTCGGCAAAAATACGACGCAATAGGTTAGGTAGTTTGAATGCCACAAAAAAGGCATCCGTCGCCATTCCAGCCCCAAAAACCCTTGCCACAATGGCGTCACGTGCAAATCCCAACACGCGAGAAAACATCGTCATCGAGCTGACTGCTGCCAGCGATTTTAATAGATTCATTGATTATGTGGTTCCACAAACATCAACGCCTGCAAGGCAGGCGTTGTTAAGGGGCATTACGTTCAGGCGCTTAGTCTACCGATACACCGCTGAAATACTATCGCATTATTCAGTCATGGCTTCGCGCCAGAGCTTTTCAACTATGCGCTGCGCCATGAGCGCTTGTTCGCCCGAGGTTTCAGGAACGGTCTGATTTGCCACACTTTCAAGGAAATGACGCGCACAACCCGTAAAACCACGCTGTTCAAGCGTGGTTTGCCAGCCAGGAATGGGGCGATGGACGACCCCATTTGCGCACTCTTCGCGCCATTCACGCATATCCGTCACTTCAAATAACCCACCGTTTGTGACTGCTTGCACCCATTCACGCTGGCTGCCTGCACGGCGATGCATGCTGGTCGTGATTTGCAGATTACCCCTGGCAAAATGATGTTCAGCAAACAGCATCTGCCCTTGTTCATTGGTCTGTAACGTCCCGCTTTGTAATTGCGCTTCAGTGCCACCCAACCACAGTGCGGTATCGACAACATGCAGATAATCGTCAAGCAAAGTGAAGTGCAAATCGTTTGGCCCGACGCTGTCAGCGCGGTGTTTGTCCATGCGCAGCGAGGCGCCATCAACCAGTTTCGCTTTTAAATCACGATACAACGGTGAGAAACGGCGGTTAAAGCCCACCATTAGCGTGCGCTTTTGCTGCTGTGCCATCTCCACTAAACGCTCGGCATCTTCAAGATTTTCTGCCAGCGGCTTATCCACACAAACATTAACGCCCGCCTGCAACAGTTCACTGACTACCGCGTAATGGCTGCTGGTGGCGCTGTGGACAAATACCGCATCACACTGCGCGGCCAGTTCCGCAATAGACGAAACGTAAGGGATTCGATAAGCATCACAAACGGTTTGTGCTTTGGCGCGAGTTGGGGAGAACGCGCCCTGAAGTACCCAGTCATTGGAGGCCGCTAACACCGGCAGCCACGCTTTTTGGGCAATGCCACCCAACCCAACAACGCCGACGCGAAGTTTAGTCATTCATTAATCCCCAAGATGGGCGAGCAGTGAGTCCAGACGTTGCTTAAGCTCGGCAACTTCATTTTCAAGCAGTTCAACACGGGCGGTTAAATCATCTGCCGGCGCCGCAACACTTTCGGATGCGACAACTTGTGACAGATCAACTTCACCGCTGAACAGGTGCATATAGCGGCTTTCACGTTTGCCAGGCTCACGCGGCAAACGCACAACGAAGGGCCCATCTTCACGGTTGGCGAGATGTTCGAGCGTCGTTTCGACTTGCGCCATATCGCTGAATTCGAACATTCTCCCGGCGCGGGAACGTAACTCACCCGGCGTTTGCGCGCCACGTAATAACAGAATCGTCACTACCGCCACTTCAGCCGCCGTAAGCTTCAGGTCACCAAATTCAGAATTGCAGAATCGTTGTTCATACTTTGTCACGCGATTGCCAAACCCGCTGACAGTGCGCAAAAAGTGGCGTTTGACCAGCATATCCAGCGTGTCTTGCACATCATGCTCTTTCAGCTCCATGACCGGTTCGCGGTTGGTTTTCTGATTACACGCCGTCACGACACCGTTGACCGACATCGGATATTGTTCAGGCGTGGTCACCTGTTTTTCCAGCAGACTACCCACCACTCGCGCTTCAACCGCAGTTAACTGATATTTCATTTCACGTCCTTAACGGCCAGGGGTCCATTCTTTGGTGGTGAGAGCTGTCAGAACATGATCCCGCCACACACCATCAATCAGTAAATATTCTTTGGCATAGCCTTCTTTTTCAAAACCGAGGCGAGCGAGTAGATCGCCGCTGCGCGGGTTATGCGGCATATAGTTCGCCATGATGCGATGAATATGCTGGCTGCGCTGCATGTAACGAATCGCGGTGGTCAGCGCTTCAAACATTAAGCCCTGGCCCTGCCATTTTTCACCCAGCGAGTACCCCAGATAACAGGCATGAAATGAGCCGCGCACCACGTTTGAGAAATTGGCGACGCCACGGATCTCTTTTTCTTCCGGATCAAGCAGCGCAAAGTAATAGGCACTACCTTGTTTGTGCATTTCGCTGATCATGCCCAGCCGCGCTTGCCAACCAGACGGATAGCAATGACTGTCATCACGAATCGGCTCCCAGGGTTTCAGGAACTGACGGTTCTCGGCGTAATAATCTGCCAGACGCCAGGCATCTCGCTCATACACCAGACGCACCACCAGGCGGTCGGTTATTAAGCGTACTTTCGGCACGTTACTGCGGTAGCCAAACATGTTCACCCCTACCCTCACATCTCATATTTTTCTTAGGCAACGTAATTACTATACCTGTGGCTGGCGGCGGAAGGAAAACAACAACATGTAGATTTTTCATCTGCTCACCCTTTTTCGATTAAAGAGTTCAATCGAAGACCTAGATTGATTAAAAAATATTGTCACTTTAGTGACTGTCAAAAACTCTACGAGCAGTGGAGAATAGAGGTTCATCACATTTTTAAGTTCCCAGGAGGGGAGATGTCACGGGTAGCGCAGGCAAGGAGCCTGGGTAAATACTTCTTATTGCTCGATAACATGTTAGTAGTATTAGGCTTCTTCGTGGTTTTCCCTCTTATTTCCATTCGCTTTGTGGACCAAATGGGCTGGGCTGCACTCATGGTCGGTATTGCGCTCGGCCTGCGACAACTCACACAGCAGGGGCTGGGGATTTTTGGCGGTGCCATTGCTGACCGCTTCGGCGCAAAACCCATGATTGTCACCGGTATGCTGTTACGCGCGGTTGGGTTTGCCACGATGGCCATCGCCCACGAACCCTGGCTCCTGTGGTTATCTTGTTTTATCTCCGGTATCGGCGGCACGTTATTCGACCCGCCGCGCGCAGCCCTGGTGGTTAAGCTGGTACGCCCACATCAACGAGGGCGCTTCTTCTCGATTCTATTGATGCAAGACAGCGCGGGCGCAGTAATTGGTGCGCTGCTCGGCAGTTGGTTGCTGCAATATGATTTCAGCCTGGTATGTGGTGTCGGGGCGGTGATGTTTGTCATTTGCGCTATCGTCAACGCATGGTTACTGCCTGCATATAAACTTTCCACTATCCGCACGCCTATGCTTGAAGGGATGGGGCGAGTGCTGCGTGACAAGAGGTTTGTCACCTATGTGCTGACACTTGCCGGTTATTACATGTTGGCAGTGCAGGTGATGTTAATGCTACCGATTATGGTCAACGAAATTGCAGGAACGCCTGCTGCCGTGAAGTGGATGTATGCCATTGAAGCTGCACTGTCGTTAACTCTGCTCTACCCCATTGCGCGTTGGAGTGAAAAACGTTTTCGCCTTGAGCAGCGCTTGATGGCAGGTTTGTTCCTGATGACATTAGCGATGCTGCCGATGGGCTTAACTCAAAACCTCCAGCAACTGTTGACGCTG
Source organism: Buttiauxella sp. (assembly GCF_035271705.1). Lineage (GTDB taxonomy): Bacteria > Pseudomonadota > Gammaproteobacteria > Enterobacterales > Enterobacteriaceae > Buttiauxella. The sequence goes on from NZ_DATERI010000094.1 coordinate 44,769, forward strand.
ATTTGCGTGTTCTACATTGGCTCAATCATTGCTGAACCTGCACGCGAAACGCTTGGCGCATCCCTCGCCGACTCCCGCGCTCGCGGAAGTTATATGGGATTCAGCCGGTTAGGTTTAGCCATTGGGGGCGCTTTAGGGTATGCCGGTGGCGGTTGGTTATATGACGCGGGCAAAAGTATCAATCAACCGGAACTCCCGTGGGTGATGCTCGGGATTATTGGAGTGATAACGATGATTGCACTGTGGTGGCAATTTAGCGCTAAACCGGTCGAGCCTTCTATGCTCGAACCCGGTAACTAGTTTGCGGCTCTGATTTTTCTCTACCATACTGAAAAGCTGATGAATTTAGTCCGCAAATCGAAATGGAGGAATAACGTGAAGCTTTATATCTACGATCACTGCCCTTTCTGCCTCAAAGCGCGCATGATTTTTGGCTTAAAGAATATCCCCATTGAGCTGAATGTTCTGCTAAATGACGATGAAGCCACCCCGACAAAAATGGTTGGCAAGAAAGTGGTGCCCATCTTGCAAAAAGATGACAGCCGCTATATGCCAGAAAGCATGGATATTGTGCACTACGTCGATTCACTCGACCATGAACCCCTGCTGACGGGGAGTACCAACGCAGCCATTAGTGACTGGTTACGCCACGTCAATAGCTATGTCCAACAGCTGATCACTCCACGTATCGCTAAGGCACCTTTTGATGAATTCGCCACGCCACAAGCGCGCGCTTATTTCGCGAATAAGAAAGAGGCAATGATCGGTTCTTTTGCCGATCACCTCTCGCATTCACCGGGCCTAATCAAAAAAATCTCTGATGATCTCCGCAAGCTCGATAAGCTCATTGTGCAACCTAATGCCGTCAATGGTGAGCTCTCCGATGATGATATTCATCTGTTCCCACTACTGCGTAACCTGACGCTGGTTGCTGGAATTGACTGGCCAAGCCGTGTGGCTGCATACCGCGATAATATGGCCAAACAGACGCAAATTAATCTGCTTTCGTCCCATGCAATTTAACCCTTGTTGAGACTTTTCCCAGCGGGCGGGTAAGCAGAAAGCTCACCCGCTGCAATCCCTCGATAAGACTTTAAATCAGTTATTCAGCTTTTTCCGGTAGCACTGGCTGCACTATTCGATCATGATGTTTTATGTCAGGATCTGTTTCCAAAGCAGCATGTTAAGGTACTCAATGAAAAAGATAGTTTTAGCTGTAGCCTTGATGCTCAGTGGTTTAGTGGTGGGGTGTAACCAGCTAACGCAATACACTGTCAGTGAACAAGAAATCAACCAAGCGCTGCAAAAACGTAATAATTTCTCTAAAGACATTGGCCTACCCGGTGTTGCCGATGCCCATATTGTTTTAACTAATTTATCCAGTGCGATTGGCCGTGAAGAAGCGAATAAAGTCACGTTAACCGGGGATGCTAACCTTGAGATGACTTCGCTGTTTGGTAATCAAAAAGCCAACATCAAACTGAAACTCAAAGCGTTGCCAACCTTCAATAAAGAGCAAGGTGCTATCTATTTGCAAGAAATGGAAGTCGTAGACGCGACCGTTGAGCCTGAGAAAATGCAGACCATCGTCCAGACTATCATTCCTTATCTGAATCAGTCGTTACGCAATTACTTCAACCAGCAACCGGCTTACGTTTTGGGTGAAGATCGTAGTACCGGTGAAAACCTGGCTAAAAAATACGCCAAAGGTATTGAAGTTAAACCCGGACAAATTGTTATCCCTTACACTGAGTAACGCTTTCTATACGGGGGAGGACTCCTCCTCCCCAATAAAATGGTGCAAAGCAAAACGTTTGCGCTTATCCTTTGTGTCCGGCACAAATCATCGTTAAACCCTTCCTAGCCGGAGCACTTTCATGACCGTATTACCTCAGGTATTAAAAATTCGCCGCCCAGACGACTGGCATGTTCACCTGCGTGATGGTGAGATGTTAAAAACGGTGGTGCCTTATACCAGCGAAATTTATGGTCGCGCAATCGTCATGCCAAACCTTGTGCCACCAGTAATAACGGTCGAAGCCGCAATTGCCTATCGCCAGCGTATTCTGGATGCCGTACCGCAAGGGCATAATTTCGAGCCTTTGATGACCTGCTATCTCACCGACTCTTTAGACCCGAATGAAGTTGAGCGTGGGTTTAATGAAGGCGTGTTTACCGCAGCAAAACTCTATCCTGCCAATGCGACCACTAACTCAAGCCATGGTGTTACCAGCACTGCCGCGATTTTACCGGTACTTGAGCGTATGCAAAAAATCGGCATGCCGCTGCTTATCCACGGCGAAGTGACTCATGCTGATATTGATATTTTTGACCGTGAGGCGCGTTTCATTGAAACCGTCATGGAACCGCTTCGCCAACAATTGCCGGAACTGAAAGTGGTGTTCGAACACATCACGACCAAAGATGCTGCGCAGTATGTGAAGGAAGGAAATTCCCTGTTGGGCGCGACTATTACGCCACAGCACCTGATGTTTAACCGCAACCACATGCTGGTTGGCGGTGTGCGCCCTCACCTGTATTGCTTGCCGATTTTAAAACGCAGTATCCATCAGGAAGCGTTACGCGAACTGGTTGCCAGCGGATGTGACCGTGTATTCCTCGGCACAGATTCCGCACCACACGCGCGTCATCGTAAAGAAGCAAGCTGTGGTTGTGCGGGTTGCTTTAACGCCCCGTCTGCTCTGGGTGCTTACGCGACTGTCTTTGAAGAAATGAACGCCCTTGACCACTTTGAAGCCTTCACTTCGCTCAATGGCCCACGTTTCTATGGCCTGCCAGTAAACGAAGAATCCATTGAACTGGAGCGTACTCCAGTGCAAATGCCAGAAACTATCGCCACTAGCGACGACAGCATCGTGCCGTTCCTCGCGGGTGAGCAAGTCAACTGGTCAGTAAAAGCTTAAATTTAACGCCCTCTGTTGCATACCCAGCAATATAGCTGTATAAATATCCAGTATATTATTAACTCTAAATAATTCGAGTTGCATCGCGGCGGCAAGAGAACGACAAATTCGTCGGTAACGAATTTGACCAGCCAGAGGCTGGCCTCCGGTGAGAGACAGGATGTCTCTCATTAATCACGATGAGCTTACATAGGTAAGTGATTCGTGTGAGTGAACGTCGCCAACAAAGGGGCAACTTGAAGTATGACGGGTTCTACAGGGGGCTGTTATGCGTATTGAAGTCACTATTGCCAAAACTACATCTCTGCCATCAGGCGCTATTGATGCGCTTGCTAACGAATTGTCACGCCGAATTACTCAGCATTACCCTGAAAACGAAAACCACGTTCAGGTGCGTTATGCTGCTGCCAATAATTTGTCGGTGTTAGGCGCCAGTAAAGAAGATCGCGAACGTATTAGTGAAATATTGCAAGAGACCTGGGAAAGCGCTGACGACTGGTTTGCTGCGGATTAAAAAATCATCATGAAAGGGGGTCGACTTAATATTGAGTCGCCGCTTATTTCAGGTAAAAAATTCCCTCGTTGTTTTTATGCCGGGTGTCGCCATCCGGTTTTTTTCGTCCATTTTAGCCAAAATAATTCGAGTTGCATGCAAGCAAACTCAGAACTCTCTGATTCAAAAAAGAATAAAACGCCTAAAAAACACCCAATCGAACCCTTTGATGTAAAAAAAGTGTTGCAGGGTATTTATTTCTCGATCGAATTAGCTTATTCATGGATATACTTAACTGGCTTCACATTAAACAAGCATTAAACCTCGCGAACCGTTGTCTTAACACACGTATAAAAGGGGTTCTGATGGAAAAAAATAGTGATGTTATCCAGACCCATCCCCTTGTTGGATGGGACATCAGCACCGTAGATAGCTATGACGCGCTGATGCTTCGCCTGCACTACCTGACCTCCAATACGCAAAAGCACGAAGAAACTGAAATCGGTCAAACTTTATGGCTGACTACGGATGTTGCCCGGCAATTTATATCAATTCTTGAAGCCGGCATTGCTAAGATTGAATCTAGTGATTACCAGGTAAACGATTATCGTAAGCATTGATTGCCGATGCTACCCAAATAACGCAAGGCACCGTTGAGGTGCCTTTTTTATTCTTCAGGTTTTGCTCAATTGCCAATAAACCGAGAATTAATTACCCTGCTATATAATTTTTGTCAGAGAGAAAAGCGCCATGCATTATGATCTTATCATTGTAGGAAGTGGTTCTGTGGGTGCCGCCGCGGGGTGCTATGCAACACATTCCGGCTTGAACGTCCTGATGATCGATAGCTACCATCCCCCACATCAGCAAGGTAGCCACCACGGCGATACACGCCTGATGCGCCATGCCTATGGCGAAGGGGAAAAATATGTCCCACTGGTGTTACGCGCACAGGCACTTTGGGATGCGTTGCAAGAAATCAGCGGCAAGAAAGTGTTCCATCGCACTGGCGTGATTCATATCGGCCCGGCTGATTCAGCGTTTATCTCCACAGTGCAGCGCAGCGCGCAAAATTGGTCGCTACCGCTTGAAACATTAAGCGATGAAGACGTGATGACCCGCTGGCCAGAAATATCCGTTCCCGAAAATTATCTCGGTCTGTATGAGCCAAATGCTGGCGTGCTGCGTAGCGATCTGGCGGTTGAAACCTATATTCGCCTGGCAAACGAGGGAGGGTGTGCTCAGCTGTTTAATTGCCCGGTGACCGAAATTCGCCATACCGCTTCCGGTGTCGTCGTCAACACACCGGAAGGTGAATTCACGGCGAGTAAACTGTTAGTCAGTGCCGGAACCTGGGTCACTAAATTGTTACCTGAACTGCCCATCACCCCGGTGCGCAAAATTTTCAGTTGGCATCAAGCGGATGGGCGCTACAGTGAAAAAAACCATTTCCCTGCTTTTACCGCCCAACTACCCGATGGCAGCCATTATTACGGTTTCCCTGCGGGGGAGGATAACGAGCTAAAGCTGGGCAAACATGATGGGGGCCAGCAGATAAGCGAGCCACAACAGCGCAAACCGTTTGGTGCAATCGCCACGGACGGAAGTGAAGCGTTCAACTTCTTACGCCAGATAATGCCCGGGGTTGGCGTCTGCATGCATGGGGCTGCCTGTACGTACGATATGTCACCGGATGAAGATTTTATTATTGATACCCTTCCCGGCCATGACAACACGCTGGTGATTACCGGGCTAAGCGGACACGGATTTAAGTTCGCCTCAGTGCTTGGGGAGATTGCCTGTCAGTTTGCACTCGGCAAAGAGTCGAGCTTCGACCTCACGCCATTTTCACTGGCACGCTTTAAATAGCGACGGGTTTGAAGCGATAATATTTAACCGGATGGACGTTGCTTACTACGACAGACGTAAGCCACATATCATCCGGTTAGATTAGGCAGAATGTGTTACCTATGTGGCCGGTCTGATCTGTAACCTATGTGACCGGTCATACCGTGAGCGACACCCACCCTTTTTGTTACTCGGGGTCGGGGATCCCTAAGGTCGTGTTCAACGCGCCGCGGGATTTGTTGAAAATCTTATTTCCGTTTTCTCGTCCTGCACGACGACGACGCTGTTCTTCTGGAGAAAGTGCCAGTTCTTCACGGCAAATTTCACTACAGCATCCGGCAAACTTATCAGCACAACTCGGGCACTGAATAAACAGCAGATGGCAGCCGTCATTTTTGCAATTGGTATGGCTGTCGCAAGATGTGCCGCACTGATGGCAATGGGCAATCACATCATCGGAAATGCGCTCGCCCATTCGCTCGTCAAAAACAAAGTTCTTCCCGACAAAACGCACCGGAATACCTTGTTCACGCGCACGTCTCGCGTACTCGATAATCCCGCCTTCAATATGATAGACATTCTTGAAGCCGTTATGCAGCATCCAGGCACTGGCTTTTTCACAGCGGATCCCACCGGTGCAATACATGACAATTTTCTTGTCTTTGTCTTCCTGCAACATGTCGACCGCTTTCGGCAACTGCTCACGGAAGGTGTCCGCTGGGATCTCCACCGCATCCTGGAAATGGCCCACTTCGTATTCGTAATGGTTGCGCATGTCGATAAACACCGCTTCCGGGTCGTCGAGCATTGCGTTAACGTCTGCGGCTTTGAGATAAGCGCCAACATTGCTGGCATCAAAAGACGGGTCATCAATCCCGTCCGCGACAATACGGTCACGAACTTTCATGCGTAATACCCAAAACGATTTGCCGTCGTCTTCAAGTGCAATATTCAGTCGTACGCCATTGAGTGCAGGATGGAAACCATAAAGTGTTTCGCGAAATGCATCCACACGGCTTTGTGGGACGCTGATTTGCGCATTAATCCCTTCATGGGCGAGATAAACACGGCCAAATACATTTAGTGATGTAAACGCTTGATACAGCGCATCACGTGTCGTTTGAGGTTCTTCAATGGTGAAATACTTATAGAATGAGATTGTGGTGCGTGACTCAGTTTCAGCCAACATGCGCACGCGCAATTCATCATTCGATATGCGGTTGTGTAACACTGGCATGGTGTTCGCTCGGCAATCGTTGAAAAAAAGTGGGCTGCATCATATAGCAATTAACGTTAATTTACATCCCCGCATTTTGCGTAACATTTCCCTCATTCTAAAGTTGTGTTTCAGAAACATTGTCACACCACCATCGACGGGCGCATAATTAGCAAGGTAATAATTACCCAACACATCTTATTTGCACTGACCTGGAGCGTTATGACTCTCCCCGAGAGCACCATTAACTGGAAACGAAATCTCACCGTTGCTTGGCTTGGGTGTTTTCTTACTGGCGTCGCATTTAGCCTGGTAATGCCCTTCCTGCCCTTGTATGTCGAACATCTTGGCGTGTCCGGTCACAGCGAGCTGAACATGTGGTCCGGTATCGTTTTCAGCATTACCTTTTTGTTCTCAGCGATAGCATCACCTTTCTGGGGTGGGCTTGCTGACCGCAAAGGCCGCAAAATCATGCTGCTGCGTTCAGCCCTGGGGATGTCCATCGTGATGGTGTTGATGGGCTTTGCGAGCAATATCTGGCAATTTCTGGCGCTGCGTGCACTGCTCGGGCTATTGGGTGGTTTTGTCCCCAACGCCAATGCGCTGATTGCCACTCAGGTTCCGCGCCATAAGAGTGGCTGGGCACTGGGGACATTATCGACAGGCGGTGTGAGCGGTGCGCTTCTCGGGCCGATGATCGGTGGTTTTCTGGCGGATACTTACGGCCTGCGGCCGGTGTTTTTCATCACCGCAGCCGTCCTGTTTACCTGTTTTGTCTTTACACTTTTCTGTATTCGCGAACAATTCACACCCGTGAACAAAAAAGACATGCTACACGCACGCCAGGTGTTAACGTCGCTCAAAAATCCGCGTCTGGTGCTGAGTTTGTTTGTCACTACTATGATTATTCAGGTCGCTACCGGTTCGATTGCACCGATTTTGACGCTCTATGTGCGTGAATTGGCGGGCAATGTCAGCAACCTTGCATTCATCAGCGGCATGATTGCCTCTGTTCCGGGTGTTGCTGCGTTGCTCAGCGCTCCACGGCTGGGGAAACTTGGGGATAGAATCGGGCCGGAAAGGATTTTAATCTGCGCGCTGGTTATCTCCGTGTTGCTGCTGATCCCGATGTCGATGGTACAAAACCCGTGGCAGTTGGGCGTGTTACGTTTCCTGCTCGGTGCCGCCGATGGCGCACTGTTGCCTGCAGTACAAACTCTGCTTATCTACAACTCGAGCAATCAAATTGCCGGGCGTATCTTTAGTTACAACCAGTCATTCCGCGATATTGGAAATGTTACCGGCCCGTTGATGGGTGCCGCCGTTTCAGCAAACTTCGGCTTTCGCACGGTATTTTTAGTCACCGGCTGCATAGTTCTTTTCAACGCGCTTTACTCCTGGATTAGCCTCAGACGCCCGACCGAACGCGTGAGTATTTCGGGTGACTAACTCCGCAATCCCCAAGCCGCTGTGTGAAATCTGACGGGAATATCCTCTCAATAATTCGAGTTACAGGTAGGCGGCCAGGCCGTAAGTCCCCAGGAGCATAGATAACTATGTGATTCGGGTGAGTCGAACGCCGCCAACAAAGAGGCAGCTCGAAGTATGACGAGGATAAATCTCATACTTGCAACTTTGCAAACAGCGTCAACAATTAACTTGAAATTGCACCGGAGCCGCGCTCCCTGACCTGTAACAAAAGGAGATTACGATGAGCCTATACGCGACACTGGAAGAGGCCATTGATGCCGCACGCGAACTTTTCCTTGTAGAGCACCCTGAACTTGATGAAGAGAGTGCCAGTGTTCAGCAACTGAACATTCAGAAGTACATTCTTCAGGACGGCGATATTATGTGGCAGGCCGAGTTCTTTGCTGATGACAGCGAGGATGGGGAATGTTTGCCGATGGTCAGTGGTGAAGCAGCACAAAGCGTCTTTGATGGCGATTTCGACGAAATTGAGTTACGCCAGGAATGGATTGAAGAGAATACGCTGCATGAATGGGACGAAGGTGAATTTCAACTTGAGCCGCCTCTGGATACCGAGGAAGGGCAGGCTGCGGCTGATGAATGGGATGAACGATAGAATTTATTCGTAAGGTCCATGACTGGCGTCAATCGGCAGTAACAGTGTATCGAAGACCAGTGAAAAAGGTAAATCGAGCACTGTGATATAGCGCCAGGCACTGTTACGCACATCCCACTGCACACCGGGGTAATACTGGTTACCATGTCCCTGCCCCGGTAAAGCACGACTAATAATACTGCCGCAGCCACTCAGCAAGCAGGCCAATAACGCGACCACAAAGATTCTTATCACTCTGTTACTCCCAAAAAAATACCGACCCGAAGGTCGGCATTGTGATTGTGTCTGCCGTGTTACTTCGTCGGTAGCGCCTCAGGGTTCAGGCTAACCGTTTTGTAGTTATCGACCCACGAGGAGTAACGCTCAGGGTTCGACCACACACGATAATGCAGACGAGACATTGTTACCGGATCACTTAACAACACCAAACGACGGTCGCGGTTGAGTTTCTCAGGCGTTTCATTAAGCGCCTGCTCAACGTGGCGGTCACGGGCAATCTCCAGCACATTACTTGCACGGTGACGCGCCGTTGCCATCGCGGTTGCCAGGGCATTAAACGACGGGTTAAACACCGCGTGCATAAAGCCATCATCGAGCGTACGGCTACGGTTAAGCTTCAGGTAGTTGTCTGTATCGACCAGAACCTTCGGAGGACAATACTCTTCCGGGATCAGGAACAGCTTCCAGCGCTTAGTGCGTAATCCAATAGTTGCGCGGCTTGAAATCACCGACACGAACGGAGAAAGGATCAGCGAGAAGACGATTGGCGCCAACCAGAACAGGAAACGCAAATCTAACCACGCCATACCGACTGCCCACACCAGCCCCAGCAACAGCTGAGAACCGTGGCGCATGAATGCTTCACCCCATGGAGTGGAGTCGTCATCACGCTGCGGCGAGTTCCATACCACTTCCCAACCGAGGAATGCGCTGACCACAAATACGGTGTGGAACAGCATACGCACCGGTGCCAACAGCACAGAGAACAGTACCTCCAGCAACAAAGAAGCTGTCACGCGGAAGAAACCACCGAACTCTTTCGAGCCTTTGCACCAAACCAGGATGATGCTCAGAAGCTTCGGCAGGAACAGTAACACCATGGTGGAGGCAAACAAGGCTATCGCCAGTTCCGGACGCCACTGCGGCCACACCGGGAACAACTGGCGCGGTTGCAGGAAGTATTGTGGTTCTGTCAGCGCATGTACCACCTGCAATGCTGTGGATAACGCGAGGAACATAAACCACAACGGCGCGGACAAGTAGGACATGACACCCGTCAAGAACACCGCACGGTGAACAGGATGCATGCCTTTTACCAGGAACAGACGGAAGTTCATCAAGTTACCGTGGCACCAACGGCGGTCACGCTTGAGTTCATCCAGTAAGTTCGGCGGCAGTTCTTCATAAGAACCCGGCAAGTCGTAAGCAATCCAAACGCCCCAACCCGCACGGCGCATCAGAGCCGCTTCCACGAAGTCGTGAGAAAGGATAGAACCGGCGAATGAACCTTCACCTGGCAACGGCGCTAACGCACAATGCTCGATGAACGGCTTAACGCGGATAATGGCGTTATGCCCCCAGTAGTGGGATTCACCCAACTGCCAGAAGTGCAGACCCGCGGTAAACAATGGCCCATAGACTCGGGTGGCAAATTGTTGACAACGCGCATACAGCGTATCCATGCCGGAGGCTTTTGGTGAAGACTGAATGATGCCCGCATTCGGGTTAGCATTCATCAAACGCACCAGGTTGGTCAGGCAGTCACCGCTCATTACGGAGTCAGCATCCAACACCACCATGTAGCTGTATTGATTGCCCCAGCGACGACAGAAGTCATCGATGTTGCCACTTTTACGCTTTACACGGCGACGACGGCGACGGTAGAAAATCTGCCCTTCGCCCTGCACTTCGTTAATCAGCTCCATCCACGCTTTCTGCTCCGCAACACAGATATCTGGGTTGTAGCTGTCGCTCAGGATGTAAACGTCGAAGTGTTGCTGTTGACCCGTTGCTTTTACTGATTCCCACGTCGCACGCAGACCCGCAAATACGCGGTCAACGTCTTCGTTACAAATAGGCATAATCAACGCGGTGCGATGCGCCGGATCGATGGGCTCATCACCGACTGTTGAAGCAGAGATACTGTATTTATCTTTGCCCATCAGTAGCTGAAGGAAGCCCATCAACGCGGTCCAGAAACCGGCTGAAACCCAACAGAACAGAATCGCGAACAGGATCAAAATGCCAGTCTGCAGCACATACGGCAGCAGTTGCATGAAGGAAACCCACAAATCCTGGCCGAGCATGTCGGATGGATTAATCAGTGCCCAGCCCTGGTAAGGCAGAATGGTCTTCATATACCAGGTCGCAACTACGGTCTGAGAAATGGTCAGCAGCAGCAGAATGTAACGTCGAATGGTCCCGACGGTACGCCATTTCTGCTCAGCGTCAGCCTCTTCTTTTGACATATAGCGAGGATTAACTTCTCGCCCGCGTAAACGATCCCAGAAACGACCGATCGGGTTGGTACGCCACGGATCGGGGAACATAGAAGAACGCGTTGCTTTTGGCATTGCCTGCAACTGGGTGCGCCCTTCTTCATCCTCTATCAGCTGTTCACCACCCAACGACCCAGGCCAGCTCGCTTCGAGCCGGGCCTTTACTGAGGCTAAAGGCGAATCATCGGCGCGGTCATAATGGTGCTCTTGCGCATCTAGCGCCTCATGCATCGCTTGCAGATCCGATGCTGGAAGAGCCGCCTTCTGCTGTGCAGAAAGCGGGAGAGCATCAATATATTCAGACGCAGTATCAGTCATCTTATTCATTGGCAGGTAGCTGGTAGCTCCAGGTTTCACTCAACGTTTGCGAGCCATTAACCAGCGCTGCACGCATTTCAGTCGGTTTCTTCTCATCTTTGACCTTCACACGGACCGTCAAACGCCAGCCTTTAGCAACTGGGTTGTAATGTACCTGGGTATCAACGATTTCACCATTGTCACCAATGCTGGTTTGAGCAGTAACCGGCGTATCTAGCGGCAGTTTTTTCATGTCCGCACCGACGAAATCCACTACAAACGCAATAGTGCCGTCAGGTTGGCGAGTCTGATTTGACTGTTTTACATCACCGGTTGAGCGGCGAGTCTGGGCAACATATGCGTTATCTGGCGCATGCATTTTGTCTTCGTCACGGCCAAAGGTAATGGTGTACTTGAAGTTCATCTCTTTGCCTGGTTCCGGGAGTTGATCCGGTGTCCAGTAAGCAACAATGTTGTCATTGGTTTCGTCGTTGGTTGGAATTTCCACCAGCTCGACGTGACCTTTACCCCAATCACCTTGCGGAGCAATCCAGGCGCTTGGACGCTGATCGTAACGATCGTCAAGGTCCTCAAAGCGAGAGAACTGACGGCCACGTTGCAGCAAGCCAAAGCCAACCGGATTTTCTGTTGCGAAGGAACTCACAGCCAGATGTTTCGGGTTGTTCAGTGGACGCCATATCCACTCACCGTTACCCGCATGAATAGACAGACCGTTGGAGTCATGTAATTCAGGACGGAAGTTGGTGCTTGGTGAAGGCTGATTCGGCCCAAAGAGGAACATACTGGTCAGCGGTGCAACACCCAGCTTGCCCACTTTATCGCGCAGATAAACTTTCGACTGCACGTTGACCACAGTGTCGCGCCCTGGGGTGATAACAAAGCGATACGCACCTGTTGCACGTGGGGAATCAAGCAACGCATAGAGGGTCAGCGTTTTCTCACCCGTTTTCGGGCGCTCAATCCAATACTCACGGAAACGTGGGAACTCTTCGCCAGATGGCAAAGCAGTATCGATGGCCAAACCACGAGCAGACAGACCATAAACCTGACCTGAGCCAATCACACGGAAATAACTCGCCCCGAGCATGCTGACAATTTCGTCGTTTTTATCTTTGCTGTTGATCGGATAGAGCACTTTGAACCCGGCGAAGCCAAGATCTTTGACGGTGTCTTTATCGTGTTTTACATCACCAAAATTAAAGTAATCCGGGTCGTACTTAATTTTATGAACCGCTGTCGCTGTCACTTCATTGATAGCAACCGGGGTGTCGAAGTACATACCCTGATGATAAAATTCAAGCTTAAATGGGGTCTTTAACTTGCTCCAGTAGGCTTTATCATGATTGAACTGGATCTGCTGATAGTCCGCATATTTCATGTCGCGGAATAGCGAAGGCAGATTGCTTTTCGGTGCTTCGTAGCTTTTGCCCGCTAATGTTTTCGCTTGTTTTGCGACATCATCGATGGTGAAGGCCCAAACCGAGGTGGTATAAAGTGACAGCGTTACAGCAGCACCAAGCCCACACATTTTCATCATTTTTAGTTTATGTTTCATATTAACCAGCACATCCCCCTTTGTGTGCTTAAATCAATCCAATCCATTTTAATGGAAACTTCTGCTTTCCGACAACCAAATACCCGCATTGTTCAGCACGCTGGCTCAGCCTTTAAGCAAAAAAAGACAACTGCTTACGCTTTCAGAGCCCATCCTGGAGACAGGATGTCATGGTTAGTGTAGGGTTGCCACGGAATTGATACCGTTCGGGACTTCAAGCCTATTGGGATATGTTCTTAAGGATAAGGCGATTCGTCCGATAATGTCTGGAGCATTATGAGTAAAGCACCACAACAACGCGAGTTTTTCCTGGATTCTATTCGGGCCTGGTTAATGCTCTTAGGCATTCCGTTTCATATCTCGCTCATCTATTCAAGCCATCACTGGCATGTTAACAGCGCTGAAGCCTCATGGGGATTAACCCTTTTTAATGACTTCATTCACGCCTTCCGTATGCAGGTGTTTTTTGTCATTTCCGGTTATTTCTCTTACATGCTTTTTCTGCGCTACCCGCTTAAACGCTGGTGGAAAGTGCGCGTCGAGCGTGTCGGCATCCCCATGTTGACAGCAATTCCATTGCTGACGCTACCGCAATTTTTAATGCTGCAACACGTTAACGACAAGGCAAAAAACTGGCCAGGACTGACCCCTTACGAAAAATACAACACCCTGGTTTGGGAACTGGTTTCCCACTTGTGGTTCTTGTTGGTGATGGTGGTGCTCACGACAGTATGTTTATTTTTGTTCCAACAAATGAAAGCGCGTCTTGCGAATACGCCAGAAAATAACGCATCACCCATTACTTTGGGAAAGATCTCAATCGCCTTTGTGGGCTTCGGGATTTTATACGGTGCCATTCGCCGCACTATTTTCATTATTTACTCCCCAATATTAAGCGATGGCCTATTTAACTTTGTGGTCATGCAGACGCTTTTTTATCTGCCGTTCTTCATGCTCGGTGCTTTAGTCTTTGTGCGTCCACAACTGAAAGCGCTGTTTACCACACCGTCTCCATGGTGTGCTGCGGGTGCAGCCCTGGCGTTTTGTGCATACCTGCTGAATCAGCGTTATGGCAGCGGCGATGCCTGGATGTATGAAACCGAAAGCGTTATCACGATGGTTTTAGGTCTGTGGATGGTCAACGTGGTGTTTTCACTGGGTCATAAGCTGTTGAACTCCCACTCTAAACGGGTCACCTATTTTGTTAATGCTTCACTGTTTATTTATTTGGTGCACCACCCATTGACGCTGTTTTTTGGCGCATATATCACGCCACATATTGCCTCCAATGCGTTGGGCTTTATGACGGGATTGATATTTGTAGTGGGTATCGCGGTGATTTTGTATGAAATCCATCTGCGTATTCCACTGCTGCGCTTCTTGTTCTCCGGCAAACCGCAGAATGTGGCAGTGAAAGTGAAGAGTTAACCCGACCAACGAACAAAAAATAAACTCAAAATAATTCGAGTCGCAGAGTTTTAGAGTAGCCACTCAATTGGCAGACGATAAACTAACCGCACCAACACCCGTTGCCAGAAACGGGTGTGCGGCTCTTTCTTCCAGACAATCTCTTTGCCTTCGCGGGTTTCCACCCAATTCACACGTCCCCAGCGGTCCAAACGCAGTGCCCAGGCCGCCTCTTTTTGGCTTTGAGTGAATCGTTGGTGGATATCCTCTGCCAGCGCGGTGCTTTCAATAACAAAGCCCATTTCGGTATTGAGCATGGCCGAGCGCGGGTCAAAATTGAATGAGCCGATAAACACTTTTTGCTTATCGACGCTGAAGGTTTTGGCATGCAGGCTGGAGCCAGAGTTACCGGTTAAACCGCGATCGCGCGGCCTGCGCGGGCCATTATTTTCAGGCTTTAATTCATATAGCGCGACACCGTGTCGTAGCAGCTTCTTGCGCCATCGGGCATATCCGGCATGCACCACCGCCACATCGTTGGCAGCCAGCGAGTTGGTCAGAATGGCTATTTTCACCCCGTTGCGTACCAGCCCAAGAATTTGGGCAATACCGGCGCGAGTCGGGACGAAGTAGGCAGAAATAATGTCTATCTCCTGCTTAGGCAGGCCAATGACGTTGATCAGGCGTTGCGGTAACAATGTGTGATTACGCGCCCTTCCCTGCCCTTTACTCGGATCGTCACTGAGCAAACGCGTTTCAGACCAGTACATATTTAATGTGCGTGCCACAAGATTTGTCGCAAATTGGCTGGTGGTCAGCCTTTCAAGATAGCGCTGCGCCGTCGGGTCGCTGCGCCAAGCATCAGGCAGTTGTACCCGTTGCTGTAAAATATCGGGATCAACATCGAGCACTTTGGCAAGGGTCGATACGCACTGGCTGTTCCAGTAGCGCTCAAAATCCTCGCTGACATCGGTAACCACCGGGCCAACAGCCAACACGTCTAAATCTGAAAAAAGGGGTTGTTTGCCGACACCAAAGTAAGCATCACCCACATTACGCCCGCCGACAATCGTTGTTTCACCATCAACGGTGAAACTCTTGTTGTGCATGCGGCGGTTCAGACGGGCAAAGTCGGTCAGGTAGCCAATGGCGCGAAACAAACGAAAAGAGAAGGGATTAAACAGGCGCACTTCAATCTGAGGATGGGAATTCAGAAGCTCTAAAATATCATCCAGCCCGTTAGTATTGTTATCATCCAGCAACAGCCTGACTCTCACCCCGCGTTCAGCCGCTGCCAGTAACGCACTAAACAACAGCCGCCCGGACATATCGTCCTGCCAGATGTAATACTGCACATCGAGGGTTTTCTCTGCCATGCCGCACAGTAGATAACGCGCGGCAAATGCATCAAGGCTGTCCGAAAGAGGATGAATACCGCTCACGCCAGGATGCTCGGCAAGCACCGGGATAATCGCTCTCCCAAGGCGTGTAGCGTGATGGTTCTTCACGTTAGAGTTGGGCAAGCAGTTGCTGGTAAATAAGGGTACTTTCGTCATCGAAACAGACGAAAACCACTTCTTCGGGTAATGGGCGCAAACCGATGTATCGATAAACCGTATCAACAGCTATTTTAGCAGCCAACTCTTTTGGGAAAGCGTACGCACCGGTGCTGATTGCCGGAAACGCGATAGTGCGGTAGCTATTGGCGGCCGCCAAATCGAGACAATTGTAATAAGTTTGTTCAAGTAATTCTGCCTCATGCTTTTCACCGCCCTGCCAGACCGGGCCGACGGCATGAATCACGGCTTTAACCGGGATATTTCCAGCTTCGGTAATGACGGCATGTCCAGGGGCGCATTCGCCTTGCTGCTGAAGAATCACTTTGCAGGCCTCCAATAATGTCGGCCCCGCTGCACGATGAATTGCACCATCAACACCACCGCCCCCCATCAGGGATGGATTCGCCGCATTGACTATCACATCAACCTCAGCGCGGGTGATATCGCCTTGTATCACCGACATTCTTTCGCTCATCAGGAAATCTCCAGTTAGTATTTGATAGTAGTCTAAACTTACCGAACAGCAGACGTATATCACTTCCTATGGGATTATCCCTATCTCCTATCCTCTGATTTTTCTCATTTACCAGATAAAATTTCCGCGATAGCCATACTGGCGGATGTCGCTCACGCTAATCTGCTCTACGAAACGGGGCAATTATCAGCTCAGGCGAAAAGCCAACAGCAAACGGTTTCTCACCGCAACAAGCGATCAGTGTATCACCAACGTTGATGTGAAGAAGATGACGGTCAGGCGGGCAAAGTGTGTCTAGCGGCAAACGCAACTGATCCATTTGCCAGACCGTTGCGCCACGTTGCTTGAGCACGGCTTCGTGTGCCGTCCAGAGGCGCCAGAATTGCAGGATTTGTTGCGATGGGGGCAAAGATTCCAGCCAGTCGCACAATGGCGCACTGAAACTGTGACGGGCAATGGCCATAAACCGCGGCCGCGAGCGGATTTGTTCAATATCACACCCCACTTCCCCGCCACCCACCAGCACCGCAACCCGGGTGGCATTGTTGCTGATATTAAATTCGGGCAATGCCGGATGATACGGTTTGCCTTGAGCCGCGCGGGCTAATTTGGGCAATGGGCCGTCATTGAGCAGCATCGCCAACAGGATTCTGGCGGCAATCCAGTCTGCGCGACGGCGACCTGTAGGCGCGTCCTGCAACAGGTCAGGAGACAACCAGCGTGTAGCGGGTGCGTCATTCAATACGCACGCCACTTCACCAAACGCCAGTTGATAACCGTTTACCGCCAACGACGCATCACCAATGAGGTATTTATTCCGCCAAAGGCAAAGTTATTGCTCTGGACAAATTCTGTCTCGATTTTGCGCGCTTCACCGATGATGTAATCCAACTCGCCGCACGCCTCGTCGGGCTGAGTCAAATTCAGCGTTTCGGCAAACCAGCCTTCACGCATCATTTTGATACTCATCCAGGCTTCCAGTGCGCCACATGCACCGAGTGTATGACCCAGATAACTTTTCAGCGAAGAAATAGGTGTATTAGCGCCAAAAACTGCCGCCGTGGCGTGGCTTTCAGCAATGTCTCCACGGTCAGTTGCCGTTCCATGCGCGTTAATATAGCCAATGTCGCTGGCCGCAAGCCCTGCCGATCGTAGGCTGCTTTCAATACAAATTTGCATGGTTTCTTTCTGCGGCTGGGTGATATGCGCCGCATCGCAATTGGTATGGAACCCGACGATCTCGGCATAGATGGTCGCACCACGCGCCAGAGCATGATCCAAATCTTCCAGGATCAATGTGCCTGCACCTTCGCCAATCACCAGACCATCGCGCTGCTTGTCAAAGGGTGCGGGTGTGCTCTTGGGCTGGTCATTACGCTGGCTGGTGGCAAACAGCGTGTCAAACACCGCCGCCTCCGACGGGCATAACTCCTCAGCACCGCCGGCAACCATCACTGTTTGGTAGCCATGACGAATGGCTTCCCAGGCATAACCAATCGCCTGACTGCCTGAGGTACACGCACTTGATGTTGGGATCACGCGGCCACGCAAACCAAAGAACAGCCCGGCATTCACCGCAGCGGTGTGTGGCATCATCTGCACGTAGGTGGTGCCGGTAATATTGCGGGTGTGCTTTTCGGTCAGCATAGTGGCAAATTCGCTCACAGGCCCTGTGCTTCCGGTGGATGAACCATAAGCAATGCCTGTTTCACCACTGGTGAGAATCGGGTCGTCCAGCAAACCGGCCTGCGCTAACGCCAGTTCAGTGGCACGCGTGGCGAGCAATGACACACGTCCCATCGCCCGAATGCGCTTACGCGTATAGTGTTCGGGGACGGTAAAATTCTCGACCGGTGCACCGAGCATGGTGTTGAGCCCGTTGTAGATTTGCCATTCGGCCATGTGTCGGACCGCGTTTTTACCGGACCTCAAACCCGCAGCCACATCCTGCCAGTTATCACCAAATGCTGTCACACCGCCCATTCCCGTTACCACTACCCGGCGAATCACAGCATGCCTCCGTTGATGGAGATAACCTGGCGTGTGACATAAGCAGCAATGGGCGACATCAAGTAACGTGCAAGCCCTGCCACTTCTTCTGGCTGCCCCATACGCTGGAGTGGAATCAGGCGCATTGCTTCGGTGAGCGCCGCCTCTTCCATTTCAATCATTCCGGTATCAATCAGGCCTGGTGCGATGCAATTAACGGTGATTTTGCGTTTCGCCAACTCAATCGCCAGCGCTTTCGTCGCACCGATGATCCCCGCTTTTGCGGCACTGTAATTAACTTGCCCACGGTTACCCATCAGCCCCGAAACAGAGGAAAGCGTGATAATTCGTCCGCCTTTGCGCAGGCCAATCATCGGCATAACACAGGGTTGAATCACGTTATAAAAACTGTCGAGATTAGTCCGAATCACACTGTCCCAATCGTCATCACTCAGTGCAGGAAATGCGCCGTCACGCGTCATACCCGCGTTATTGACGACACCCCAATAGGCGCCGTGGGTTTCGATGTCCGCTTCAATGACATTGCGGCACTGGCTACGGTCAGCACTATCAAACTGCATGACACGACCCGTTCCGCCCTGAGCTTTTATCTGCTCAAGCGTGTGTTGTGCGCCTGCTTCGTCACGATGGTAGTGCACCACCACAGCAAATCCATCGGCTGCCAACCCACAGGCAATTGCCTTGCCGATCCCCTTGCTGGCACCGGTTACTAATACCGTCTGTGTCATCTTGCTGCTATCCCATTAAAATACCCGTCATACTCCAAGCTGCCTCTTTGTTGCCTGCGCTCACGCGCCCGAATCACTTACTTATGTAAGCTCATCGGGACTTGCTCTCTTGCCGCCGCGATGCAACTCGAACTATTTTGGGTAATACTCATTATTATAAGTTTCGTAGGGTGGATAAGCGTCAGCGTCATCCACCGTTTTTGCCCAACAGACAAAAACACTCCTTTAAAAAAACTTCTCTAATTCATTATTATCAGGCTGATAGGTATTAACCCGCCCGCTCGCCAGTACGTTGCCGTCCGCGAGAATTTGTCCTTCAAAACTAGCAATTTTTTCATCACGCATCAGTAGCGTGACATGGCAATCCAACTGCAAACCTTGTGCAAAATACCCAGCTGGGCAACGTAACCCTCGCCCACCCAGCAACATTCCAACAAGGCTGGCTTCTTCGCCGTTATTCATGGCATGCCAGCCTGACCACACACCCACCGTCTGCGCGATAATCTCGATGGCAAACCAGCCAGGCAAATTTCCGTCCGCATTGAGAAACGGCGCCAGCACACCGTGGTGGCTGACTGTAACCCGACAATGCGCACTTTCTTGTTCCACCGCCACTACCGATTCCAGCAGGCACATGGGTGCTTCGTGCGGCAAATAGTGGTGTGGGGCAAGAAAATCAGTCATGAGAAACTCCAAAAATCAGGCAGGCATTATTACCGCCAAAAGCAAATGAGTTCGACAGCATTATTGGTTTGGTAAATGGTTGCGGAGCGCTGAGTAAACCACAGGGTGCAAGCGTCAGGTCTTGATACGCATCAGTGAAATCTTGTGCAGGCAACGGTAGGCCTTTAGATAACAGCAAATAACAGATCACCGCTTCACAGGCACCAGCGGCACCCAACGTGTGGCCGGTCAAATGTTTAGTCGAGCTACAAGGAACGCTGTCACCGAACAGTTGGTTCACCACTTTCGCTTCGATTTCGTCATTAAGACGCGTGGCAGTGCCATGCAGATTAATATAGCCAATGTCTTGTGCGCAGAGTTTGGCCTCACGCAGCGCCATTTCGATTGCGCGAATCGCCCCCACACCTTCTGGATGCGGAGCAGACATATGCCAGGCATCGGACGATTCTCCCACACCCAGCAATTGTACTTTTCCCGGCTCTTTCGTCATCAAAATCAGTGCCCCCGCCTCACCGACGGTTATCCCATTTCGTTCTGCACTAAAGGGTTTGCAACGTACCTTGCTTAACGATTCCAGGCTGTTAAAGCCGTTAATGGGCATGCGGCTTAGGGTATCTGCCCCACCCACAATCGCGGCATCGACCATTCCAGACTCAATCAGCCGTTTGCCAGTAATAATGGCTCGCGCACTTGACGAACAGGCGGTAGAAATCGTTAACGCGGGGCCAAAAAGTTGCAAATAATCACTAAGAAAACGCGATGGATCGCCAAGTTCTTGCTGGCCATAGCGATAAGACGCAGGGGGGTTGCCAGCATGGGTGCCGCTCACCATGCGGTCACCTTCATCAAGCCCGGAGGTACTGGTTCCCAGCACCACCGCCACGCGTTCGTTGCCCAAACGTGCAATCGCTTCATCTACCTGCGGGCGAATTTGTGCCAGTGCCGCGAGCAACAAACGGTTGTTACGGCTGTTGTATTGCGCCATTTCTGGAGGGATTTCCGGTAGCTCGCCCGTTACGCGCCCTACCCAACACTCACCCTGCTGCAACCAGCCGTCGCAGTCCTGCACAAGGCCAGGTGCAATGTTGCCCTGCAAATTTTCCGCGATTTCGTCAAGGTTGTTGCCTAACGCATTGACCATTCCGGCGGCAGAAAAACTCATCATGATTAACTGTCCAGGTGCTGAATACTGATGACATAACCGAAGCGATGGTGATGCACACTGACTGGCTGGCGGATTCCGTCACGCGTCAGGTAATGGATGGTTTCGATAAGTTCGCCCTGGTCGTCGCGCAATTCACGACGCGAGTCGATATCTTTTAGCGTCCATCCGGCAGGCAGTTGCGGCTGCCAGGCTTTTATCGGCCAATAGCTCAACATAATATCGGCAAGAACCTGGCTGGCTGGAGGTAATTCTGGCAGCGTCATGGACTGTTCCGTTTTAATGCCCGATTGAGAGTAGGTCAGACGGAATAAACGAATGCCCAACGGTGACAATCCCGCCAGCATGACTTTTTCCTTATCGGCATTCAGCAGCACCATCAGCGACTGAGTTTTGCCTTTAACCTGGGCACTCAGTAGTTGCTGCTCAGTGATTGACGGCGAAACCCCAGGAGCCGGTAGTGTCACCAGAGTGCCCGGTTTTAACCAGGCTTGCGGGCGGGTGTTGTCAGGTTTCGGTGTACTGCACGCGCTGAGTAAAAATGTGCCAAACAGTAAGAACAGTATCGGTAATTTTTTCATGATTATCTCTTTCCCTTTCCTTGGGTGGATGGGGGTAAGGCTAATGGCGCGGTTAAAAATGCGCAGAAGATCCCGCAGCTCAAGACAATGCCAAAACTTGCGATGGCTTGAGTCTGGCTAAAGACCAGCATGCCTAAGGTGAAAAGTGTGGTCAGCAAGGCCACGCTGATGGCAAGCAATGACGTCAACGGTGTGCCACGCGGATTACTAAAGAACAGGGTGTAATTAATGCCAATGCCCAGCACCAACACCAACGCTAATAACGAAAACAGATTCAGTGCATGGTCGCTAAACGCCAGTGCGGCGAGGCCACCGCCAAGGGATAACAGTGAAGGCACCACATTCAGCAAGCCGCGTTTTACCCCTAATCGCAGCACATAACTCAGCGTAATCACCAGCACGGCAGCCGCCAATAGTCCCGCTAATAAGCTACGGAAATGGCTGAACAACTCATTAAACATGACTTTTCTGTCCACCCAACTGACTCCCGGCAGTTTTGCCGTAAGCGTCGCCAGTGCTGCGCTATCGTGAACACCGCTCACCGGCACCAGTGCGCCACTTTTACCGTCCGGCAAAGACAGCCACATCAAGCGCCAGCCACGGCTAATGACACTTTCTTGCCAGAGATCCGGCGTCACCGCCATGGGTTGTAGATTAGGTGCATTGACGGTAATCCCGCTTTCGGCAAGGCGCTTTTGTAAAATCGGCGCAGCTTCACGCAGCAATCGCAAATCTGCCTGTTGCTGTTCAAGAGAGGCGAGCGGGATCAATCGATAACTGTCGATAAGCTGATTCTTTTGTGCATTTACCAGAACAGGAGCCAGTTTTTCGAGTCGTTGCAAAGTCTGCTCAGCCGTGTCGCCGTAAACCACAAACCATTTCTGATCCATCCCCTGCCCGGTCAGCGCAGTAATGGCCTGCTCTTCACGCACCAGATCCTGCGGTAATGCCTGGAAACTGGCGATATCATCATTGATTTTTAATGAAGTAAGCCCTGCCAGACTGATGAGCAACAGCGTAAGCGGCACACCAAAACGCACCGCTTTATTGTTTTGCCAGGCATTCAACCAGCCATTAAGCAACCTGCTGCAAGGCACTGGCCTGACGGGTAAACCGCGTACCGCGAAGGGATACCAGCACACCACCGTCAGGCACGAGGCGATTAATCCACTGGCGGCAAACACCGCGAGCTGGCGAATGCCAGGGAATGGCGCGAGGATCATGATCAAATAGGCAATAGCCGTGGTGGCTAACGCCAGCAGCAAGGTGGGAAGCACTTTGTGTAAACTGGCGACTGGCGTGTTTTGCGTGCCATGTACCATGCGTTCGGTGAGGTAATAGAGCGTGTAATCTGCCGAAACACCCACGATGCTCATGCTCATCACCAACGTCATCAGATGCAGCTCGCCAAAACA
Organism: Buttiauxella sp.; assembly: GCF_035271705.1. Taxonomy (GTDB): domain Bacteria; phylum Pseudomonadota; class Gammaproteobacteria; order Enterobacterales; family Enterobacteriaceae; genus Buttiauxella. The sequence goes on from NZ_DATERI010000094.1 coordinate 67,728, forward strand.
CAGCAGCGTGATTGCCACTCCTGCCAGCGCCCCGATGGCAACGGATGTGGCACATAACAATAATGGCCGCACCGAACGAAACACCAGCAACACCAACAACAACACGCCAATCACCGTCGCAAGCCCCAATGTTGAAACATCGTGCTTTGCCTGCTGGCTGGCATAATCGCTGTAGAACAAGGTGCCGCGCGACATCACCTGCGCCTGCGGGAAGTGTTGTTTCAGGTTTTGTTGTAACGTCCGCAATTGCTCAACTGCCGCACGCCCTTGCTGCATATCAAATGAAGAACCTTTGAGTTCTCCATGCAATAAATACCAGTAACGCCCCTGTTTATCCCGCGCCACCAGCCAGCCGTTCTGTAACCTCATTTGGCTGGCAGTTTGTTGCAACGCCAGTTGCGAACCGCGTACCAGCATTAAGGGATCGTGGGTTATTTCTTTCCCGCTGACACCAGAAAACGCTGAATAGAGTTGCGATAAAACCCACTGCGCCTGGGCTTCACCGCCGTTTTGCAAACGACTGCGGGTCTGGTTATCCACCAGGCCATTACGGTAATCGAAGTAGAATTTCCCCCACGCGTGCTGGCTCCGGGTATCCATCGGCCCTTGTACATCTTGCAGGAAAGCCTGCTGTTGCAGTTGTGATTGCCACCACTGCGCGGCAGCGGTATCCGGCGTGTTACCGGGGCTGACCATCCACATCATCTGCCTGTCGAGACGTTGCAGAAAACCGTTCTCAATTTGCGGGGGGACTTTGCCCAGACTACTGGCAGGCAGCAACGACAACACGCTGCTGTCGAGCCGTGCCTTGGGTAGCAAGGTTGCGAGCAACACCACAAGCAGGGCGACTATCGCAAGCCAACCCCACGCCAGGCGACGATGCACGTCAGAAAGCGAAGCGCTGCTGCTCTTCATGAGTGAGTTTTCGTGGATTCGGTCGGTGGTTACTAAAGGTGATTTCGGTGTAATCGCCCTGCAAATCGTTCAGTTCGATGCGTTTAAGGTACTTATCGCCCTGCAACGTGATAGTGCTAAACAGCTTATCGAGCGGCGTGGTCGTCGGCGTTAAGACCAGTTGCCATTGACCTTTGCCCTGGTCGGTAAAGACCGTCGAGAAGTTTTCATCGAGCACTTTGCGGTCAGCCTGGAATAACGCCCGCAACAAATGGTTGAACTGGAACATTTGTGGGTTGCTATCCGCCGTGATGATTTGCGGTGCCTGGCTGCCCATCACTTGAACCATATGGCTGTCATCAAGTACCAGCGTCATCGGGAAGGGATGCTGTTGCTGCCACCACAAACCTTTGCTTTTCGCGATAAGCACTTCACCACTGGAATGGAGCGGTTGCGACATTCCGCTAATTTGCCGCTCTTGTTGGAATTTAGCCCGTACCACAGGCTGTGACGCAAAAATGCGTTGCACGTCATCGAGTGTGATTGCGCTCGCCGTAAAGCTGATAAACAGCAAGCCCATCAAAATAATCTTATTCATGACTCAAGCCCATGCGTGCAAAAAGTATTGGAGGGGAGACAAAACACAGTTCTCCACTTGTTGCCGAAACAGCAACCTGAATGGTGTAACCCGTAGTGGTGCGTTTGCCACTTTGCGCATCGATAATTTCATAGCCGATTTTCAGGCGGTTTTCGTACTCCAGTACCGTGGCTCGTACCAGAATCTGCTGTTCAAATTTTACCACGTCACGGTACTTCACTCGGGTGTCGACTATGGGCCAAACGTAACCGGACGCTTGCATCGCCCGATAGCCATAATCAAATTGGCCGAGCAACGCCTCACGCGCCACTTCGAAGTAACGGAAATAGTTACCGTGCCACACCACACCCATCGCATCGACATCATGGAAGGGGACTTTGATGCTGATCTCCACGGAAAAACGTGGGTTATTTAACATCCGAACTCCTTTCCTGGTGGTATACCCGTCATACTTCTCGCTTCCTCTTTGTTGGCTGCGTGTTCTCACCCTGGTCACTGACTCATTGTAAGCTTCCAGGGACTCGGACTCTTGCCGCCGCGATGCTGCGCGAATTATTTAGGGTCTAGTTGCCAGAAATCATAAAAATTAAACCAATCGAGCGGCGAACGCAGCGCGTAAACTTCCAGACGCTGCGCGTATTGATCAATGACTTCTTGTAGCGCCTGTTGCCTTGTGGCGCGCGGTAGCAGCAGCGGGTCAGCAAAATTTTCTGCATGAATGCGCAGTTTTCCCTGCTCACGTAGCACCATCATAAGAATGACTGGGCATCGTAATGCGGCAGCCAGGATAAACGGGCCTTGTGGGAACGGGGCCGGGCTGCCCATAAACGAACTCCAGCAGACGCGCCTTTCCCCGCTGCGCTGGGCATTTACCGCAATCCGGTCGCCGACAATGGCCACCCATTCACCCGCATCCAGCTTGTCTTGTAATAGCATCGCCGTCTGCGGCCCAATATGGCTCACGGGGATCAAATTCACTGCCGCTTGCGGGGCAATCTCTTCGATAATCTGGCGAAAACGTTGGGCGTTGTCGGTAAACACCAGAGCATTAATAATAAGCCCGGCTTCAACCTGCGCCAGTGCGCGGCTAGCTTCAATGTCACCGAGATGAGCGGCAAGGATGAGCTTCCCCTGCCCGGCCTGCGGCTGTAAAACTTCGCGGCTGCCGGGTGCGAATTCAATGTCGCGTCCCCAGATAATATCACCCCGCCAGGCCGCGATTTTATTGAGCATCGCATCACCAAAACGGAAGAAATGGCGATAGCTGTTTAGCCCTTCCGGCAAGGTTATTTGCAGGCGTTCTGCCTGCTGCCTGACGCGTTCTAGCCATTGTTGAGATGCTTTGCGTTGCGAGCTTCCAGTCAACCACATCCACGCCACCACCGGATAGAGCAAGGCATTGAATGCACGGCGCCCTAAACGCTGGTAAATGTTGAGCATCAAGCGCATTCCCGCCAACCCTTTGCGCTCGGGGATTTGCGCCCAATGGGTGCTTTGGCGACCTCGCGTGAGGAGTGCTGGAATGCGCGGCAACATGCCAAAAAACAGTTTGGTGTGCATCCAGGAGATGCGCAGGTTGTCGTGGAGCGCATCAAAATGCGAGACGCCACCTTGTGGATAAATCACGCGGGTGCGCAAAAACCGGCTGTCGGTTCCTGCCCAATACAATCTCACCATGATTTCGGTATCGAAATCCATCCGCTTACCGGGACGATATTGAGCGAGAGTCCCAAGGGTTGCCGCTAGCGGATAGACACGGAAGCCGCACATGCTGTCTTTCAGTGACAACGAAAGCGTTTCAATCCACACCCAAACGTGGGTGACATAACGCCCGTAAAGGCGCGATTTAGGTACGGATTCGTCGTACTCCGGCATGCCGGAAATCAGGCATTCTGGATGTGCTTGCGCTTGTGCTAAAAAACGCGGCACATCTTCGATGCAGTGCTGCCCGTCGGCATCCAGCTGTATTGCGTGGCTAAAGCCCGCCTGCGCCGCGGCTTTAAGCCCGGTAATCACCGCCTCACCCTTTCCCTGGTTGGTTTCCAGTTGGATAAGCGTGACATCGGTTAATTGTGTCAGTTGCTGTTTGGTGACGGGGTCACTGCCGTCATCAACAATAATGCACGGCAGACCAAATGGTTGCAGGCGTGCCAGCACCGCCGACATCGTCGCGCCATGGTTATAGCAAGGGATCACGACACAAGGGTGAAAAACCGTGGCCGTTACAGGCAACGCCTTAGCAGTGACAGACCACGCCTTAGCAGTTACTGACATAGTTTAATCTTACCGCTGCTGGCCGGAATGCCACCTTGTTCGGTCAACAAAGTGTAGGAAAAACTCAGCACGCTGCGTGTCGCATCCCAGTGCAAATTCAGTTCCAGTTCGGTTTGCGGAACAATCGGGCGCTGGAATTTAACGTTATCAATGGCACTAAAGCGCATATCGGGTGCGAGTTCTGCACCGTAGGCCATCACCCAATCGAGTTGCGCGACACCCGGTAAGACCGGTTGCGTGGGGAAATGCCCCGCAAACCAACCTAATGTTGCCGGAACCGCCAGCCGCAAACACAATTTGCCCGCTTCAGGTTGCGAACGCTGTAACTCAACGGGTTTCATCAAATAACTCCTGTAATTGCGCCCACGCACGCTTGCTCTGACTATTGAGCGGGATACGCTCGACGATGCGCCAAAAGCGCGGTATGGCGAGCGGCTCAAGCCAGGCACTGAGGGCTTCTCGCCACTGTTGCTTGCAGGCACCATCCGCATTTGGAGCCACCACCACGGCGCCAAGTGCGATGCGGTTACCCCGTGTAACGGGGAGCACGGCTACATCTTCAATGCCGGGTAATGCCAGTAATCGACGTTCAATTTCACTCAGCGAGATACGTTTTTCTTCGATTTTAACCACACGATCGCGTCGGCCCATTAAACGAAAACGTCCTGGTGCAGTAAGTTCGAGAATATCATCGAGTTGCCCGTGGCCTTGATGAATCAACGGGGATTCCACATGCCAGCCATCGTCGTGTTGGGTAAATCGCACCGCCGGGAAGGCTTGCCAATCTGGGGCTGGCTGCCCATGTTCACGCCACGCCAGCACGCCAGTTTCGGTGGTGCCGTAAATTTCGGATACGGGTGTTTTAAGCCATCTCAGCGCTTGTTGTGCCGTGTCGTCTTCGAGTTTTCCGGCAGCGGAAATCACCTGTTTGAAGACCGGTGCGGTGAGATTCATATCAAGCCGTTTTAAAAATGCCGGGCTGCTGATAAACAGTAATGGATGCGCCGTATGTGCCGCTAATTGCTCCGGGAAATGAATCATCGCTGCATCGCACACCAAGCCGAGCGCCATTGGCAACATCACTCGGAAGGTGAAACCATAAAGGTGCTGGTGCGACACCGACCCCACCACGCGGCAATCGCGCAGGCTCTCACCCCACAACGCCGCCAGCCAGGCGACTTCTTCATCCAGCGCACGCAGCGTTTTATAGATTTGTGCCGGTTCGCCCGTCGATCCAGAGGTAAAGAACACCACGCCCGCGTCCTCGGGAATCGGTTCAAACGGCGTAGATCGGGGATAGACCAGCGTTTGTGGATTAAGCACCGGGCAGCTGAGATTTAGCGGGGTATCGCTAATCACACCGCAAAAATGGTTCTGCTGTTCACGCAGTTGAGCTTCGCGGCTATGACCCGGTAAAACCGGCGTTTTCCCGGCGTGCAGCGTCGCTAAGAGTGCGACAATAAAATCGTAGCTGTTGTCAAAACAGAGCGCCCAGCGCTGACCGGGCTGGTTTTGCAACCAACCATAAATACGCTGCACGTCTTTAATTAAATCGGTCTGTGTGAAGCATTGCTTCCCGGCAAACGCCACCACGTGTTGCGGATGACGGTCTGTGCTCAACCACTTTGCAAGCGTTAACGGACTATTCATAGCGGCGTTTCACTCGCAGTCGTACCAGCCATTCGCCAGCAAATAACGCCCCCATCAACAGGTAGCTTGCCATTCCATTCCACAGAGTCCACCAATGAATGTTGCCCGCAAGGCACGTCCATAATGAGACACTGCCGTTAAAAATAAAGAACAGGCACCAGACTTGAGTGACCTGACGCGTGTAACGGACCCCCGCAGGTGGAAGATCCCCTTCGCGCCAACGTGCCAGGCGCTCAATGAGTGACATCCGCGTAAACAGGGAGGTACCAAACAATGTCAGCATCACCGCATTGACGACCACCGGATACCACAGTAGTAATTGGGCTTCACGCATCCAGATACTGGCGATTGATAATATCGCACCGGCCAGCGCCAGGCCCTTAAAAGCTCGGCTTAGGGCACCGGTTTTTCCACGCAAAGCACCTAAGCGCAGCACAAAGCACAGCGCAAGTATTGGCAGTAAAATGTGTAATTTTGGCCAGGTGATGACTAACCAGACGGCAAAGGGCCAACCTATTACGGCCAGCCCTCCGGCGACAGTCAGTGCTCGTTTTACCCGCACGCTTTAAGACTCGCTATGCAAACGCTCAACCGCGTCTACAACATCCTGTACCGTGCGCACTGATTTAAAATCTTCCGGTTTGATTTTTTTACCGCTGCGCTTTTGTAGATGAACCACCATATCTACCGCATCGATACTGTCCAGGTCCAAATCCTCGTACAGACGAGATTGTGGGGTGATTTGTTCAGGAGAGAGTTCAAACAGCTTAACCAGTAACCCGGTGACTTCCTGATAAATATCTTCTTTATTCATAGCGTACTCGTGGTTTCAATCAGGCGCTGTGCGCAGGGTTTTGACTTTTAATAAATGCGGCGAGATTGGCGACAGAATAAAAATGTTCGCGCATCGCTTCGTTTTCGGCGGATAACACCACACCATATCGTTTTTTAACCGCCAGTCCTAATTCCAGTGCGTCAATGGAATCAAGACCCAGGCCGTCATGGCCAAATAATGCGGCCTCACTTTCAATCTCATCAACGCTTATCTCTTCCAGATTCAACGTATCGATGATGAGTTGTTTAATATCGGTCTCTAAGGATTCCATATAACCATCCGAGTGTTAGAGCCTACTGTATAGGCTTTTTACGAGAATCAGGCACCAACTCCTGACTTAAATATTGGCTAAGACGACGCGCCGCTAACGCAGGGGCATCGTCGAGATTTGCCATAAAGCACTGGCTATCGATCCGCTGTTTGACACTCACGGTAATCATCGGTTTGCGCTTTGGGATCTGATACCAGCGGCTGTGTTTATCCAGATAGCGCTGATCGCTGTGAATATGCACCAGGCGCAACTCACACCCACTGCGCACGGCAATATTGGCCGCACCGCGTTGGATAACCAGCGGTTCCCCAGGGCGCGTACGCGTACCTTCCGGGAAAATCAGTATCGTCTCCCCTGCCGCCAGGCGCTTCTGGCTTTCAGGGAGTAACGTTTCGCCCTGGCTGTTGATCAGGTAATCCGCTGCACGAATCACACCACGAAAACAGGGATTGTTCACCAGGCTTGCTTTCACAAGGCAGCCAATATGCGGAGCCTGGGACGCAATAAACACGTAATCGAGCAACGTCGGGTGGTTGGCAACAATCAAACATCCCCGGTCATTGCGCAGTTGTTCACAGTTTTCAAAGCGGTAATCGAACACGCCAAGGCCGCGTCCGATGCGTAAAAATAACCGGAAGCTGGCGGCAATGCTACGGCGCGCAATTTCACGGCGTTTGCCATCATCACGCACAAATAATAACAGTAAATTAAACCAAACCAGCGAAAGCATCAGGCCGCCGCTACCAAATAAAACAAATAACCCGCCGGTCATAAGCACGCGCCAGCCCCATTTCAAGCGTCCCCACATTAATGGCGACTCCAGAACCAGCGAAGACGCTCACCTGCAAGGGTGAAAGTCGGCTCATCACTCAGCCAGCCATGTAAAAATGCCAGCCCTTGCGGTAAAACACGCGCCCCGGTTACCTCGCAAGGCGCAGTTTCACACAGCATTTGCTGGCCACTTTCCAGCAATAGCGCGACGGCAAATGGCATATTGAGCGTTTCATCAGCAAGATGCGGCAAGTAAAACTCAGGTATCAGGCCATCGAAATCCACCAGCAGCACGCGATGATAGCCAGCATGATGCAACGAAGCCACTTCGATTAATGCCTGTGCGAAAGAGTCATACCCGGCGCAAACAGATGAAGAAACCAGTGCTTGTTTCGCCGCAATGGTGGTGTTACCTACCGCTGAGTTGTGTACCGACATGGCAAAATCAGTGGGCGAGAGGCTTTCTTGCTCAGCAAGTGCGGTCAAAATTCTGAAATTTCGCTCCAGTTCACCGTGGCGGCTGGCGAAAACCAGTGCATCGACTGACTGTCGGGACAATATTCCCAGTGCGCAGTCAACGGCGAGGCGGCTACCTGATGCCAGACGACGCGCCGTCATCATCGGTAAATAGCGGCTTTTGGCCAGTAGCGCTGAGGTATTAAAGTCGGCAGTGGTTTTACTCCATGCCAGCCAGTCCTCGGTTTCAGATAAACCCGGGGCGTTAGCCTGCCAGTCGACAATGTTAAACGCTAACTTCATGCTCAATACCCGTATTCATCTAAATTGCCCGATAGATATAAATCCTGGGGGCCATGCCGACTATAAAATAAGTCCTAATTTTATGAGTTTTTTCTTAAGTTGATGATATTTAGCGCACCATTAATTATCCAGCAGCGGCGAATTGTAACAAAAAAGTCTGTGAAATAAATCCTTGAAATTTAACTGTAGGCCCGCGTAATGCAGGCCTATGATTTTAACGGTAGGTCACTTCCAGAACGGCAAGTTTATGCTGAGCATCAAGATAATGGATGTGAGTGGTTAGCGGAACATCGCTGTCAGGCTTGAAATTATTGAGTTGATTGAATGCGACTGTTTGCACGACTGGCTTTCCATTTCGTTCACAAGTGAACGCTACAGATTGTTCTTGCGAAGATAAATGACAGGGTCCTTCGACAATCGCACCCTGGAAGTGAATCACGCCGTCGCTGGCTTGGGCGTTAAGCACAGGGAAAAACAGAGCAAACAGAGGTAAAAGCATTGAACATCTTACGATTGGTGTTTTCACGACAGGGATTCCTCAACGAGTTGATATGAGGGTTATCGGTACAAGAGGGTCAGAACTACATAGTTAACCTTGGTATAGAGAAGAAAAAAGATCTACATAGCCGAGATATTAATTAAACACTCCCCGGTGATGCCCACTGTTTTTCCAGATGAATATCTTTTCCATCCGTCACAGTGACAGTAATCGTCACGCTGTCACCAGGAGAGATATTGAGGCTCAAACGTGAAAGTTTGGCGGGTTCATTAGCCTTGATATAAACATGACTGCTTTGACTGCTATTCGATTGCCCATTAGAGCCAGAACGTAATGCGGTCAGTTTGAAAGTACATTGGCAGTTCTGGGTTAAGGTCGCCACAGGCACAATAGTGTAGATGTCCCCTTGTTGCTGGGTATCAAAGATGAGTTGATTACTGAGTGCGGCAAGCAATAATAACGTGTGCATCTTTCTTCCCTCTTCCACTATAAAAATAAAAACAGGGCCTATGCCCTGTTTTTTATAGCTCATCAATACTATTAGTACTGGCTAAGATTGGAGTAGTTGTTAAAACCAACTTGAGTCAGTTCAATACTAGAATCGGCAGCAGTTTGATTCACATTCGCACCGTTGCGCCAGCCACGTTGGGTCACGTCAATAGTGGAGCTTTCAGCACCCCATTGATCAATAACGGCTTGGTTGGCCGTACCAGATTGCAGAAGTGTGACGGTTGCATCGTCAGCACCTTGACCAACATCAGCGCCATTTCTTGAGCCCCGTTGTGTGATATCAACAGTCGATTTTCTCGCATCAGCTTGCAGTGCAGTAACACTGTTACCTACACCTTGCTGGTACACTTTCAATGTAGACTCCGGACCGGAAGTATTACCGTGACCGTGACCATTTCCGTGACCATGATCGCCAAATTGTGGGATTACTGAAGCCATTGCGCTACCTGAAACAACCACTGCTGCTAATGCTGCGATTTTAAAAAAGTTCATGGTAAAGCCCCCATCGTATTGAGAATGTAAGCCTAAATAGCTGTGTTAGCGTTGAGTAACGCGTACCGCCATTTGAGACTGTTTCTGTATAACAACTGCCGATTTCTGTGTGCCGTGTTGAATAATACTTGCCTTATTAGCCGAGCCTTGCTGAATAATAAGAGCAGCATTACCAAATGACGTTTGCTGTATATCTGCATCATTGCCGTAGCCTGATTGCGCAATATAAGCAAGGTTATAACTCCCTGATTGGTCGACGTTAGCTTTGTTACCAGACCCTGTCTGAGAGACCAGCGCTACTTGCCGGGTTCCATTTTGGTCAACATTAGCATTATTATTGCTTCCATATTGACCAACGATTGCTGCCTGATTTAACGATGATCTACTTAATTCATTCATCGCAAAGTTATATTCAGATTTTGCAAGATCAGGATTACTCGCAATAACATAACCAGGCGCACCCAACAATGCTAACATCACAAATAACGATCTGTTCTTCATGCTGTCACCCTGGGTAGTAATACCTCTACTAAATACATCTGCAAAATTCACACGCTGACTGTTGTTAACGCTAACGATGAAAAGTTATCTCTGCGTTACGGAACTGAGTATGTGTGGCGATACATTTAAAATATCTCACCCACCCGTTGTATTTTTATATTTCCACTCATTACAAAGCATGAGTTTGATAGAAAAAACCAAATACAACAAAGGGTTCAAAATTGATCATTTTAATTAGCCTGCAATGTTTTAAAATCACCGACTAGCACGCCTTACTTTACCGTCTGGTTGGGTTGTTCACAGTATGCCAGGTAATTTTTAACGGGGTATTGTCACGAAGCTGACTTTTCTTAACAGGAAGCATTCTGCGGAATGTAACATTCACTATTTACATATGTTAAGACAAAAAAAACATAAACAAAAAGCATATGATTACTTATAATTCAACAACATAAGTTGTTTTGTATGACTTTTAAAATTATGCAATTTATAATTAATGTACAACTTTTGCATTAAATCTAAATAACAAAAAAAACCCTCTGCAACATTTTAATATCTGCAGTTACATTTAGTAACAGCTTTAACACTTGCTTTAAGATTAGTACCCGCTAGATTGAAACGAGCAGTAACATTTTGTTTAACACATTAAGTCAGGACGCAACTTAGCGTTATTTGACAGTGTTACATTTATTTCATACACAGCAGTGCAGCATCTATCAGTACCTCTGGGGAATTAACTTTATGTTAATTCAGCTGATTGACGCGCAAACTCGGATGGAGTTTCATCATGTTTAATGAAGTCCATACAATGAATAGCCAGGCGTTAAATGCTCAAACGTTATTGTTGATCACTAAACCCTCGCTACAAGCTACTGCGTTATTACAGCATCTAAAGTCTTCACTCGCTATCAATGGAAAACTCCATAATATTCAACGCTCTCTTGAAGATGTCGTGGGTAATTTGGTGGTGCTTTTTGATATGGTTGAAGCCGATAAAAAGCTGATTAACTATTGGCAAGATAATTTGAGCCGTAAACATAACAGCATAAAATTGCTGTTACTCAATACCCCGGAAGAGTATCAATTCCGTGACATTGAAAACTGGCCACACATTAATGGTGTGTTCTACATGTCTGAGGAAGAACCACGAGTGGTTGAAGGTATTCGTGGTGTCATGGAGGGAGAATGCTATTTCTCTCAAAAATTAGCAAGCTACCTTATTAATCACTCAGGGAACTATCGTTTCAATAACGTCGAGTCATCCCTTCTGACTCACCGTGAAAAGGAAATACTTAATAAATTGCGTATTGGGGCTTCGAATATCGAAATCGCTCAGTCGCTATTTATAAGTGAAAACACGGTAAAAACACATCTCTACAACCTTTTCAAAAAGATATCTGTAAAAAATCGCACTCAGGCAGTTTCCTGGGCTAATGATAACCTCAGGCGATAAAGCGATGAAATTAAAAACTGCTTTACTGCTAGCGTCTATATTAGTCTGCACCTCCAACGGCGTTCGCGCCGTTGAAGTTGAGGTGCCTGGATTATTAACGGATCATACCGTTTCTTCGGTGGGGCATGAGTTTTATCGTGCCTTTAGTGATAAGTGGGAAAGCAGTTTTACAGGCAACTTAACCATCAATGAGCGTCCTAGTGCCCGTTGGGGAAGCTGGATAACCATTACGGTTGATCAGGATGTCATCTTTCAGTCGTTCTTATTCCCCTCTAAACGTGATTTTGACCGTAACGTCAATATCGCACTGGTCCAAACCGCAGAAGCGATTAATCGCCGTCAAATTGACAAGACATTGTTGAGTACCGGTGACTTAACTAGCGACGAATTTTAGGAGGCTGTCATGCGTATCACTCATGCAGTTATTTCTTTACTGCTGATATCCCCTTTTTCCTGGGGGGGCAATATGACTTTTCAGTTTACGAACCCTAACTTTGGCGGCAACCCCAATAATGGGTCTTTTTTACTTAATGAAGCACAAGCTCAGAACTCGTATACAGATCCCAGTTTCGACGATGATTTCGGAATCGAAACACCGACAGCGCTGGACAACTTTACTCAAGCAATACAGTCACAACTGCTTGGTGGTTTGCTAACCAATATTAATACTGGCAAACCAGGTCGCATGGTTACAAATGATTTTATCGTCGACATTGCTAACACTGACGGGCAGCTACGGTTAAATGTAACTGACCGTAAAACAGGGAAAACATCGACCATTGAAGTTGCAGGTTTACAAAATAATACCGCTGACTTCTAGTCGAAATTACATAATCAAAAAGTATTTAAGGATAAACATCATGCAGCGTTTACTTCTCATCGTAGCAGTGTGTTTATTAAGTGGTTGTTTAACCGCGCCACCTAAAGAAGCTGCCAAACCTACACTTTTGCCTCGCGCACAAAGTTATCGTGACTTAACCCATTTGCCACCAGCAAAAGGGAAGTTGTTTGTCTCGGTTTATAATATTCAGGATGAAAC
>NZ_DATERI010000095.1:0-7284 GCF_035271705.1 Buttiauxella sp.
CCTCACGTACTACGTTACGCTCCGGTGGCTCCGCGCTGTCCGAACACAATCTGGCTGCGACGATAACACCTGAAATTTAAGTGGTCACAGCATGTTCTTGCCGTAATCCATCGGGGAAGTGCCGAAATAACTAGCCACGGTCTGGCCGATATCGGCAAACGTTTCACGGTGCCCCAGAGAACCAGCTTTCACTTTCGGACCGTAAACCAGCACCGGAATGTGTTCGCGAGTATGGTCAGTGCCTTGCCAGGTTGGGTCACAGCCGTGGTCAGCGGTAAGGATCAGAATATCGTCCTCTTTCAACAGATCCATCAGTTCAGGCAGACGACGGTCGAACAGTTCTAGTGCTGCGGCATAACCTGCTACGTCACGACGGTGGCCATAAGAGGAGTCGAAATCAACGAAGTTGGTGAACACGATAGTGTCGTCGCCCGCTTCCTTCATCTCTATAATTGTCGCGTCAAACAACGCATCCAGGCCAGTCGCTTTCACTTTTTTGGTGATACCGACTTCAGCATAGATATCCGCAATTTTCCCGACCGAAACGACATGGCCAGCCTTCTCATCAACCAGTTTTTTCAACACGGTTGGTGCTGGTGGTTCAACAGCCAGGTCATGACGGTTACCGGTACGCTGGAAGTTACCCGCTTTGTCGCCGATAAACGGACGAGCGATAACACGACCAATGTTGTAGCCGCCTTCGGTCAACTCAACGCGTGCGATTTCGCACAGTTCGTAGAGTTTATCCAGGCCGTAAGTTTCTTCGTGGCACGCAATCTGGAACACGGAGTCAGCGGAGGTATAGAAAATCGGTTTGCCGGTTTTCATATGCTCTTCGCCCAACTCGTCCAGAATCACCGTACCGGAAGAGTGGCAGTTACCGAGGTAGCCCGGCAGGTTTGCGCGCTCAACCAGTTTATCCAGCAGTTCTTGAGGGAAGCTGTTTTGCGTATCAGAGAAGTAACCCCACTCGAAGAGCACAGGAACACCAGCGATTTCCCAGTGACCTGACGGAGTGTCTTTACCAGATGAAAGCTCATGCGCCCAACCGTATGCGCCGATAACTTCTGCATTACCGTCCATACCTGCCGGGATTTTACCGGTAGAACCTTCTGCTGCTTTCACTAACCCAAGACGAGTCAGATTTGGCAGAAGTAATGGCCCTTTACGGCCTTTGTCTGCTTCGCCATTCGCACAAGCTTGCGCGATATGGCCGAAGGTGTCAGAGCCAACATCGCCAAAGCGGTCAGCATCTTCAGTCGCGCCAATGCCGAAAGAATCCAGCACCATAATAAATGCACGTTTCATAATTTCTCCTGCGTCGTTGCGCCTGAAACGCCCGAGGGCGTTTCAAAAAGTGATCAGATCAGTATGCCAGCAATTAGCTTATACGGCGATACACGACTGGCGTGTCGACTGGTTCCGTACCGTTAACTTTGATTGCCGCTTTTACAGCGCAAGCCGCTTCTTGCCACTGATTTTCACTTGCTGCATGAATAACAGCCAGCGGACGGGAAATTTCAACGCTATCACCCAGACGCACCATGTCAGTAAAGCCGACGCTGTAGTCAAGAGAGTCGGAAGCCTGACGGCGACCACCGCCCATCGCCACCACTGCCATGCCTAACGCGCGGGTGTCCATTTCTGAAATGAAGCCGGGTTTATCGGCATAAACAGCTTTACTCAGTACCGCGGTTGGCAGGTACTTCGCATAGTTTTCGACGAAATCTGTTGGGCCTTTTTGTGCCGCGACCATACGTCCGAACACTTCTGCCGCTTTACCGTTATCCAGCACCGCTTGCAGTTTCAGGCGCGCTTCAGCGTCATCTTTCGCCAGATTGCCGGAAAGTAACATTTCTACGCACAGCGCCATGGTGACGGCATGCAAACGAGGGTTACGGTATTCACCGGTCAGGAACTGCACCGCTTCGCGAACTTCAACGGCATTACCCGCGCTGGAAGCCAGCACCTGGTTCATGTCGGTCAGCAATGCTGTGGTTTTCACACCGGCCCCGTTCGCCACGCCAACAATCGCTTCGGCGAGCAATTCAGAAAGCTCATAAGTCGGCATAAATGCGCCACTGCCGACTTTCACGTCCATCACCAGCGCATCAAGGCCTTCGGCCAGTTTCTTCGCCAGAATTGAAGCGGTAATCAGCGGGATGGAGTCTACGGTCGCGGTAATGTCACGTGTGGCGTAGAAACGCTTGTCAGCCGGAGCGAGCGAGTTAGTCTGGCCGATAATCGCCACGCCGACATTTTTGATGATGTCGCGGAACCGATTATCGTCCGGGAAAATATCAAATCCAGGGATCGCTTCAAGCTTGTCGAGCGTACCGCCGGTATGGCCTAAACCACGGCCAGAAATCATTGGGACATAACCGCCACATGCTGCCACCATTGGGCCAAGCATTAATGAAGTCACATCACCCACACCGCCCGTTGAGTGTTTATCAACGATTGGGCCGTTCAGATTGAGGCTCTTCCAGTCCAGCACGGTTCCTGAATCTCGCATCGCCATGGTCAGAGAGACGCGTTCCGGCATAGTCATGTCGTGGAAGAAAATGGTCATTGCCAGCGCGGCAATCTGCCCTTCAGAGATAGTGTTATCCCGAATACCATTGATAAAGAAACGAATTTCTTCATCACTTAGCGCATGACCATCACGTTTTTTACGAATAATTTCTTGAGCGAGGAACAAGGTAACCCCCTGAGTGCATCAGGTGAAATGCGGCGGAAAAACCACCGCAAATAAATATGACTCTAAATAATTCGAGTTGCAGGCAGGCGGCAAGGGAACGCCCCCAGGAGCTTACATGAGTAAGTGACTGGGGTGAGAGTGTAGCCAACGCACCTGTAGCTTGAAGTATGACGAGTCATTAGTAGCCGCTTGCGCTTTTACCATCGCCATGACCCAGAGCTTTTAGCAGACTCGCGAGCAGGCTGGACGCGCCAAAACGGTAGTGACGGGAATCAGCCCAATCAGCACCAAACAGTTCATCAGCGATAGACAGGAACAGCGCCGCATCTTCAGCAGAACGCACGCCACCCGCAGGTTTAAAACCAACCGTTTTCGCGACACCCATATCACGAATCACTTCCATCATGATGCGCGCGCTTTCAGGTGTTGCGTTGACGGGCACTTTACCGGTAGAGGTTTTGATGAAATCAGCGCCCGCTTTGATTGAAATTTCAGACGCTTTACGAATAAGCGCTTCTTCTTTCAGCTCGCCAGTTTCAATGATCACTTTCAGCAGAACATTCGCTGCTGCACAAGCTTCTTTGCAGGCTTTCACCAGGTCGAAACCAACCTGCTCGTTACCTGCGATCAACGCACGGTACGGGAACACCACGTCAACTTCGTCTGCACCGTAAGCGATAGCCGCACGGGTTTCAGCCACTGCAATTTCGATATCATCATTGCCGTGTGGGAAGTTAGTCACGGTAGCAATACGGATATCAGGTGTGCCTTGAGCATTCAGAGTTTTACGAGCAATTGGGATGAAACGGGGATAGATGCAAATCGCCGCAGTATTACCCGCCGCTGTTTTGGCCTGATGACAAAGTGCTACCACTTTTTCATTCGTGTCATCGTCATTCAGGGTAGTCAGGTCCATCAATTTCAGGGCACGCAGACTGCTTGCAGTTAAATCGGTCATAACACTCTCCAACAAAAGATATAGAAGTCTCTGGCTTCGAAACTCAACACGTTGGAGCGGACTTGGTTCCTTGAAGAGCAGAGGCAACGCTTGTCGCCATCACGTTGAGATCCGTCTCACCGCACATCATATTTAGCAATGTTATAATTATAACATTCGCTGCATTGATAATTGTGTGTCTCGCTTCACAAAAGCCAAAGGAGAAATTACATGCTTTGTACAGTATATGTGATTTAACAAGGTTAGATAGCGTAAAAATGCGATTCAAAAATAAAAAATGGCCGGCTAAAGTACCGGCCATTGATTTCACAGCGATGTTAAAATATTAACATCACCTTTTTTTATAATGACAGGAACACCCCAGCAATTGTTGCACTCATCAGGTTAGACAACGTACCTGCTGCTACCGCCTTCAGGCCCAACTGGGCAATATCGTGACGGCGGCTTGGTGCCATGCTTCCCAAGCCACCAATCAGGATAGCGATAGAAGAAAGGTTAGCAAAACCACACAGCGCGAAGGAAATAATGGCTTTAGTGTGATCTGACAGAACTTGCAGGCCTGCTGCCGCAACAGTGGCGTCGTCTTTCAGGTATTCACCGAAGTTCAGGTATGCCACAAATTCGTTGATAATTATTTTCTGGCCAATGAAGGAACCCGCAACGTTAGCTTCACTCCATGGCACACCGATAACCCACGCCAGCGGTGAGAATACCCAGCCCAGGATCAGTTCCATCGAGAGTTGCGGGTAGTTGAACCAACCACCGATACCAGAAAGCATGCCGTTAAGCAGTGCAATCAATGCCACAAATGCCAGCAACATTGCGCCCACGTTGAGGGCCAACTGCATACCAGAAGCCGCACCTGATGCCGCAGCATCCAGCACGTTCGCCGGGCGATCTGGATCGTTTTTCATAGATTCCAGTTCTGGTGCATCGTTTGGTGTTTCTGTTTCAGGCAGGATGATTTTAGCGAACAGTAAACCGCCAGGTGCTGCCATGAAGGATGCGGCAATCAGGTACTCAAGCGGCACACCCATTTGCGCGTAACCCGCCAACACTGAGCCAGCAACAGAGGCTAAACCCCCACACATGACTGCGAACAGTTCTGAACGCGTCATGGTGGCGATATAAGGACGAACGACCAGCGGAGCTTCAGTCTGGCCAACAAAGATATTTGCTGTAGCGGACAGGGATTCGGTACGAGAGGTTTTCAGAACCTTACGCAGGCCGCCGCCAAGGACACGAATCACTAACTGCATGATACCCAAGTAGTAAAGCACAGCAATCAGAGAGGAGAAGAAGACGATAATGGGCAGAACACGCAGGGCAAAAACGAAGCCGCCACCACCAAATACTTCGAACATTTTGTCCGAAACCAATCCACCGAACAGGAAGGAAATACCGGCATTACCGTAAGCGATAACGTTAGCGACCCCTTCAGACATTGCCAGCAGAACTTTACGGCCGACCGGAACATACAGGATTAAAGCCCCGATACCGACCTGGATAAGCCAGGCACCCAGAACAGTGCGCAGATTAATCGCTTTGCGATTACTGGAGAGTAAAACGGCGATCAGCAACAGAACGATCATGCCGATCAATCCCATAAGTAGTTGCATACAGAGTCCCTTTGTATTTAGTGGTTAAATTGAAAGCGATCTAAAACCTAAAACCAAGGGATTATAACGGTAGTGATGCCCATAAATGCCATGCCAATCACGTATTTCTACAATTTTATGAAAATGCTTATTTCATAGGATGATGCTCATCACACTTTATTACTGACTATTTCATATTGAATAATTCATTGCAGTTACGAATAACCGTATTTGCGATAACCTCCGCCGGCTCTGAACGTAGAATACAAAGTGTCTGAAAAACCTCAACGACGCGTTCCGGACGGTTAGCTTGTCCTTGCCAGCCATTGAGTGGCATGTCAGGTGCATCGGTTTCCAGCACCAGCGCGCTCAGTGGTAATTGCGCCATCACATCGCGTGTTTTGCGGGCTCGCGGATAGGTTATCGTTCCTCCAACCCCAATCTTGTAACCCATTGCCACAAAGCGTTCGGCCTGTTGCAGGCTGCCCGCAAAACCATGCACGACACCGGTTCGCGGTAAGTCGTGGCGTTTTAAATGGGCGGCGAGTTTGTCATGAGTACGGCGGGAATGGAGAATCACTGGCAGATCATACCGTTTTGCCAGTTTTAGCTGGGCATCCAGCATCGCTTCTTGCTGTTCAAAAAGCGGATTATCCATATACAAATCAAGGCCTATTTCGCCAATTGCCACGAGCTTATTCGGGCGTTGTTGCAGGTGATATTCCAGTAGCGCGAGTGACGCCTCCTGGTGTTTGTGAATCACTATCGGATGCAAACCCAGCGCGGCATACAGCGGCGGATAATGGTCAGCCAGAGCCAGAACGACGCCAAAGCGATCGGCTTCAATGGCCGGAACGATAATTTTTGCGACTCCCGCTTGCGCCGCTAGTGCCAGGCTACTGGCTTCGTTATCGCTAAACGGAGGAAAGTCGAAGTGACAGTGAGTATCGTAAAAGGTCATTGTCACGCCGTGCCTTCGTTATTAAAGGTGGAATCGTTCGCCTCTGGGGTTTCAATCACCGCCTGAGATATAGGTTCCTGAGTGATCACCGTCGGCGCAACCACAACCGTACCTGGCACCACAATGCGGGGGTGATGGCGTGTTATCGGCGGTTTAGTCGCCAGCAGCCTTCCCACCGTCGCGAGGAAATAGCGCCCACACAAAAGGCCCGTTTGATAGTCAGTATTCAACGCAGGTATTCGGCTTCCTAACGCCATGCTCATCAGCGGTTTCGGCGGATAAATCTCGAAAATGCGCAGTTTACCAGGCGGATTTTCAATAAAGTCCTGTATCTCGCGGTAACTGGCTTCGTGATGGTGCACCAAATTGAGCAGGGGTTGCAGACTGCTATCCCCAAGCCAACGTTCCATGCGTTTAAACCACTCAGGAGTGTAAGACACTTGTGATGGTACGGTGCGGATAACGACCAACGTTTCAGCACCAAGACGCACGGCTTCTCGTACCGGAATAGCATCGCTTATTCCCCCATCCTGGTATCCGATGCCGTCAATCTCGACCCCACTGCGGTAAAAGCCGGGGATGGCACTCGAAGCTTTGAGGATATTTAGCCAACTTGTACTGTTTGGTGAAAAATAACCTGGGGTGTAATCATCACTGCGGCAGGCGCACATATAGAACGCTTTGCCAGACTCAAACAGTTTTTCTCCCGTCGACATCGAAAGCGGAATTTTTGCCGATGTAGCTTCCACCAGCCAGTCGAGATCAATGAGATGGCCGCCACGCACAAAGCGCAGAGGATCAAAAAATTCACGGGTAGTTGTAAAACGGGTGATCACTCTTCTGGCATGACCATGCTGGTGACAGACATAAGCGGACAGGTTTTGCGCACCTGCAGAGGTGCCTAAGAAAAGGTCAAACGGATTAAAATTAGCGCGCATAAACTCGTCCAGCACGCCGGCTGTAAAGATCCCACGCTGCCCACCGCCTTCACAAACAATGGCAAGTTTTCCGGGACGAAATGCTTTTGACGCCAGCGGCGCAATATTGCCGAGCGTAACGGGTATTC
>NZ_DATERI010000096.1:0-20925 GCF_035271705.1 Buttiauxella sp.
AGAGCAGTACCACCCGAACGGCGATCCCTCGCAGAGTGCTGTGCGTTCTCGCCAGCTCAACCAAAGCGAACAAGTGAATGGCCGTAACCCAGGTGGGGTGCCGGGTGCGCTGTCAAACCAACCGGCTCCAGCGAATAACGCTCCAATTTCAACGCCACCACCCGCTACGTCTGCGAATGGCCAACCACAACAAGCTCAGGCAACGTCAACCTCTTCACAAACTGGCTCGAGTAACACCCAGCGTGACGAGACCACTAACTACGAGGTTGACCGCACTATTCTCCATACCAAGTTGAACGTCGGTGATGTTCAGCGTCTGTCGGTCGCAGTTGTGGTGAATTACCGCCAACTTACCGATGGCAAGCCTTTGCCATTGACCGCTGATCAGATGAAGCAAATTGAAAATCTGACGCGTGAAGCAATGGGCTATTCCGATAAGCGCGGCGATACGCTCAACGTCGTTAACTCACCGTTTAGCGCAGTCGAGGAAACCAGTGCTGAGTTGCCGTTCTGGAAACAACAAGCCTTCTTCGAAATGTTGATGTCGGCAGGTCGCTGGTTGTTGGTGTTGATTGTCGCCTGGCTGCTGTGGCGCAAAGTGGTTCGCCCACAACTGCAACGCAAAGTTGTGACACAACAAGCTCAGGTTGAAGCACAACGCCAACGAGTGGAAGAAGAAGATGCGGTAGCTGTACGCTTGTCGAAAGACGAACAACAACAGCAACGCAAAGCTAACCAACGTCTCAGCGCTGAAGTGATGAGCCAACGTATCCGCGATATGTCTGATAACGATCCGCGCGTCGTTGCGCTGGTTATCCGCCAATGGATGAGTACCGAACTATGAGTATTACCGGCACAGAAAAAAGCGCCATTCTGATGATGACCATAGGCGAAGATCGTGCAGCCGAGGTGTTCAAACACCTCAGCCCGCGCGAGGTGCAGCACATCAGTGCCGCGATGGCCAGCATTCGCCAGATATCTAATAAACAACTGACCGAAGTGTTAGCCGAGTTCGAGCAAGAAGCTGAGCTATACGCCGCCCTGTCGGTTAACGCTAACGACTATCTGCGTTCAGTCTTGATAAAAGCACTGGGTGAAGAACGTGCGTCCAGTCTGCTGGAAGATATTCTGGAAACTCGCGAAACCACTTCGGGTATGGAAACACTCAACTTTATGGAACCGCAGAGTGCCGCGGATCTTATTCGCGACGAGCACCCGCAAATTATCGCCACCATTCTGGTACACCTCAAACGTGGCCAGGCGGCAGATATTCTGGCGTTGTTCGACGAGCGTTTACGCCACGACGTGATGCTGCGTATTGCGACCTTCGGCGGCGTCCAACCAGCAGCACTGGCCGAATTGACCGAAGTGCTCAACGGCCTGCTCGATGGCCAAAACCTCAAGCGCAGCAAAATGGGCGGCGTGAGGACTGCAGCAGAGATTATCAACCTGATGAAAACTCAGCAGGAAGAAGCGGTTATCACCGCCGTTCGCGACTTCGATGGCGAGCTGGCACAAAAAATCATCGACGAGATGTTCCTGTTCGAAAACCTCGTTGCAGTCGACGACCGCAGCATCCAGCGCCTGTTGCAGGAAGTGGAATCCGAATCGCTGCTTATCGCACTCAAAGGTGCAGAACAGCCATTGCGCGAGAAGTTCCTGCGCAACATGTCGCAACGTGCAGCCGATATTCTGCGCGACGACCTCTCCAACCGCGGCCCGGTACGCTTGTCGCAGGTGGAAAACGAACAGAAGGCGATTCTGCTTATCGTTCGTCGTCTGGCAGAAAGCGGCGAGATGGTAATTGGTACCAGCGAGGATACTTATGTCTAACGGGCTTCCCTGGAAAATCTGGACGCCAGACGACCTGGCACCACCTTTGCAATCATTCGAACCGCTGTTCTCGTCCGATTCTACTGCTGCCGAGGACGAGTTTCCTCCGCAGGAGAGCGAACCCGATTTAGAGCAGGCTCTGGCGAAAATGCAGATGCAGGCGCATGAACAAGGTCATCAGTTGGGTTATGCCGCAGGGCACACAGCTGGTGCGGAAGAAGGTCGCAAAGCGGGTTTTCAGCAAGGCATGGAACAGGGTCTGGCTGAAGCAAAACTACAGCAAGCGCCTGTTCACGCACGGATGCAGCAGTTGGTCAGCGAGTTCCAGTACACGCTGGATGCCCTCGATAGCGTCATCGCTTCGCGTCTGATGCAAATGGCTCTGGAAGCAGCGCGCCAGGTTATCGGTGAGACAAAAGGCATTGATAACAGTGCACTGATTAAACAGATTCAGGTGCTATTACAGCAAGAACCGCTGTTCAGTGGCAAACCGCAACTGCGTGTGCATCCCGATGATTTACAACGTGTTGAAGAGATGCTTGGTGCAACGCTCAGTCTACATGGCTGGCGGTTGCGCGGTGACCCGAGTCTGCATCAGGGAGGCTGTAAAGTTTCCGCTGACGAAGGCGATCTCGATGCCAGTGTGGCAACACGCTGGCAGGAACTCTGCCGCCTTGCAGCACCTGGAGTCTTGTGATGACCGCTCGTTTAACCCGCTGGCTCAACACTCTCGATAATTTCGAAGCGCGAATGTCACAGCTACCCACCGTTCGCCGTTATGGCCGACTGACGCGTGCAACCGGTCTGGTGCTTGAAGCCACCGGCTTGCAACTGCCCCTGGGTTCGACTTGCATTATCGAACAGCACTCCAGAGATATCGAGTGCGAAGTCGTGGGTTTTAACGGCAAAAAACTGTTCCTGATGCCACTTGAGGAAGTCGAAGGTATTTTGCCTGGTGCGCGCGTTTACGCCAGAGCCTGCGGTGAAGGTGGCCTGCACAGCGGAAAACAATTACCGCTCGGCCCGGCACTGTTGGGCCGTGTGCTCGACGGCAGTGGTCGTCCACTCGACAGTCTTCCGGCTCCCGAAACCACTACCATGGGTTCGCTGGGTGCCGCTCCCGTCAACCCGTTACAACGAACCCCCATCGAACACGTTCTGGATGTCGGCGTGCGCCCCATTAATGCGCTGCTGACTGTCGGTCGTGGGCAACGTATGGGCCTGTTTGCGGGTTCCGGCGTCGGTAAGAGCGTGCTGTTGGGCATGATGGCGCGTTATACCGAGGCTGATGTGATAGTCGTGGGTTTAATCGGTGAGCGTGGGCGTGAAGTAAAAGATTTTATCGAGAACATTCTCGGCCCTGAAGGCCGTGCACGTTCGGTCGTGATTGCTGCTCCGGCAGATGTCTCACCATTGTTACGTATGCAGGGTGCGGCATATGCAACGCGAATCGCCGAAGATTTCCGAGACCGTGGCCAGCATGTGTTGCTGATTATGGACTCCCTCACCCGCTATGCGATGGCACAACGTGAAATCGCACTCGCCATTGGTGAACCTCCCGCGACCAAAGGTTATCCACCGTCGGTCTTTGCCAAACTCCCGGCACTGGTTGAACGTGCGGGTAACGGCATACATGGCGGCGGGTCGATTACTGCGTTTTATACCGTTTTGACCGAAGGCGACGACCAACAAGACCCGATTGCCGACTCCGCGCGCGCCATTCTTGATGGCCACATTGTGTTGTCGCGCCGTCTTGCTGAAGCGGGCCACTATCCCGCTATCGACATTGAAGCGTCAATTAGCCGCGCCATGACATCATTAATTACCGACCCACACTACGCACGGGTTCGTCATTTCAAGCAACTGTTATCCAGTTTCCAGCGTAACCGCGATTTAGTCAGCGTCGGGGCATATGCCAAAGGCAGCGATCCGCTGCTCGACAAAGCCATTGTGCTGTGGCCGCAGTTGGAAGCCTTTTTGCAACAAGGAATTTTAGAATGCAGCGGCTGGGAAGAGGCTTGTCAGTCACTGGAAATTATTTTCCCGACAGTTTGATGTATGAAGGAGTTGAGAGGTCATCATGAATCAAAGCACCGCACTGGATACCCTGCGCGACCTCGCAGAAAAAGATGTCGACAATGCCGCTGTACGCTTAGGGGAAATGCGCCGCGGCTGCCAGCAGGCTGAAGAACAACTCAACATGCTGGTTAACTATCAGTTTGAATACAGCACCAGCCTCAATGACAACATGAGCCAGGGCATTGCCAGTAACCGTTGGCAGAATTATCAGCAGTTTATTCAGACCCTTGAGAAAGCCATTGACCAACACCGCCAACAATTAATGCAGTGGAACAATAAGGTCAGCCAGGCGCTCAATTACTGGCAAGAGAAGCAAAAAAGATTACAAGCCTGGCAAACGTTACAAGATCGTAAAGCCGCACAAGTGTTATTGGCTGAAAACAAGCTCGATCAAAAAATGATGGATGAATATGCCCAGCGGGCAACACTGAGGAAAGTAGAATAATGACACTGCCACTGATAATAACTTCTACGGATGCCGTAAACAGTTTGTCTACTTCAGGTAGCACAGCCGCTGCGGATAAAGGTTTCAGCGAAGATTTTCTGAGCCTGCTCGGTAAAGCGTTACCCGGCCAGTTGACACTCGCAGACGGCAAAACGGTGTCACTTGAAGCCGCGCTGAATAAAACCGCGGGTAAAAGCACAAGCACAGGCATAAGTACTAGTACAAGCACAGTCGATGAAAAAGCCAACCTCACTGCGCTGCTAGACAATCTCGACACACCAGAAGCGCTATCTGCCCTGCTCTCCAATATAAAAAAAACCAGCAGCGACGATAAAACCGCCCAAATTGAAGCGCAGAATGATCAAACCACTACGCTGAG
This sequence comes from Buttiauxella sp., assembly GCF_035271705.1. Lineage (GTDB taxonomy): Bacteria > Pseudomonadota > Gammaproteobacteria > Enterobacterales > Enterobacteriaceae > Buttiauxella. The sequence goes on from NZ_DATERI010000096.1 coordinate 4,737, forward strand.
CAATGCGGACATGCAGGCTTTGAGCGCACTTTTTGCCATGTTGCCGCAGCAATTGACAGCCGCCAGCCCCCTGAATATCCAGCCTGAAACGCAAGGGGATGTGGATGGGAATGAAACAAACACGTTAAATGCTTTGCTCTCGGGCAGCGGAATCAAAAACATCCTATCGGGTGATACGAGTGGTAATACCACCGTGTTGGACAAAACCGTCGGGATGGAAAAGCCTTCTGTTGCAACAAATGCGACGTCCATCAGCAACCAACCGTTAGCACCGTTAGCAGAGACTAAAACCTTCACCGCGTTCAACAGTCCAGAAAATGGCAGCCGTGATAATGCAGCAAACAACACGACGACCGCTTCGACGGTGACAACACCAGCCTTCAGTACTGCGACGGTAGCAACGCCGGCCTCGACACAAATTGCTGTGCCTGTCGCGCCACAGATTAGCGCGCAACTGGGAAGCCAGGAATGGCAGCAATCAGTGAGCCAGCACATTACCTTGTTCACGCGCCAGGGCCTGCAAAGCGCTGAGTTACGTCTGCATCCTGAAGATCTCGGACAAATTCAAATCAGCATGAAACTTGACGATAACCAGGCGCAATTGCAGATGGTATCGGCCCACAGCCACGTGCGTGCAGCACTTGAGGCCACATTGCCTAACTTGCGTATTGCGCTGGCAGAAAGCGGTATTCAGTTGGGGCAAAGCAGTATCAGCAGCGAAAGTTTTGCTCAACAGCAACAACAATCTGGTCAACAGCAGCAACAGACACAGCGTTCAGCTGGCGCTTTCCCGTCATTGGGTGAGTCTGAATCGCTGGCCGTTCCTACCAGTATTCAACGTTTAGTATCAGGTAATAATGCGGTAGATATTTTTGCCTGAGCCACTTTCCTTAAGCTAAACGAGAAAGGTAACAACAAAAATCACGTGTTTTCGGGCCTTTGAACGCCCGAAAACACGTGATAATTAACCAATATGCAGTACCGATACAGGAAAGATGCGTTTTATGACTGACATCGCTTTGCCCAAAAGCCGCAAGAGGCCCATCTGGATTATTTTACTGGTCCTGATTACTCTTGCTGCGTGTGCTACCGCAGGTTACAGCTACTGGCGTATGCAGCAGCAACCTGCTTCCGCTGAGCTTAAGGCGCCTGAACTACCGCCAGCACCTGTGTTTTTAGCGCTGGATACCTTCACCGTTAACCTCGGTGATGCTGACCGCGTTTTGTATATCGGTATCACTTTGCGCTTGAAAGATGATGCTACGCGCCAACGTCTGAGCGAATTCTTGCCAGAAGTGCGCAGCCGCTTACTGCTGCTTTTCTCCCGTCAGGATGGCGCACAACTTGCCACTGATGAAGGCAAACAAAAGCTGGTCGAAGCCATAAAGAACACGCTGGCTCCGCCACTGGTCGCCGGACAACCACAACAGGCAGTCAGCGACGTGCTGTATACCGCCTTCATTTTGCGGTAACCCCATGGCCGATAGCATTCTTTCTCAGGCCGAAATTGACGCACTGTTAAATGGCGACAGTGACAGCAGCAACGAACCGACTGCTGGTGCGTCGATAGAAACGGATATTCGTCCGTATGATCCTAATACCCAGCGTCGCGTGGTGCGTGAACGCCTGCAGGCGCTGGAGATCATTAACGAGCGTTTTGCCCGTCAGTTCCGTATGGGGCTATTTAACCTGTTACGTCGTAGCCCGGACATTACCGTCGGGGCGATTCGTATACAGCCTTATCACGAATTTGCCCGCAACCTGCCGGTACCCACTAACCTCAACCTGATGCACCTCAAACCGCTACGCGGTACTGGCTTGTTTGTGTTTTCACCAAGCCTTGTGTTCATCGCCGTTGACAACCTGTTTGGTGGAGATGGGCGTTTTCCAACCAAAGTGGAAGGTCGGGAATTTACGCATACCGAACAGCGTGTCATTAACCGCATGCTGAAACTGGCACTGGAATCGTACAGTGACGCATGGAAAGCCATTTATCCGCTCGATGTGGAATATGTGCGTTCCGAAATGCAGGTGAAATTTACCAATATCACCACGTCGCCAAACGACATCGTGGTGAACACGCCATTCCATGTAGAAATCGGCAACTTGACCGGCGAGTTTAATATCTGCCTGCCGTTTAGCATGATTGAACCGTTGCGCGAGCTGTTGGTAAATCCACCGCTGGAAAACTCCCGCCAGGAAGACCAAAGCTGGCGCGATACGCTGGTGCGTCAGGTACAGCATTCTGAGCTGGAGCTGATTGCCAACTTCGCAGACATTCCGCTGCGTCTGTCGCAAATTTTAAAATTGAAACCTGGTGACGTGCTGCCAATTGATAAGCCGGACAGAATTCTGGCACACGTTGATGGTGTTCCAGTGCTGACCAGTCAGTACGGCACGCTTAACGGTCAGTACGCTTTGCGCGTAGAACATTTGATCAACCCGATACTGAATTCGCTGAACGAGGAACAGCCCAAATGAGTGATATTAATCAACCGTCCGACGACAATGCAGGCTCCGTGGACGATCTGTGGGCTGACGCGCTAAACGAACAAAAAGTCTCCACTAAAAGTACGGCTGACAGCGTATTCCGTGCGCTGGAAGGTAATGACATTGCCGGGGCGATGCAAGATATCGACCTGATTATGGACATTCCGGTCAAACTGACCGTGGAACTGGGCCGTACGCGCATGACCATCAAAGAACTGCTGCGTTTATCGCAAGGTTCGGTCGTGGCACTGGATGGCCTCGCAGGTGAGCCGCTGGATATTCTGATCAACGGATATCTGATTGCGCAGGGTGAAGTCGTGGTGGTGGCCGATAAATACGGCGTACGTATCACCGACATCATTACACCTTCTGAACGTATGCGTCGTCTGAGCCGTTAATCCGATGAAGACCCAGGCAACAGTACAGCAGGCTGTACAACCACAGACTGCCGCCAGCACCAGCTCTCCGCTTGTTCAGGTGAGTGGAGCATTAACGGCGATTATTATTTTTATCTTGCTTGCCGCCTGGGTTGCAAAACGTTTCGGTTTCACACCGAAAACGGGTTCCAGCAAAGAGATGAAAGTCAGCGCCAGTTGCAGCGTTGGCGCCCGTGAACGGGTGGTGATTGTTGATGTACCAGACGCGCGTCTGGTGCTCGGCGTCACCGCTGGGCAAATTACCCATTTACATACTCTGCCACCCCGCCCTGTGAGTGAAACAGTGACTCCCGTGGTCCCTGCTGATTTTCAGAGTCTGATGAAAAACCTGCTTAAACGAAACGGGAAAGATTAATGAAACGTTGGCTCCCCTTCTCGTTGCTCGGGCTGCTGTTAGTTATGCCAGCCGCCTTTGCTCAATTGCCGGGTCTTGTCAGCCAGCCGATGTCCAACGGTGGCCAAAGTTGGTCGCTACCGGTACAGACGCTGGTCTTTATTACCTCGCTGACTTTTTTACCCGCAATCCTACTGATGATGACTAGCTTCACGCGCATCATTATTGTTTTTGGTTTGCTGCGCAGTGCATTGGGTACCCCGTCAGCACCGCCAAACCAGGTGTTGCTGGGACTTGCGCTGTTTTTAACATTTTTCATTATGGCCCCCGTGTTCGATAAGATTTATACCGACGCGTATCAGCCATTTAGCGAGAACAAAATCCAGATGGAAGAAGCGCTGGAAAAAGGTTCTCAGCCCCTGCGCGAGTTCATGCTACGCCAAACCCGTGAAGCGGATCTGGCGCTGTTTGCCCGACTGGCAAATACCCCACCGCTCGAAGGTCCGGAAGTCGTACCGATGCGCATATTGCTACCGGCCTATGTCACCAGCGAGCTGAAAACCGCCTTCCAGATTGGCTTTACCGTTTTCATTCCGTTTCTGATTATCGACCTAGTGATTGCCAGCGTGCTGATGGCGCTGGGGATGATGATGTTGCCACCCGCAACCATTGCTCTGCCCTTTAAATTAATGCTGTTTGTGTTGGTGGATGGTTGGCAACTGCTTGTCGGCTCACTGGCACAAAGTTTCTACAGTTAGAGGGGAAAAAGATGACTCCTGAGTCGGTCATGATGATGGGCACCGAAGCGATGAAAGTGGCTTTGATGCTCGCCGCACCGTTGTTGATGGTGGCAATGGTTACAGGTCTTATCATCAGCATGTTACAAGCCGCCACACAGATTAACGAAATGACGCTTTCGTTCATCCCAAAAGTGATTGCCGTGTTTGTCACTATTATCGTGGCAGGGCCATGGATGCTTAATCTGTTGCTGGACTACATGCGCACCATGCTAACGAACATCCCGATGAACATTGGATGATTCACGTTGATAGCGGGCAGTGGCTCACATTACTGAGTATGGGATTCTGGCCATTTCTACGCATTATGGCCCTGATTTCTACCGCCCCCATTCTGAGCGAACGCTCCATTTCAAAGAAGGTAAAAATTGGCCTTGGCCTAATGATTACCTGGATAATTGCCCCGACAATTCCTGCCGCAGATGTGACGATTTTCTCGGCCGCAGGCTTCTGGCTCGCGGCACAACAAATACTGATTGGCATTGCACTGGGCTTTACCATGCAGTTTGCCTTTGCCGCCATACGTACCGCAGGGGAAATCATCGGACTACAGATGGGCTTGTCTTTTGCCACCTTCTTTGACCCTGCTAGCCGCCTGAATATGCCGGTACTGGCGCGTTTTATTGACATGCTGGCAATGTTGCTGTTTCTGGTATTTAACGGCCATTTGTGGCTAATTTCGATGCTGGTCGATACTTTTCACACCCTGCCGATCGGTGGTGATCCCATCAATAGTAATGCGTTTATGGCGCTGACTCGTGCAGGTAGTTTAATCTTCATTAACGGTTTGATGTTGGCACTGCCAGTGATTACGTTACTGCTAACACTGAACATCGCCCTCGGTTTACTCAACCGTATGTCCCCCCAACTTTCGGTATTTGCCATTGGCTTTCCATTCACCCTTGGCATTGGCATGCTCGTCGTGATCGCCTTGATTCCTTTGATGGCGCCATTCACCGAACATCTATTTGGTGAAGTATTTAATTTGCTCGCTGATATTGTGAGTGAAATACCTGCATATTAATTCCATATCTTTTGTGGTGGCTTGCTAAGGATATTCCTAAAAGCATTTTTGAATAACATCTACCAGGATACACCTGGCGCGGCTTATATGTTTTTAGCTATCTCACAAAATGTAATCTTCACTTTACTTTGAGAACATTCCTAGCAAATTATACATAACTTTACTAGATAGTTATCACGCCTAAAAATACTTAATTACGGGTAGGAGGGGCTATGTCAACGATCATTATGGATTTATGCAGTTATACCCGGCTAGGATTAACAGGATATTTAACCAGCCGTGGCATCCGAAAACGACAGATGACAAACGTGGAGACTATCGAGGAGCTGGCGCAAGCCTGTGAGTCTCAGTTGCCCAATGTGGTGTTTATTAATGAAGACTGTTTTATCCATGATTCTCAAAGCAGCGAGAAAATTAGGCAGATCATTAATCAGCATCCCAATACTTTATTCCTGGTCTTTATGGCGATAGCGAATATTCATTTTGATGAATATCTTTTGGTGCGGAGTAATCTGTTAATTAGCTCCAAATCAATAAAGCCAGAGTCACTAGATGAGATTCTGTCTGAATATTTAGCAAAAAATTCGCATTGCATCGGCCATATTAATTTACCCACATTGTCATTAAGTCGAACGGAGTCGAGCATGCTTAAAATGTGGATGTCCGGGCAAGGTACAATACAAATTTCAGACCAGATGAATATCAAAGCTAAAACGGTGTCATCGCACAAAGGAAATATAAAGCGAAAGATAAAGACACATAACAAGCAGGTGATTTATCACGTGGTTCGTCTGACGGATAATGTGACTAACGGTATTTTTGTTAATTTACGATAGTCCGTTATTTCAGGCCCGCCAGTGAGTAGACGGTGGCGGATAGCGCAAGCTATTCCGCCCTATCGGATACTCATTCTGCCCTCTCGGGTACTACTCCGAATGCTCCACAAAAATACCGTCCGGGCTCCCCAACTCGTTAAAGAACCAAATACCCAACGGATACTCTTCAAGAGACACCAAGTACATCGTCCCTTCACTAAACTGCTCGACAGCTAACACCACGCCCGGCCGACGTGGGCCACCATCGGTTTTTACTGTGACGCGATCGTTGATATTCATAACAAAATTCCTCCGGTTTCTTTGTGCCAGTGTAGATCAAAAACGACTCATTCGCATCGGATCATGCCCCACCCGTAGGGGGTTATTTAAGCGTCTATACTTATTCTCGGATACACCCTGGAGGACTACGGCATGAAGAGCGCGAAAGAACTCAATGACACAGCACGTATCGATGTCGATGCGTTACTGGCGGCCATCAATGAGATAAGCGAAAGTGAAGTCACGCGGGCAAGCGACAGCGACGATCCCCATCGGGTCAGTATCGATGGTCGCACATGGCACACCTACTCCGAACTCGCAGAGGCCTTTGAGTTGGATATTCACGATTTTAGTGTCAATGAAGTGAACAGATAGAGATACCCAAATAATTCGAGTTGCAGGACAAAAGGCTTCAGCTTGAAGTATGAAGGGTAAAAGAATCCCGGCGAGAAAGCCGGGATAAACTTGCGTTAGCAAGAAGCAATTGAAAATTCGTTACATCAGGAAATCTGATGTGTGCTCACAGTACCTTAGATTTATTTCAAAACAATGAATTATTCGCCATATGTATATTTTAATTTTAGATATGTCCCAGTTTGAACCCGCTGTAATCGCTTACCAGCCGTGGCTTCAGCTCAGAGTGAACGTCGCTATAAATGATTAACTCATTAGTTTAATTGAGATAATTCCTAACCATCTGGATCTGAATTTTCGCATTTTAGGAGAAGCACCATGCCACATTTGCACGATCCGTTATTAATCATTTCAGATCTTGATGGCACGCTGCTCGAGCATCATTCCTATCGCTGGGAGGCCGCCAGTCCGTGGATCAGTGTGTTGCGTCAACACAACATCCCCTTGATTTTATGTAGCGCAAAAAGTGCCGCTGAAATCATGGACTGGCAAAACGAATTTTCATTAACAGGACAGGCATTTATCGCTGAAAACGGCGCGGTAATTCAGCTTGATGCAAGGTGGAGTGACAGTGACGACTACCCTCGCTTGCTAACCGGGATTTACCATGAAGAACTGTTTTCTCTGCTTGATAAGCTGCGGCAGAAATTCGGCTTCAAATTCACCTGTTTTGCCGATGTTGACGAAAACACCCTTTGCGAACTGACTGGACTGACTCGAAAACAAGCAAGCCTTGCGAAACTCAGCGAAGCATCAGAAACATTAATCTGGCGCGATAGCGACGAAATGATGGCGGCATTTCGCGAACAGCTCACATCTATGGGTTTAATGATTTTGCAAGGCGGGCGATTCTGGCATGTCCTCGATATACAGGCTGGCAAAGATAAAGCTATTCACTGGCTGGAAGAACAATTTCAACAACGTGATGGCAAAACTCACATTACAATTGGGCTTGGCGACAGCCCTAGTGACGCATTATTGCTTGATAGCGTTGATTACGCCGTCATCGTCAAAGGCTACAGCCGCCAGCCGGTCACGCTGCAAAATGACCATCCGCAGCGCGTGTATCGCAGCCAGAACTATGGCCCGGAAGGTTGGAAAGAGGGCCTTGATCATTTCATCACCTTGAAATAACGCCGATTTAGTCGTGGCTGCAGACCTGATTGCGTCCGCCCTGCTTCGCTTTATATAAGCGATGATCGGCGCAGGATTGCAGCCGCTCAAAATCGTAATCGTTTGATTCCGAAGTGCTACTCACACCGAACGACGCGCTGATCCTCGTCGTATTCCCCTTCTTTATCAGCAGTTCTTTAGTGTTTATACGCACTCTGATGCGCTCAGCCACTTTTACGGCCTCTTCAAGTGTTGTGTCAGGCAATACGATACAGAACTCCTCTCCGCCAACGCGCCCAGCGACATCCCCATCACGAAACGCATCACTGAGCATCGCTGCTGCATGAGCCAACACTTTATCACCACTGTTGTGGCCAAAACGGTCATTGATACTTTTGAAAAAATCGAGGTCCATCTGAATAACACAGAAGGGTTGTGCTTGCTGCTGACATTCCTGCGACAATTTGTGCGCAATCTCGAAGAAAGCCCCACGATTGTATAAACGGGTTAATGTGTCGTAATTTGCACGCCAGGTCAGTGTTTGCTGCAGGTTGAACATGTTATTCACCAGGCGGCGGATCACCATCCAGGAAACAAACAACATAAATGTAAACAGCAACCACAGAACGCTGAACACGATACTGATGCGACCAAACTCACCGTGTACCCCCTCTTCAAGGGTATGAACTTTTACCAGTAAGCCATCAAAGCTGTTGAGTTTAGCCCAGGTGATAAAACGGCTATCCATGCGTAATTCACCCTGCCCTCCTGGTTTAGCTTCCGCTGCTGCACCGGCAATTTGTGCCAGTTGAGGTGCGGTAAATAACGAATATTCCGGCAGGTGTTCAGCCGATGTGGCGATGGGGTTGAATTCTTTGTCATAGAGCAACACCGTGCCTTCATGGTCGTCATATTGGGCTTCTTGTAAAAATTCATGCAGTGAGTCAATGGGGTAATCGAATGCCAGTATGCCGTACCAGCGACCATTGAAATCCAGTGGAATTGTCGCCGTAATTATCTCACCGGAAGTGCTGTTTGGATTAACGGTGTGCGTCCATCGCAACGCCCGCGAGGGGTTATTTTGCGGTGATTGTGAGGAAAAGTAGGGTTGCGCAATAAAACTGTAAAACAAGGAAACGATCTTCGAGTCATTCGCAGGAGGGTTACTGGACAGGAAAAAACCACTTCGCGAAACATAGAATAGCCGTTGTGGTAACATTCGTGCACTGCCGGATAAACGCATGATATAGCTCAACTCAAGTGCTGAGCTGAGTTCCGTATGGATAGCCTCTTCATCGCGCTCGAGTAACGGACTGCTGTTAACAAACTCGTCCGAAACACCATTTATCGGCAAACTGCGACTTAAATCCAGGCGAAATTGCCAGAAAGATTGGCTGCGTACATGATCAAACTCGGCCAGGGATTTTCGGGTTCGGTCCGTTGAGATGGGGGATTGCAGCGCGTAGTGCATGGTATTGCGATAAAACAACAGATTATCGATGTTGTACTGAAGTTGTCTGTCCAACAGGGTTGCGACGCTATCGAGACTATTGCGCTGGTTGGCAACATAGGCTCCTTCGAGCACCACAGCTTCACGCCATGTTAATACCGTGGAAAATATAAATACCACTATAAAACAAATATTAACGACACTCTTTGGGCTTCTGAAACGCATAATCTCGCGCTGAATTGCATCGCCAAACACTCACATTCTCCCGATACCACAATCATCTAATAGCCAGCCACACCTGCCGTAATCTTTTTCTCGTAAGGTATGAGACTGTTCTTATCACTAAGATCGTAGATTATCTCTCAGGATGATTACTAAGGGTAATATATTCACGAAAATAATATGACGCTCAAACGAACAGTCTTCGGGAAATAAAAACGCCCGATGAATAATCGGGCGATTCAGGTTTATCTTTGCGAGGCGCCCCCTGTTGCCAGTGGAGCCAAATCATCCTCTCGGAAGGCCTCACGTTTTACACCATAACCATCATACCAACGACACTCCACCATACCGCTGGAAAACCCGGTAACAATCATCCTTGGGCCACCATTCTTAGGTTGGACTTCATCGCTGACTACAAAGACCATAACTGCCTCCTTTATCAGGGGTGAAAACTTCTACAGTTATAGACAATGACCTGCCGTTTTTCCTGGTTAAAGGTAAAATATATGCAAAAAGTTAGTGAGCTTTGTTGTTACGCAGGCGGCTTATGCCATTGACGACTGCCAATACAATCGCCCCAATGATAAATCCGATAACCAGATTTGCCAGGGTCGGACCAAGCCAATGTACGAGGCTGCCCATCTGCTGCGCCCGGTCTTCAATGACGTGATGGAGGACCGGAATGCCATGCACCAGAATACCGCCGCCGACCAAAAACATCGCCAACGTCCCGACCACTGACAGGAATTTCATCAGCCACGGAGCCAGTATTAATAACCCTTTCCCGATGCCGCGAGCGACTATCGAGCTTTTTTCTATCAGCCAAAAACCGAGGTCATCCAGTTTCACGATGATGCCTACCAGGCCATACACCCCGACAGTCACAACGATGGCTATCCCGGACAGCACCAGCACCTGATTCAACAAAGGAGCGTTTGCCACAATCCCTAATGTGATAGCAACAATTTCGGCAGAGAGAATAAAGTCCGTTCGAATGGCCCCTTTCACTTTATCTTTTTCGTAAACCAACGGGTCCTGAGCCGCAATAGCCTCTAGTCGCCGCCGCTGGTCTTCCGGAGTTTCTTTGTGTTTACGCTCATGCAGGGAGTGCACCACCTTTTCAACGCCTTCATAACACAGGAAAGCACCGCCAATCATTAACAAAGGTGTGATGGCCCAGGGAGCAAATGCACTGATAATCAACGCCAGCGGAACGAGAATGACCTTATTGATGGCGGATCCCTTCGCGACCTGCCAGACCACAGGTATTTCACGGTTGGCCCGCACGCCAGAAACTTGTTGCGCATTGAGCGACAGATCATCGCCCAGTACCCCGGCCGTTTTCTTCGCCGCCAGTTTCCCCATCATCGAAATATCGTCCAGCAACGTGGCGATATCATCCAGCAATGCTAATAAGCTACTTCCAGCCAAAATAAGTATCCTTCTTTGTGTGTCTGTACTCAGTATGGAACAAAAGATCGCTCTCGAAAATCAAACTCTGCTGTCAATAAAAATTAACAATCCATCAACAAGTAAAAAACTCGCCAGAACGACAGTTTTGACGTTAACTATTCGCTCTATCAGCGTTAATTACCCTAAATAATTCGAGTTGCAGGAAGGCGGCGACGCAGTAAATCCTCAGGAGCTTACTCTAGTCAGTGACCCGAGTATTGCCAACGCACATGCAGCTTGAAGTATGACGGGTAAAGAGAGGAAGTATGCACGTTCGTTCGGGTCAATGGCTGCCGCTGGTTGCCGCATTGTTTGCGTTGTATATCATCTGGGGCTCCACTTACTTTGCCATCGCCGTTGGGGTGAAAAGCTGGCCTCCATTTATGATGGCCGGTGTGCGATTTATGGCCGCAGGGGTATTGCTAATGGCGGTGTTATTGCTACGAGGCCATAAATTGCCCGCTCTGCGCCCCATGCTTAACGCCGCACTGATTGGCGTGTTATTGCTGGCAGTGGGCAATGGTTTTGTGACGGTTGCTGAGCATCAACATGTTCCTTCTGGCATCGCTGCCGTGATGGTAGCGACGGTTCCACTCTTTACACTGTGCTTTAGCCGCTTATTTGGCATTCAGACCCGTAAGCTGGAATGGCTCGGGATAGCCATTGGCCTTGGTGGTATCGTGTTGCTCAATAGCGGCGGTAACCTGAGCGGTAATCCGTGGGGTGCAATGCTGATTTTGATTGGTTCGTTAAGCTGGGCTTTTGGTTCAGTCTACGGCTCACGAATTGAATTGCCGACCGGCTTAATGGCAGGAGCCGTTGAAATGCTGGCCGCTGGGATTGTTTTGCTGACGACCTCTGCGTTAACGGGCGAACACCTCACGTCTTTGCCCACTGCGGCGGGTTTCGCGGCGGTGGCTTATCTTTCGCTATTTGGTTCGATTATTGCCATCAGCGCATACATGTACCTGATTCGTAATGTCGCGCCAGCGGTTGCCACCAGCTACGCCTATGTCAATCCCGTGGTTGCGGTGTTATTGGGAACGGGTTTTGCCGGGGAAAGTTTATCCCCCGTGGAATGGTTAGCGCTTGGCGTGATTATCTTTGCCGTTGTGTTGGTCACTCTGGGGAAATATCTGCTGCCCCCAAAGCCGGTAGTGACAGTCTGTAATGTTGAGAAGTAATCAGCTTTCGGGTGGCGTTTGCCACCCATCGTCATTAAGCTCGTGAATGCCAAGGGTGTCGATTTGCGCATGATGCCCGCCACTACAAACCCACTCCTCCAGGCGTTCGCAAAGTGCGACGTCACTCAGTTTATCGCGGCCTCGCAACGCACATTCCCACACCAGAAGCACTCGCCAACCTTCGCTTAATAAACGCTGTACATCGCGCTTATCACGCTCGACATTTTTACCAATCTTATCAAGCCAGAACTCGGTACGCGTGGCAGGCACTTTGAACAAATAGCAATGATGGTGATGCCAGAAACAGCCATGGGCAAAGATAACGCAACGCTGCTCATCAATGACCAAATCTGGCCGCCCGGCAAGGGAAGCATCCTGTACGCGAAAGGGAAAGCCGCACTCGCTTAATAAGGTCGCGAGCCGTTTTTCGATAGCTGTATCGCGCGTCCCAATGGCACGCATATTCTTACTGCGAATCGCTTTGCTATGCACATCAGCCATCTGCCTTCCTTCTTAGGCTATTTCGCCAGGCGCTGTTTGACCGCACGCTTTATTGTCGGCTCAAGAAGGTTTGCGACCGCAGCAAACGCAGGCACCACCACCGAATTACCAAACTGCCGATAAGCTTGGGTATCTGAAACCGGAATACGAAACGCACTCCCCTGCACCGCTTCAAACCCCATTAAACGCGCACATTCACGCGGAGTTAAACGGCGTGGGCGACGCAGTTGATTATCCGCATTATCAAAATCGGCTTCACCTTGTGATTTATCCCAGCCGCGATCCACAAGGACTTCTGCTCCATCTTTGTAATAACGCGCGGAAAGCGTACGTGCCACACTGGCGGGATTCGTCGGGTCAACCAGACCGTATCCAAAACCATTGCCCTTCGCCTGATGTTTTTTCGCGTAGTTATAAAGATACTTCCAGAGAGTCGGCGTGAGGATATATTTCGCGTCTACTACGGGTTCCAGTAGTTCACCAAACGTTGGGCGGCGTTGCGGATAACACTCGCTGAGTTTACGCAGCGTGAAATCTTTGTGCAGATTGAGATCACGACGGAAACCCACCAGCACAATACGTTCGCGATGCTGTGGAAGGAAATTTTTACCGTCGATGATTTTAGGATCGCCAGCCCCCATTATTGCCGCATCAGAGACTTCATAACCCAGGCTATCCAGAGTTTCCATGATGATGCGGAAGGTATTGCCTTTATCGTGACTTTTTAAATTCTTCACGTTTTCCAACACAAAGATGGCTGGGCGTTTCGCGTCAATAATGCGAGCAACATCGAAGAACAGCGTTCCCTGCGTTTCGCAAGCAAAGCCGTGAGCGCGGCCTAGCGCATTTTTCTTCGACACACCCGCCAGGGAAAACGGCTGGCATGGGAAACCCGCCAGCAGTACATCGTGATCCGGCATGCTGGCCTGAATATGTGCAGTGGCTTGTTCATCGCTGACATCGTCACGGTGGCTAAGGGTGACATCACGGATATCCTGATTGAACTGATGATTTTCAGGGCAACAGTACCAATTGGCTTTATAGGTGCGCACCGCGAATTTATTCCACTCGCTGGTAAAAACGCATTGCCCGCCAATCGCTTCGAACCCGCTACGAATACCACCAATACCGGCAAATAAATCGACGAACTTAAATGCGTATTTCCCGTGATGTGCAGGTAGCGCAGGTAGCATACTTTGCAGCATTGCGCTTTCTGCGGGGGTCAATGTGCGAGGCGATGATTTACGGTTATACCAGCGGTTTAGCGATTCACGCGTCCAGTCGCCACTGACCTGGCGCAAATGATGGGCCACCGTTTTCTGGTCATAGATTTCCAGAATGCGGCTCACTAACACGTAGTCTTCTTCTAGTTGCTGTTGTTGCTGGCGTTGTGATTGTTGTGAGAGTTGCTCGGCAATAGCGTCGAAGTCGTTCATCATGAACCAATTTAGGGAAAATAGAGTGCAACTCTATCACTGATTTGACCCAGAGAAAAACAGTACAGCCCGCAAGCCATGCGGGCATCCTTTTAGTTTTAGTGAGAAATTTTTATGAGGATAATTTTTGCGAGGTAAATTGCTCGACGACGTTGCTATCAATACCGCAGTAATCACCTTTCAGCTCAGCACACAACTTGGCCATGTAATGCACTAAAAAATCGGCATTGTACCAGGCCAGTTTTCGCCCAGCTTCGGTTTGCATGGTTTCAGGAAGTTTCAGGAGTTTTTTCTGGAAATGGTCGAGTGCGTAAGTGGCATCATTGAGTTCACGAAAACGCGCCAGCGGATCTTCGCTATCAAACAATGGACGACCTAACGCTCCGGAAGTGTAAAACACGCGCGCAAGGCCGATTGCGCCTAATGACTCCAGGCGGTCAGCATCTTGCACAATTTTCGCTTCAAGGGTTTGTGGTGCAATTTCAGCACTGAAGCTATGAGCCCGCACCGCATGTGCGACCGCATCGTACAGCGGGTGAGGAAAATCGGGAAAATGCGCATCAAGAATTCGCAGCGTTTCTTGTGCCGCCTGGGTTGAGGCAAGATGTCTCTCAGGATGATTTTTTGGCAAATTGACGATGTCATGGAAGTAACAAGCAGTGAGTACCACTAACCTGTCTGCTTCTGTTGTTTCCATGATTTGTTGCGCGGTTTTCCATACGCGCCGGAAATGGGCCACATCGTGGGCTTTATCATCTTGCAACCAGTTGTGGTGCAAATACTCTTCGAAACGCACTTGCCAGTGGGCTATCGGCATACGTACTCCTTACTTCGTAGCTGGACCCGGTACTTAATATGAGTACAAGATCACAAAATTAGCAAGTTTCACTCTGACAATAGCCCATCCTGGCACGATTCATTCATCGGGCACGGGTGTACCAGGCAAGGCCGCCCAATAATGCGGCTACAGACCCCAGAACCAGCAACCCCATCAATGCTCCAAGAAGTTTTCCACTCAGCGAGCCCATATCCCCGCCAGTCACGTTGCTTACCACCCAAAAATAACGCAGCACAGCCCAAACCGTGTATAGGCAGAACCCATAAAATAACCACAGTGCCAACTTCCCGCCCGGTGTCCGGGTCGGTTTCACGTCCATAACGTCTGACATAAGTCTCTCAATCGCTTAGCTTGTTTATGCGATGGCCCCCCATCTCCTGATGTGATTTTTATCACATTCTCACTGCTTTTTGACAGCCTAAAGTGCCTCTTTTTAATTAAGAGGACTCTTAAAATTGTAAGATATAGTGTTATTTTTCATGGAATTAACAACAAAAATATTTTGATGTTTCCTCATTTTCTACAAACCCTTGAGGGTTTAGGTGTGATTAATATCATTTAAAGCAACACTTAAACCAAATTAACTAAAATGATAAATTATCACCCACATTATTTAATTACCACTAACATCCATGTTTAATAATAAAGTGGTGTACGAATTAATACATCTTATGAAATATAAAATTTATACATCAACACATGTAAAGGCATACAAAAAACACATGAAAACATTCAACAAAAATAAACAATATTAATAAATATCAATAAGTTAAACAATTATTTTCGTGTTACATCTCGTCTTATTTATAATAATTAAGTTACATCTTTTTTGATAAAAAACCTGAACGAATTGTAATAGGATCAATACGGTTGTTGAGGGCTTAATACAACTCATTATTCATAATGAACATGGTCTAAAGGAATATATAAATGAAAAGAACAGCACTGGCACTGGTGATCCCTGCTTTATTGGCAATGGGTGCTGCAAATGCAGCAGAAATATATAATAAAGATGGCAATAAACTGGACTTGTCCGGCAAAGTGGATGCACGTCATACATTCTCTGATAATGCAGCTGATGACGGCGACGGTACCTATGTCCAAATTGGTTTTAAAGGCGAAACCCAGATTACAAATGAACTCACCGGTTACGGCCAGTGGGAATACAAAATGTACGCTAATAACATCGAAAATGGTGACAACAGCAATAGCGCCTTCACTCGTCTGGCCTTTGCGGGCTTGAAATACGGCGATTACGGTTCATTCGATTATGGCCGTAACTACGGCGTTGTGTACGACATTGAAGCGTGGACCGATATGCTGCCTGTATTCGGTGGCGATTCTTACACCTGGTCCGACAACTTCATGACCGGTCGCGCAAATGGTGTTGCAACTTACCGTAA
>NZ_DATERI010000097.1:0-13678 GCF_035271705.1 Buttiauxella sp.
TTACCAATCCTTTATTTAGGAATTTAAGATTTTTCCGGATCTGGTTTTTTCTACAACGGCACAAAGATTATTCTTTTAAACCCTTTCTTACTAATTTTAGTGCAAATGTTAAAATCAATGGTGATATATGAAATCACCAAAAATCAAAATTAAGATTTTTGTTCTCGGCTTGTTTGTTTTTGTCGCTGTTTTTAACTTGTGGTCTTTGCGTCCTGTGAAAATAATTTATACCAGTAGGCAAATGGAGGGGAGTAATGATGTTGTAGTAAATCATTTTCCACTTACCGACAGAGACAGAGTTCATTGGTATTTGGATCATAAAGAAGAACTTTTGGAAGTTTATAACATACCAAGAAGTACTGATTTTGATATTGTCATTTGGGATGTTGCTGATGGTTTTGTTAATCTTGAAGAAAACTACAAACACGATTTATATTGTTTTAGTGACATGAAGGTTAAAAATAACTGCATAGAAAAAAACATGTTCTTAAAAATAAAACTATATAAATACGGTAAGGAAGTTTTCACGGTAGGATATAGTGGTTATTCCTATGCCGTAGATAAAGAAGGAAAACTTGTAGCGGAAAGGGATGAGGAACTGTTTCATAAAATGCGTCGAACGAAGGGCTAATTTCTGGAGATGACAACGAAGTTTTTCTCAGATTAACGATCAACCTCGCATTCGTTGACACCCCATCGTCACACTTACTATCTACCTTCTCCGATAACCGCTACAGTTATTTGTCCATGCGCAAAGGAGAGATTTATGCTGTATATCTTTGATTTAGGCAACGTCATAGTTGATATCGACTTCAATCGCGTGATGGGGGTGTGGAGCGATTACAGCCGCGTACCGCTAGCGAATTTGCAAAAAAGCTTTGTGATGGGGGATGCTTTCAAACGCCACGAACGCGGGCAAATTAGTGACGAAGAATTTGCTGAAGTCGTTAGTGAAGAAATGGATATGGCGCTGAGCTTCGAACAATTTTCCGCAGGATGGCAGGCAATCTTTGTCGGATTACGGCCTGAGGTTATCGACGTGATGAACAAGCTTCGCGAACAAGGCCATCGTGTTGTTGTCCTCTCAAATACTAATCGCTTACACACTTATTTCTGGCCTGGTGAATATCCGCAAATTGCCCAGGCGGCAGATAAAATCTACCTGTCTCAGGAAATGGGCATGCGTAAACCCGATGCAGAGATTTATCAAAAACTACTCGAAACAGAGGGTTTTTCTGCGAGTGAGGCGGTCTTTTTTGACGACAACGTCGATAATATTAAAGGAGCTCAACAGTTGGGTATCACCAGCATTTTGGTGACCGGAAAAGACACGGTGCCTGGCTACTTCGCAAAAGGCCTATGATAAAAGACGTTCATCGCAAAATGAGTAAGCATCTTAGTCACTGTATTGCATGGGGAAAGCTGCTCTGGCACCGCATCGACCAGGACAATATGACCACGCTTGCAGGGAACCTTGCTTACGTGTCATTGCTCTCGCTGGTACCTTTAGTTGCGGTGGTATTTGCGTTGTTTGCGGCATTCCCTATGTTTGCCGATATCAGTATCCAGTTGCGCCACTTCGTTTTCTCAAACTTTATGCCTGCTACCGGCGACATTATTCAGAGCTATATCGAACAGTTCGTCGCTAACTCTACTAAAATGACGGCGGTGGGTGCCTGCGGGCTCATCGTCACCTCATTATTACTGATGTATGCCGTGGATAGCGCACTAAACACTATCTGGCGCAGCTCGCGCACACGACCAAAAATCTACTCGTTTGCGGTTTACTGGATGATTTTAACGCTTGGGCCGTTGTTGGCCGGGGTAAGTCTGGCGATCAGCTCGTATTTGCTGTCTCTACGGTGGGTCACGGGCTTTAATAGCGTGATTGATGACATGTTACGCATCTTTCCATTGCTCATTTCCTGGCTATCATTCTGGATGCTCTACAGCATTGTCCCAACCACTCGAGTTCCCGTGAGTGACTCACTGATTGGCTCACTGGTCGCCGCGCTATTGTTTGAGCTCGGGAAAAAAAGCTTTGCTCTCTACATCACCATGTTTCCCTCTTATCAATTGATTTACGGCGTGTTAGCCGTGATCCCCATATTATTCGTCTGGGTCTATTGGACCTGGTGTATCGTATTGCTCGGAGCCGAAATTACTGTCACTCTCGGCGATTACCGAAAACTTCGCATCGAATCACAGCGGGAAGAATTGGAAGAACCATGATTGCATTAATTCAGCGCGTCACCCACGCTCGCGTCACCGTGGCGGGTGAAGTGACGGGTGAAATTGGCCCAGGACTTTTAGTGTTATTGGGTGTCGAAAAGGATGATAACGAACAGAAAGCGAATCGCCTTTGCGAGCGGGTTTTGGGTTACCGTATTTTTGGCGATGAAAACGATAAAATGAACCTGAATGTTCAGCAGGCAGGTGGCAGTGTGCTGGTGGTGTCGCAGTTTACTCTCGCCGCTGACACAGAACGTGGGATGCGCCCGAGCTTCTCGGTTGGCGCTGCACCACAACTTGCTGAAGAGTTGTATGAATACTTTGTTGAACGCTGTCGACAACAGGGCATCGTAGCCGAAACAGGGCGATTCGCCGCAGACATGCAGGTGAGCCTGACCAACGATGGTCCGGTGACGTTTTGGTTACAGGTCTGAGTCCGCAGCATTTACGGTCCCGCGTAACAAGAGAGAGTACATGTATGTATCACCTTCGCGTACCGCAAACCGAAGAAGAGCTTGAGCTCTATTACCAGTTTCGTTGGGAGATGTTGCGCAAACCTCTGCATCAACCCAAAGGCTCCGAGCGCGACGCCTGGGATGCCATGGCTCATCACCAAATGGTGGTGGACGAAGAAGGGAATATCGTTGCCATTGGGCGTTTGTACATCAATGCCGATAATGAAGCGGCTATCCGCTTCATGGCGGTTCACCCGTCAGTACAAGATAAAGGGCTGGGGACGCTGGTGGCGATGACGCTTGAGTCTGTCGCGCGCCAGGAAGGGGTCAAACGTGTGGTGTGTAGCGCACGCGAAGATGCCGTCGAGTTTTTTGCCAAGTTGGGCTTTGAGAATCAGGGCGAAATCACCACGCCTTCGACCACCCCTATTCGCCATTATCTGATGATAAAACCGGTTGCCTCGCTGGACGACATTCTTCATCGGGCTGACTGGTGCGGGCAGTTACAACAAGCCTGGTATCAGCATATTCCATTAAGTGAAAAAATGGGTGTGCGTATCTTGCAATACACCGGGCAGAAATTCATTACTACCATGCCGGAAGCAGGCAATCAAAACCTTCATCAGACGTTATTCGCAGGCAGCTTGTTTTCTCTTGCCACGCTGACGGGATGGGGATTGATTTGGTTAATGCTCCGGGAACGTCATCTCGGTGGCACGATTATTCTCGCTGACGCACACATTCGATATAGCAGCCCGATCACCGGAAGGCCGGGGGCGATTGCCGATTTGGGGTCGCTAAGCGGTGATCTTGATCGCCTGGCGCGTGGCCGCAAAGCTCGCGTTGCATTGCAAGTTGAGCTTTTCGGCGATGATACTCAGGGGGCCGTTTTTGAAGGGGTATATCTGGTGCTGCCAGCTAAACCTTTTGGCCCACTCGAAGAGGGCGGGAACGAAGAAGAATAACTTCTCGGCGCTTATACCCGTCATACCTCAACTCGAATAATTTAGGGTATGTATGATGCGCCGGGAACTTCACCATTTTGCATGGTTTGTTGGACTTGTTTGCCATCGGTTGCGGTGGCTTGCAAGTTACCGTTCACGGTCGGTTTAAGCGCGGTTTGCGCAGCAAGGCTACCGGTCACAGAAAGCTGTAAATTACCCTTTCCTTCTATTGGCAACGCGGGCCATCCCCATGGCTGCAGCACGTTGACCGGCACCGAACGTCCTCGCAGATTGACCGCTGCGTTACGCTGCGGAGCCTGCGAAATAGCCCCCGTCGCTTCCAGCATTCCTTCACCTGCAAAAGCGCTCAGCTCAGTAATTGAAATCTGGCTGTCCGTGGCATTCAACGAAATGGATGGACGACGCACATCAACACGATTGAAGGTGGCTGACGATGCGTTCAGCGTGGCGTTACCACTCCAGATCCCCCACTGACCGTTGCGCGCAACTTCAAAATTGTTCGCCGTACCATCTAACGCGGTGAACTGGAATGGGAAGGTCGGATCGATATCAATAACCAGATTCCGGTTTGCCGAAAGCTTTTTAATCGTCACTGACTGTAGCCATTCCGGCAGAGGATTCATCCAACGAGCTTTCCAGTCTTCCGGCAGCGTATATTCAAGACCGGCAAAAACCAGCTCATCCAGCGCCAGTTTTTTCTCATTGCGTAGCCAAGCGCCTGAAGCGCGAACCATTCCTCTTTCCCAGCGCGAGGTGAACTGGCGTAGCGTGGCGGATTGCGGGCTAAAATCGATATTCACAATCGGATCATTCAGATGCAGAGAACCATTGATAAAGTCACTGGCATTCATCGATAGCCGCCCGTCGTCGCTGCGCCATCCGCCATCTGCCAGCGTCAAGTTACGCAAACTCAGGTCTAAATCAGTGACCGCCCAGTCTTTACCTTCCAGTCGCGCATCTGTGACTTCCAGACTATCAATTTTAAGAGAAGGGACGGTAGAAAGTGGTGCCAGGAAGTCGGGAATCGATTTTTCCGTTTGCAGGCGGATGTCGTTCAAGCGCAGGCTGCCAATTTTCCATGAGCCATCCGCAAGGCGATTTGCATTGCCAGTCAGCGAACCGCGAGCCATGTCCGCACCAATGGTCGAGAGTGTCACCTGTTCGTTATTTATCGCACCCTGCAACAGCACGTTGGTGGCGGGAACTCCGTTGAGCGTCATGGAACCTGCACTAAATTGAATATCTGCGGTATTTCCCAGTACTTTGCCTTGCTGTGGCTGCCATGGCATTACGCCACCGTTGACGCGCTGCGCGTGTAAATCCCATTCAGTATTTGGACTGTTAAGCGCCATATCGCTTAATTGCAACATGTCGGCCTGGAATGGCAGTGGTGCGGCATTTGGGCTGATATTTAGCGTTCCGTTTTGCAACAAGATCTTGTCGACGTGCATAGGTTCTGAAAACTGCCTGGAACTCAGGCCGATATCGATATTTTGCGCAACCAGCGTTGCAGGTTGGCCTTTACGCCCAAAGGTGACATTCGTCAGAGTGATATGCGTGGGCGATGCCCAGCGGTGATCCATCTCTTCGAAAGAGAATGTGTAATCACTTTTCTCATTGACCCAATTGTTGACCTGGGCTGCTCCCCAGCGAGTTTGTAGCAAAAGGTACGCGGCAATTAACGCAACCAGTACGACAACCAATAACGCAATAATTAGCTTTCCGAGAAATTTCATTGTCTTCCATCCCATGAAGTTTCGGTAAGGGTGTTATGCCCCATTTACCGTTATAGCTCAAGGATCGGATTGTCAGGAGGGGTAACACGCGCTGGAGCGAACAAATCACCAGCGCGTGAAGTACATCAATTTTTCTCAGGCGGGAAAATCAGGTTTAACACGATAGCGGTGATACCACCGGCAGCAATACCGGATGAGAGCAAGGTTTTCAACCAATCAGGAGCAAACTGCAAAATCAATGGCTGCTGAGACACACCCATACCGACTGCCAGCGACAAGGCGATAACCATAATCGCACGGCGGTTCAGCGGTTCGCGGGAGACAATGCGTACACCAGATGCGGCGATGGTGCCGAACATCACGATAGTCGCGCCGCCTAAAACAGGCTCAGGAATGTGTAATACAAATCCACTCACTGCAGGGAACAAGCCGAGCACGATAAGCATCAGTGCTACGACAAAACCGACATAGCGGCTGGCAACACCGGTAAGCTGAATCACGCCGTTGTTTTGGCCAAAACAGGAGTTCGGGAAGGTATTGAATACTGCGGAAACACACGAGTTCAGACCGTTAGCCAGTACTCCCCCTTTCAGGCGTTTCATATACAGCGGCCCAGATACGGGTTGCTCAGAAACGTCAGAGGTTGCCGTGATATCACCGATGGTTTCCAGTGAAGTCACCATAAAGACCAGCATTAGCGGGATAAGCAAATTCCAGTCAATACCCAGCCCGTAATACAACGGTGTTGGTACCATAATCAGGTCTGTGTTTGCCATCGGTTGGGTGTCAGGCAACATACCCATAGCCCAGGCTAGCGCATATCCCACCGCCATGGCGATAACCAGAGATGCTACACGCAAGTAAGCATTGCGCTGGCGGTTAAGCAGAATGATGACCAGCAGTACAGCACCTGCCAGCAGCAAGTTTTTCGGTGCACCAAAAGTATGGTCGCTCATCGCGGCATAGCCACCACCGATAGATGTCAGGCCAACCTGAATCAGAGAAAGACCTATAATCATCACAACGACCCCTGAAACCAGCGGGGTGATGATGCGGCGAGCCAGGTGCAGGAAGCGTGACAACAGCATTTCAGTGCAGCTTGCGAGCATCAATGTGCCAAACAAGGCCGCCATCATGGTCGGAACGTCGGCTCCGCCATTTTTCAATGCCATGCCGCCCATAATCAGCGGCGAAACAAAGTTAAAACTGGTGCCTTGAATTGACAGAAGTCCAGAACCCACGGGGCCCCAGGTTTTAATCTGGATAATCGATGCCACACCTGAGGCGAACAACGACATACTGATAATGTGTTGGGTATCTTCGGCCGGAAGTCCCAGAGCCTGGCAAATCAACATCGCAGGCGTGATCACCGCAACAAACATCGCTAACAAATGCTGACCAGCAGCAAAAAGAGTTTGTGGGAGAGGGGGTCTGTCCTCGAGGCGGTAAATCAATTCACTGGATGGAGCCTGAGCAATCGATTGCGCTTCTTCAGACTCAACTGCATTAACAGACATCAGAAATTATCCCTTGGCGAAAAACGGTGATTTTAACGGACTGAATGGTAAAAGCAAACGTTTGCTAACAATGTTTTTTAAGATAAAAAGCATATATAGAGAGCTTTTTATATAACTTTCGACTCCTTTTTGGTTAAAATCCAGCTACTGATTTTTCTAGAACCTGAAAATCCAGTGAAGGATAAATTAAAAGCGTCTGTGAGAATATGCGCGAACAGGAGCAATTCTATGTTTTATCTCGACACCCTTTCTACCCTTGTTGCTGCAACTCTCGTGTTGTTGCTGGGCCGAAAAATGGTCCACACCATACCGCTACTAAAAAAATACACTATCCCTGAACCCGTAGCGGGTGGATTGTTAATCGCCATTGCCTTGCTGGTGCTTAAAAAAAGTGTCGGCTGGGAATTTGAATTTGAAATGGGTCTCAAAGACCCATTGATGCTCGCTTTCTTTGCCACAATCGGTCTGAATGCCAACCTTTCCAGCCTGCGTGCTGGTGGCAAAGTTGTCGGTATTTTCCTGATTGCGGTGGTGGGTTTGCTGGTGATGCAAAACGCCATCGGTATTGGTATGGCGAGCTTGCTAGGTCTTGATCCGTTAATGGGGTTACTGGCGGGTTCTATTACTCTGTCTGGCGGCCATGGTACGGGGGCGGCCTGGAGTAAGTTGTTTAGTGAGCGTTATGGCTTCCAGAATGCCACCGAAGTTGCGATGGCTTGTGCAACGTTTGGTTTGGTTCTGGGTGGTTTGATTGGTGGGCCGGTAGCACGTTATTTGGTCAAACACTCATCCACACCGGATGGCACGCCTGACGATAGCATTGATCCAAGCGCCTTTGAAAAACCTGCGGTAGGGCGCATGATTACCTCTATGGTTTTGATTGAAACCATCGCGATGATCGCTATCTGCCTTACTGTTGGTAAGTTTGTGGGGCATCTCATTCAAGGCACCAGCTTTGAATTACCGACGTTCGTTTGCGTGTTGTTTGTTGGGGTTATTCTCAGCAATACGCTCTCGCTACTCGGTTTCTATCGGGTATTTGAACGTGCGGTTTCGGTGCTGGGGAACGTCTGTTTGTCTCTGTTCCTCGCCATGGCGCTGATGAGCCTGAAACTGTGGGAGTTGGCATCACTGGCGTTACCAATGCTGGCAATTCTTACCGTGCAAAGCATCTTTATGGCGCTGTATGCGATTTTCGTGACCTATCGCCTGATGGGTAAAAACTACGATGCAGCGGTACTAGCCGCCGGTCATTGCGGTTTTGGTCTGGGGGCAACACCAACGGCTATCGCGAATATGCAGGCAATTACCGAACGTTTTGGTCCATCGCACATGGCATTTCTGGTGGTTCCAATGGTTGGCGCGTTCTTTATTGATATCGTCAACGCGCTAGTCATCAAGATGTATCTGATGTTGCCAATATTTGGCTAAGCCATCAGGCGTTTGAATAGCGTTCCGTTTCAGGCATCCAGCGTTCAATGAGCGCGGTTGCCTGTTCCGGATAGCGTTCATGGATATGGCGTGCGAGGCGCTGTACTTCTGGAATCATCGCCTGATCACGCAGTAAATCTGCCACCTTAAACTCGGCGTTCCCTGTCTGGCGCGTGCCGAGTAATTCCCCCGGTCCACGAATTTCCAAATCCTTTTGCGCAATCACAAAGCCATCGTTGCTATCACGCAACACTTGCAAGCGCAGTTGCGCGGTTTTTGACAGCGGCGACTTATATAGCAACACGCAGTGGGAGGCGACGGCACCGCGACCCACTCGGCCACGGAGCTGGTGGAGTTGCGCAAGCCCCAGACGCTCTGGGTTTTCGATAATCATCAGACTGGCATTGGGGACATCAACACCCACTTCAACGACCGTTGTGGCGACCAGCAGGTGAATCGACCCTTCCTTGAAAGCCTGCATCACTGATTGTTTTTCTTGCGGTTTCATTCGGCCATGCACTAGCCCCACATTCAGATTTGGCAGGGCGGCTTTTAGCTCATCCCACGTAACTTCTGCGGCCTGCGCTTCCAGTAACTCCGATTCTTCAATCAGCGTACAAACCCAGTATGCCTGGCGGCCTTCATCGCTACATGCACCACGTACACGGTCGATAATGTCGTTGCGGCGTGTGTCAGGGATGGCAACCGTGGTAACCGGTGTACGGCCAGGCGGCAGTTCATCGATAGTTGAGGTGTCTAAATCAGCATAGGCCGTCATAGCCAACGTACGCGGGATTGGCGTTGCGGTCATGATAAGTTGATGCGGATGGAATCCCTGAATCTGGCCTTTTTCCCACAGCGCCAGGCGCTGATGGACGCCAAAGCGATGCTGTTCATCAATGATAACCAGTGCCAGTTGAGAGAACTGCACTTGTTCCTGGAAGATCGCGTGCGTCCCCACCACCATTGATACCTGGCCGCTGGCGATGGCGTCTTGTTGGGCAATACGCGCTTTGCCTTTTTGCTTACCCGCAAGCCAGCCAACCTCAATACCCAATGGTGCAAACCACTGACGGAAATTGTTGGCATGCTGTTCGGCGAGTAACTCTGTCGGTGCCATCAAACCAACCTGTTTGCCATGGGCAATTGCACGTAATGCTGCAAGTGCTGCAACCAGTGTTTTGCCCGATCCTACATCGCCTTGCACCAGACGCATCATGGGTACATCCAGCGCCATATCGTGTTCAATCTCTGCCACGACACGCTCTTGCGCACCCGTTGGTTTAAACGGAAGTGCCGCCAGCAGTTGGTTTTTTAATTCGTCATGATTATGCAGAGACAAAGCGTGATAACGCTGAGCACCCGCACGGAGCGCGAGCATACTTAGATTATGCGCCAGTAACTCTTCAAGGATTAATCGTTGTTGAGCTGGGTGCTTCCCCGTTTCCAGGTCGGCTAATTGCATCGTCGGCGGCGGGCGATGCAAAGTACGCAATGCTTCAGGCAGGCTCATCATTCCCTTGCTCAAATCCGCCGGGAGTAACTCGGTGATAGCGCAAGTATCCAGCAATTCCAGAGCCTGGTCGGTCAGTTTGCGCAGCGTAGCCTGGCGAATGCCTTCAGTCGTTGGATAAACCGGTGTCAGGGTTTCCTGCAATTCCGGGGTACTGAGATCGCCCTGAATGCGGTATTCCGGATGAATCATCTCTGCGCCGTGCGTCCCTCGTTTTGCTTCACCATAAGCAAGCACACGCTTACCGGTTGCGAGACTGTTTTTCATCGCGGCATTGAAGTTGAAAAAACGCATGGTCAGAATGCCGGTGCCGTCAGAAATTTGGCAGGTCATCATACGGCGACGACCAAAACTGATATTGCAGTTCAGCACTTCACCTTCCACCGTGGCGTGCGTCCCCGGCATAAGATCGTTGATTGGATAGAGATGCGTGCGGTCTTCGTAGCGCAGCGGGAGATGAAGCAGAAGATCCTGAATGGTGTGCAGACCAATCTTAGCCAGTTTGCCGCTCTGGCTGGCACCCACTCCGGCAAGCGTACTTAACGGTATGGCATCCAGCAAACGGCCTTTCATTTGACTACTCCGCAGATTGCATTGTGGCCCACCATGCGGCATCAGCTTCTATCTCACCTTGCTGATTCACATGCGGGTAGGGCAAACCTTTCCGGCGGGAAACGCGCGCCAGGACAGGATAACCGCCTTCAAACAGCAGACGCTGTTGTTCGGACTCTGGCAATGTACTGTTTTCACGCTGATACATTCCGGCGTTTTGACGCTGGCGCTGTGCTTCATAAAGAATGAGTGCTGAGGCCACGGAAACATTGAGCGATTGCACCATCCCGATCATCGGAATAATGATGTCCTGATCTGCCAGTGCTAACGCCTCCTGAGTAATACCGGTTTTTTCCTGTCCCATTAAAATGCAGGTTGGGCGCGTGTAATCAATTTCGCGGAAATCGACAGCTTTATCAGAAAGGTTAGTCGCGAGGATTTGCATTCCGTTGTTTTTGAGATGGGCAACGGCATCACCGATATGGCGATGGGTCTTTACTTCAACCCAGGAATTGCTGCCTGCTGCAGAAGAGGCCATGGTGCGCATTCTGTTACTCGGCCAGACCGCGTGGACTTCATGTACACCAACGGCGTCGGCAGTGCGAATAATCGCCGACACGTTATGAGGCTTATGGACCTGCTCCATACAGACAGTCAGATCAGGCTGACGCCTGGCGAGCATCTCGCAAATACGTGCATAACGTTGAGGATTCATAACACTAGTTTCGGTTGCGGGTAACTTTAATCACATCCGGCAACACGCGGATTTTACGCATGAGGTTCGCCAGATGGACACGGTCGCGTGCAGTCAGACGAATGAACGCACTGTAAACGCGGCCATCTTTCTCTTCGGTGTTCAGGCTTTGAATATTGGAGCCTGCATTATTAAGCGCAGCCGTCAGGTTTGCCAGCGCACCCTGATGGTTAAACATATCCACCTTGATCTCGGTGGTAAACTCTTGTTCTGTCTCTTTGTCCCATTCCACTGCCATAAACTTTTCAGGCTCTTTTTGGTAGCCTCGGATGTTACGACAAGATTCATGATGGATAACCAGCCCTTTGCCTGGGCTTACGTGTGCAATAATCGGGTCGCCAGGGATTGGACGACAACACTTGGCAAAGGTTAGCAAAACGCCATCTGCGCCTTTAATCGGTAGATGACTGTGAGACGGTGAGTGGCCTTGCTGAACTCCGGACGATTCACCTTGTAAGTTCTTCGCGACGACCACACTCATGGCGTTACCGAGGCCAATTTCAGCCAGCAAATCATCAAGTGAGGCGAGCTTCATGCGCTCCAACTCACGTTGAATGTTTTCTGGCGGGATTTCGGCTAATTTACGGCTGCCACCTAAAGTGTGGTTTAGCAAACGGCGTCCGAGACTAACGGAGTCATCACGCTTGAGATTTTTCAGCATCTGGCGGATTTTGGCGCGGGCTTTAGAACTCACGACAAAATTCAGCCAGGCGGCGTTCGGGCGTGCGCCTGGAGCTGTAATGATTTCTATTGTCTGGCCGCTGCTGAGCGACTGAGACAGTGGATAGGGTTGCCTATCGACTCTTGCACCGACACATGCATGGCCGATGTCTGTGTGCACCGCATACGCGAAATCAACGGGTGTTGCACCAGCCGGTAATTCGACAATGCGCCCTTCAGGTGTGAAAACGTAAATCTCATCCGGGAACAGATCGGATTTTACGCTCTCGATAAATTCAAATGAACTACCCGCACTTTGCTGTAACTCAAGCAGGCTTTGCATCCAACGCTGGGCGCGGATTTGTGCCGTTGTGCCACTTTCACCTTGCTCTTTATAAGCCCAGTGAGCGGCAACCCCCATCTCGGCCATCTGATCCATATCTTCGGTACGGATTTGCACTTCTACAGGCACGCCGTGCGGGCCAATCATTGAGGTGTGCAGAGACTGATATCCGTTCGCTTTCGGAATGGCAATATAGTCTTTAACCCGTCCAGGACGTGGCTTATAGAGGCTATGCATCTGCCCAAGGACGCGATAACAGGTATCCATGTCATGGACAATCACGCGGAAGGCGTAGATATCCATAATCGAGTGGAAACGCTGCTCTTTGAGCGTCATTTTGCAGTAGATGGAGTAAAGATGTTTTTCCCGGCCACTCACACGACGCGGAATGCCAGCTTCTTGCAATCGTCCATCAATTTCAGAGAGGATTTTTTGAATCATCTCTTTGCGATTACCACGTGCCGCTTTTACCACTTCTTTAATGACGCGGTAGCGGTTCGGGTAAAGCGCTTCAAAGCCCAGCTCTTCCAGCTCAGTCTTCAGGTGATGAATACCAAGACGGTGTGCCAGCGGGCTATAGATTTCGAGGGTTTCACGAGCAATGCGGCGGCGTTTATCAGGGCGTAATGCCCCGAGAGTGCGCATGTTGTGCGTGCGGTCGGCGAGTTTGATCAGAATGACGCGGATGTCTTGCACCATCGCCATGATCATTTTGCGGAAGTTTTCAGCCTGAGCTTCTTTCTTATCGCGGAATTTCAGTTTGTCTAGCTTAGATACCCCTTCCACCAGTTCGGCAACGCTTTTACCAAACAGCTGTTCCATATCCTGGTAGGTGGCAGGGGTGTCTTCGATCACATCATGCAGTAGTGCGGCCATCAGCGTTTCATAGTCGAGTTTCATCTCGGCCAGAATGCAGGCAACAGCTACGGGATGGGTGATATAGGGTTCACCGCTTGAACGAGCTTGTCCCTCGTGAGCATCACGCGCAACAAGGTATGCTTGCCGAAGTCGCTTTATTTGCTCCTCGGGCAAGTAATGTTGAATCAGTTGATTCAGGCTTTCAAACAGATACAAGGGCTACCCGCAGGCTAATTAACGACGACCTTCAGCAATAGCGGTAACAGCCTGCAGTTCTGCGGCTTCCTGCTCTTGCTGTTCCTGGCGATCACGAACATCAAGAATCTGGTTGGTGATCAACCCTTCTTCGATTTCGCGCAGTGCGATTACAGTCGTTTTGTCGTTTTCTTCAGGTACCAGTGGATCTTTACCACCAGTTTGCATCTGACGAGCGCGACGTGCGGCGACCAGAACCAGGTCAAAACGGTTACCAATTTTCTCAACAGCGTCCTGAACAGTTACGCGTGCCATAATTAAAATGCTCCACAGATGAAGAAATGACTGGGCATGATACTGAAACTGGGCTCAGTCTGCCAATAGTTTGCTGATTAAAGCGTCATGTCGCGCTTTTTGGCGACCCATTCGTAGACGCTCGGCACGAATGATAATTTTTAAATCTGACA
>NZ_DATERI010000098.1:0-19504 GCF_035271705.1 Buttiauxella sp.
GCTGGACATCGATCACGGTACCTATCCATACGTGACCTCTTCCAACACCACCGCAGGTGGCGTGGCAACAGGTTCCGGCATTGGTCCACGTTATGTTGATTACGTCTTGGGTATTATTAAAGCGTACTCTACTCGCGTTGGTGCAGGTCCGTTCCCAACTGAACTGTTTGATGACATCGGCGAGTTCCTGTGCAAACAAGGTAACGAGTTCGGTGCAACAACCGGTCGTCGTCGTCGTACTGGCTGGCTGGACATCGTTGCTGTGCGTCGCGCAGTGCAGATCAACTCCCTGTCAGGTTTCTGCCTGACCAAGCTGGACGTACTGGACGGCTTGAAAGAAGTTAAACTCTGCGTCGGTTACCGTATGCCTGATGGTCGCGAAGTGACCACCACTCCAATGGCTGCGGACGATTGGGCTGGCATCGAGCCAATCTACGAAACTATGCCTGGTTGGTCCGAAACGACCTTTGGTGTGAAAGAGCGTAGTGGTTTGCCTCAGGCAGCGCTGAACTACATCAAACGTATTGAAGAACTGACAGAAGTTCCTATAGATATTATTTCTACAGGTCCAGATCGTTCTGAAACCATGATTTTGCGCGATCCGTTCGACGCATAATGATGATACGGGGTGTGGCCATCACACCCCGTTTTGCTTTTCTTCTCGCCGTTTTTTTGCCTTCCCCGGTCAAATAAATTAGCCGCTCAACATATGGCTGGTTTATCATCAATATATACCCGTCATACTTCACGTTGCAGCGGTGTTGGCTGCTTTCACTCACCCCAGTCACTTACTAAAGTAAGCTCCCGGGGATTCTTGAGCTGGCCGCCTGGCTGCAACCCGAATTATTTAGGGTATAGTATTTGCAGATATTAAGCGTTTCCCCTCCCACCCTAGAGGTTGATGTGCAGTTAACGAGTTTTACTGATTACGGTTTACGTGCTTTGATTTACATGGCGTCTTTGCCAGAAGGAAAGATGACTAGCATTTCTGAGGTTACAGAGGTGTACGGCGTGTCACGTAATCATATGGTGAAAATCATCAATCAACTGAGCCGTGCTGGCTTCGTGACGGCAGTGCGCGGCAAAAACGGTGGTATTCGCCTCGGTAAACCGGCGAAATCAATACGCGTCGGCGATGTGGTGCGCGAGCTGGAACCGCTTTCTTTGGTGAACTGTAGCAGTGAGTTTTGTCATATTACCCCCGCATGTCGCCTGAAACAGGCACTGGCCAAGGCGGTGCAAAGCTTTTTAACAGAGCTGGATAAGCACACGCTGGCTGATTTGGTGGACCAAAACCAACCGCTCTACAAATTATTGCTGGTGGAATAAATCACGATTCCCCCAGCCAATGACAACGGAGGAACCGCAATGTCAAAAGATCCTTTTCAGGAACGAGAAGCCGAAAAATACGATAACCCGATCCCAAGCCGGGAGTTTATTCTCGCTCATCTCTCCAAACGTGAAAAACCAGCCAATCGTGACGAACTGGCTGAAGAACTCAATATTAGCGGTGAAGAACAACTAGAAGCGTTGCGCCGCCGTCTGCGTGCCATGGAACGCGATGGTCAGTTGGTCTTTACCCGCCGTCAATGCTACGCGCTGCCAGAACGCCTTGATCTGCTAAAAGGTAAAGTCATCGGCCACCGTGATGGATTTGGCTTCCTGCGCGTTGAAGGTCGTAAAGACGATCTTTATCTCTCTTCTGAACAGCTTAAAACCTGTATGCACGGTGACATCGTGCTCGCTCAACCGCTGGGTGCTGACCGTAAAGGCCGCCGCGAAGCGCGTATTGTCCGTGTGCTTGAGCCAAGAACGGGGCAAATCGTTGGCCGCTACTTTACCGATGCAGGCATTGGTTTTGTGGTGCCGGACGACAGCCGTCTGAGTTTCGATATTCTTATCCCACCAGAAGAGTTGATGGGCGCGCGCATGGGCTTTGTGGTTGTGGTTGAACTCACCCAGCGTCCGACTCGCCGCACCAAAGCCGTGGGCAAAATCGTTGAAGTACTGGGCGATAACATGGGTACAGGCATGGCCGTGGATATGGCGCTGCGTACTCATGAAATCCCGTACGTCTGGCCGTCAGAAGTTGAAGCACAAGTCGCTTCTTTGAAAGAACAAGTGCCGGAAGAAGCCAAAGTCGGTCGTGTTGATTTGCGCTCCCTGCCGCTCGTTACCATCGATGGTGAAGATGCGCGTGACTTCGATGACGCCGTGTTCTGTGAGAAGAAACGTGGTGGCGGTTGGCGTTTGTGGGTAGCGATTGCTGACGTAAGTTATTACGTTCGCCCACCTACAGCACTCGATAAAGAAGCACGCAACCGTGGTACGTCGGTTTACTTCCCATCGCAAGTTATCCCGATGCTGCCAGAAGTGCTGTCCAACGGTTTGTGCTCGTTGAATCCACAGGTTGATCGTCTGTGTATGGTCTGCGAAATGACGATATCCTCGACCGGCCGCCTAACGGGCTCGAAATTCTACGAAGCGGTAATGAGCTCCCATGCACGTCTGACCTACACCAAGGTGTGGCACATGTTGCAGGGCGATCAGGAATTGCGCGAGCAGTATGCCCCGCTGGTTGAACCCATCGAAGAGTTGCATAACCTGTATAAAGTGCTGGATGTTTCCCGTGCTCAGCGCGGTGGTATCTCGTTTGAAAGTGAAGAAGCGAAGTTCATCTTCAATGCCGAGCGCCGCATTGAACGCGTCGAACAAACTGTACGTAACGATGCGCACAAACTCATCGAAGAGTGCATGATCCTCGCAAATATCTCCGCGGCTCGTTTTGTTGAAAAACATAACGAACCGTCTTTGTTCCGCGATCACGATCGTCCAAGCAACGACGCGATCACCGCGTTCCGTTCTGTTCTGGCAGAATTGGGTCTGGAGTTGCCTGGTGGGCAAAAACCAGAACCACGTGATTACGCAGAACTGTTGAACTCGATTGCCGATCGTCCGGATCATGAAATGCTGCAAACGATGCTGCTGCGCTCCATGAAACAGGCGGTTTACGATCCAGAAAACCGTGGTCACTTCGGCCTTGCGCTGCAATCTTATGCGCACTTTACCTCGCCTATCCGCCGTTACCCTGACTTGCTGCTACACCGTGCAATTAAGTATCTGCTGGCAAAAGAGCAGGGGCACAAAGGCAACAGCACCGAATCTGGCGGCTGGCACTATGAAATGGAAGAGATGCTGCAACTGGGTCAGCACTGTTCTATGGCGGAACGTCGGGCCGATGAAGCCACACGCGATGTTGCTGACTGGCTGAAATGCGACTTTATGCAGGATCAGGTTGGGCAGACATTTAGTGGCATCATCGCCAGCGTTACCGGTTTCGGCTTCTTTGTTCGTCTGACGGATCTGTTCATCGATGGTCTGGTGCATGTTTCGTCGCTGGATAATGACTACTACCGTTTCGACCAAATTGGGCAACGCCTGATTGGCGAATCTGGTGGGCAGACTTATCGTCTGGGTGATCGCGTAGAAGTGCGTGTTGAAGCCGTCCATATGGATGAGCGTAAGATTGATTTTGCTTTGATCTCCAGTACTCGTGCACCACGTGGTGAGGGTAAAACTGAAAAAGACAGAGCGAAAAAAAGCGCAAATGGCAACGGACCAAAACGTCGTCAGGGTGGTAAACGCGTAAACTTCGAGGCAGACAGTGCTTTCCGTAAAGAGAAAGGACCTGCCAAGCCGAAGAAAGCGAAAGCCGAGACGAAGGAGAAGAAAGCGAAAACTCCTTCTGATAAAACCCGTAAAATAGCGGCAGCAACTAAAGCTAAGCGTGCGGCTAAAAAACAGCCTAGCTAATTAAAACAACCCTCAACCTGGCCTTCTCCCTGAGGGAGAGGGCATGGGATCGAATCTGGTTTCCTCCCTCTCCTTTGGGAGAGGGACGGGGTGAGGGCGATCATTTTCAGAATTAAACACAGCTGCATCAGCGGCTGAAACGAGTGATACCAATGAGTGAAATGATTTACGGCATCCACGCCGTCCAGGCGCTACTTGATAACGCCCCCCAGCGTTTTCGGGAAGTTTTTATTCTTAAAGGCCGTGAAGACAAACGTCTGATGCCTTTAATCCATGCGCTGGAAGCCCAGGGGGTGCCGGTTCAACTGGCAAACCGCCAATGGCTGGATGAAAAATCTGAAGGTGCTGTACACCAGGGGATCATTGCTCGCGTGAAGCCTGGCCGTCAGTACCAGGAAAATGATATTCCAGACCTGCTTGCCAGCATCGATACGCCGTTCTTGCTTATTCTGGATGGCGTGACCGACCCGCACAACCTCGGTGCCTGCCTGCGTAGTGCCGATGCCGCAGGCGTACATGCAGTTATCGTCCCGAAAGACCGCTCTGCACAGCTGAACGCAACGGCGAAAAAAGTCGCCTGTGGAGCCGCTGAGAACGTACCACTTATCAGTGTAACCAACCTGGCACGTACTATGCGTTTATTGCAGGAATCGAACGTTTGGATCGTGGGTACTGCTGGCGAAGCCGATCACACATTGTTCCAGAGCAAAATGACGGGCCCAATGGCGCTGGTGATGGGTGCTGAAGGCGAAGGTATGCGTCGTCTGACGCGTGAACATTGTGATGAGCTGATCAGCATCCCAATGGCGGGGACGGTTTCATCACTGAACGTCTCCGTTGCAACCGGTATTTGCCTGTTCGAAGCAGTACGTCAACGTAGTTAGATTTCCGTGGGGTGCTTTCGCACCCCGCTTTGTGATCCCTCCCCCTGCATAAGTGCTGTCACCGTCCATACTAATGGTTATGCCATTAATGGGAGGGAACACAATGCGCTGGCAAACTCACACCGTTTTTAACCAACCGATACCCCTCAACAACAGTAACCTTTTTCTTTCTGATATTTCGTTAACCGAAGCCGTTGCTCGTGAAGGTGCCGGCTGGGATGCTGAACTTCTGGCGAGTATTGGTCAGCAGCTTGGCTCGGCTGAATCGCTGGAGCTCGGGCGGCTGGCAAACTTGAATCCTCCAGAATTGCTGCGTTACGACTCCAGCGGTGAACGGCTCGATGATGTGCGTTTTTATCCAGCCTGGCATCTGTTGATGCAGGGATTGTGTGCTAACCGAATACACAATTTGCCGTGGCAGGAAGATGCTCGTCAGGGCTCATTTGTCGCCCGTGCCGCGCGCTTTGTTCAGCACGCACAAGTGGAAGCAGGCACGTTATGCCCGATAACCATGACATTTGGCGCCATCCCTCTGTTACAGAAACATTTACCCAAGGATTTTCAGCCGTGGCTGAAACCATTACTCAGTGACCGTTATGATGCGCATCTTGCACCAGGTGCGCAAAAACGTGGCCTGCTGATTGGCATGGGCATGACTGAAAAGCAGGGGGGCTCGGATGTACTCAGCAACACCACGCGAGCCGAGGCTATCGACAAACGTGGTGCAGGTGAAATGTATCGCGTAGTTGGCCACAAGTGGTTTTTCTCTGTTCCACAAAGCGATGCGCATTTGATTCTGGCACAAGCAAAAGGTGGGCTGTCCTGCTTCTTCATGCCACGCTTTCTACCTGACGGGCAACGCAATCAGGTTCGCTTTGAGCGCCTGAAAGATAAACTCGGTAATCGCTCAAATGCCAGCAGTGAAGCTGAGTTTTTCGATGCGACAGCCTGGCTTATCGGCGAAGAAGGCGAGGGGATCCGCTCGATTTTGCAAATGGGCGGCTATACCCGTTTTGATTGCGCGTTGGGTAGCCATGGCCTGATGCGCCGTGCACTCTCGATTGCGTTGTATCACGCACATCAGCGGCAAGCCTTCGGGAAAAACCTTATTGATTTACCCATTATGCGCCAGGTTCTTGGACGTATGGCTTTACAACTTGAAGGCCAAACGGCGTTTCTATTCCGTCTGGCTCGCGCCTGGGAATCACCTGGTAACCCGCATGAATTGGCGTATACCCGCCTCTTTACCCCAGCCGCTAAGTTTACCGTCTGTAAATCAGGTATCCCGTTTGTTGCGGAGGCGATGGAAGTGCTAGGGGGTATCGGCTATTGCGAAGACAGTGAACTGCCGCGTATCTATCGAGAAATGCCAGTGAACAGTATTTGGGAAGGCTCTGGCAATATCATGTGCCTGGATGTGTTGCGTGTTCTGACTAAACAGCCTGGTACTATGGAAATGCTGCATGCTGAATTTGATGAGGTGAAGGGGCAAAACCGGCATTTCGATCGTAGCTGGCGGCAATTGCAACAGCGGTTGCACAAGCCACAAGAGGAGTGGGGCAGGGAACTCACCAGACTGCTGGCATTACTGGCAACCGGCGCACAAGTATTACAACATCTCTCTCCACCGTTGGGCGAGGCCTGGTGCCGTATGATGCTGGACTCGCGAGGGGAAAGTGTATTACCGAATCAAGTTTTGATGGATGTACTGCTGCGGGCGACGGGACGCACAGGATAAAAATATAACAGCCAGCGCCATAGAATTCAGTTAAATGGCCGCTGGCTTATTTATGCATAGATAATGGCTTGTACACGCCAGCCTTCAGCAAGCTGGTTTTCCTGCATTTTGACGATGCGATAGTACGACGCACCCTGCTCATCAGCCTTTAAGGCAATGACTTTTTCCACATCTTGCACGGTACCGGCGATACCATTTACTGAAATCATGCCGATTTCATTCAAACCCGTTACACAATCTGCGGCAACATCCTCTGCCGATTGTGCCGACGTTGTGATTAGCCCTACGGACAGCAGTAATGAGGTTAAGGCAAGCGTTCGTTTCATAGTTAACTCCTTTAAAACTGACCCTGAATCAGCAGGGCCTTCCTTCACGTTAGGTGAACTCCAGACCTGTCGGTTGGCTGAAGTTCATTGTGCATAAGAAACGATCAGTTGGCGCAAAGCTATGTAAATATTAATAAAGTAAACATAGTGCGGCATTACTTGCGAAACAAAATTGCTTGGGCATACCACTGGCCCGGAACCACAGTCTCATCGTTTAATACGATTTGGTAGTAATCCGCTTTCGCAGCAACAGCTTTCTCTTTTATCGCCCGCTCTGAGTCCATTGGAGAGCCGCGTTCGAGTACTGTCACTGTCCCTATTTTGGTCAATCCCTGCGTTTGCGAACGCTGAATTTCTTGAGGACTGTCGGTTACCGGTGGTGCAGGTTGCGGCGTACCCTGTAACACGCTACAGGCACTGAGTGCGGTCGCAAGTAACAAAGCTGATAGCAGTCGCATGATCGTTTCTCGTCTCTTAATAGCCATAGTGTAGCCGCGGTTTTTATCTGGGGAGAGGGAATGTTCCCATTTTGTTAGCTTCCCCGCGCTTTTTAATCACTTTCGAATGAAAATCGCTAAGCAGATCTCATAGTGAATAATAATTTCTGTAAGCCTATGACTTGATAAGCCGTAAATGCTGGCTTACAAAGGAATACACAATGATACGGAGTGATTCCAATGATAGAAATGTACACTGAAAAGTTAGGCGGTATCGAAGTTCTGCATGCTGTACCTGCCGGGAAAAAAGAGAGCAAACTACCGGTGGTTTTCTTCTATCATGGTTTTACTTCATCCAAACTGGTGTACAGCTACTTTGCAGTAGCACTGGCTCAGGCCGGAATGCGCGTAATTATGCCCGATGCCGAACAGCATGGTTCCCGCTTCAATGGTGATGACACTGAACGCCTTTACCAATTTTGGTCGATTCTAAAACAAAACATTGATGAGTTTTCG
Source organism: Buttiauxella sp. (assembly GCF_035271705.1). GTDB lineage: Bacteria > Pseudomonadota > Gammaproteobacteria > Enterobacterales > Enterobacteriaceae > Buttiauxella. Next base: position 7,715 of record NZ_DATERI010000098.1, read on the forward strand.
CGACTTCGCCAGGCGCTCGGCGAACGTTATCTCGTCGATGAGCATCGTGTTGCCGTGGGCGGTGCTTCGATGGGAGGAATGACCGCTCTAGGTATTATGGCGCGTTACCCGCAAGTGCGCTGTGTGGCATGCCTGATGGGATCAGGATATTTCATGTCGCTTGGGAAAACACTGTTCCCACCTCGAGTCGAAGCGCTCGAATCGCTTAACGCACTCGCTGACTATGACATTAGCCACCAGTTGGAAAGTCTCAGTAACCGGCCACTCATGCTGTGGCACGGCGTGGAAGATGATGTGGTTCCGGCTGCCGAAACATGGCGTTTACAACAGGCGCTGATTGAGAAGGGGTTGGATAAACACATGACCTGTTTACACGAACCGGGCGTAAAACATCGCATTACACCCACCGCCCTCGAGGCAACTCGCCGCTTCTTTAGCGAAAATTTATGATCAAACCAGAATGACTTGCACACCCTGTTCTTCAAGTTTTTTGATGACTTCAGGGTCTGCTTGTTTACCTGTAATCACCAAATCAATTTGTTCTGCCCGGCTAAATAGCATTCCGGCACGCTGACCAATCTTTGTGCTGTCGACTAGCACCGCCAGTTTACCCACCACACCCAACATTTTCTGTTCTGCCATAGCCGTCAGCATGTCTGTTTTATAAAGACCTTCTGCTGTCAGCCCTTTTCCGCTGGTAAACATCCAGTGCCCCGCGTAGAGCGACGTTTCGTTATCCTGCGGGCCAAGCGTAATGGAGTGGCTTTGATTGTATTGCCCCCCCATGATCACAACACTTTCATGCTCTTGATCGATAAGATAATTTGCTAATGGCAGATAGTTGGTGATGATCTGTACCGGCTTCCCACAAATTTGCTGCCCAAGGAGGAAAGCCGTTGAGCCACAGTTAATGACGACGCTTTCCCCTGGTTTTACCAGGGCTGAGGCCGCACTGGCAATACGGCTTTTCTCATCATGGTTTTGCGCCAGATGAATGTTCATCGGCGACCAACGCGGGCGTTGCTGGCTGATAGCTTCGGCACCGTTACGGACTTTTTTCAGTCTGCCACTTTCATCTAATTTATTGATATCGCGTCGTGCGGTTGCTGGCGAAATGGCGAGACGTTCCATAACTTGCTCGACAGTAACAAACCCTGTTTGCTGTAGCAGTTCGAGCAGTATCTGGTGGCGTTGTGCTTCAGTCATGCGTGTTTCCGATGGAAGATGATTTTTAAAGATGATATTTGAAATAGGATGAAATACCTATGAGTAAACTGAAAAAGCCGGGTATCACCTAACACCATTAGTTTAAGAACGAGATCTCCGGGGCGACCACCGGGTTTGGCGTCCCTCCGGGAACCCAATCCTGGTGTTTCCACTAATTCAATGGCTTAAGGGAACGGTGTTAGGGAATCACCCGGCTTAACCTTACAGGAAGGACTTAAACGGTAAATCCGGTTCAAGTGTAAAGCAGTCCTCAAATCCACGTGGATAGTGGTATTCAAACTGATCTTTATCCAAAGGCCAGGTAAATTTACCACCCACTTGCCATATAAATGGCTTAAAGCCATATTTCAGACGATCTTTTTTCATCTCCCACAGCACGCGGATCTCTTGCGGATCGGCCTGGAAGTTTGACCAAATATCATGATGGAATGGGATAACCACTTTGGTGTTCAGGGATTCAGCCATGCGTAGAATGTCTGAACTGGTCATCTTGTCGGTAATACCACGCGGGTTTTCACCATACGAACCCAGTGCGACGTCAATCTGATGGTCGTTACCATGTTTGGCGTAGTAATTGGAATAATGGGAGTCACCGCTGTGATACAGCGAGCCGCCCGGTGTTTTAAACAGATAGTTCACCGCGCGCTCGTCCATCCCATCCGGTAACACGCCAGCCGCTTTTTCTTCCGCAGGTAGGGTGATCAGTGCGGTACGGTCGAATGCGTCAAGTGCATGAATTTCAATATCTTTCACTTTCACGACGTCACCTGGTTTCACCACAATGCAGCGGTCACGCGGTACACCCCAGCCAATCCAAATATCAACGCAAGTTTGCGGCCCGATAAACGGCACGTCAGAGGCACAGTTCTGCATCACTGCCGCGGCAACGTTCACGTCGATATGATCATTGTGATCATGAGTGGCAAGAACCGCATCAATACTGCGAATAGCAAAAGGATCGAGCACAAACGGCGTGGTACGCAGGTTCGGTTGTAATTTCTTCACACCAGCCATGCGTTGCATCTGGTGGCCTGCTTTCATCAGCGGGTTGCCGTGGCTTTGTTTACCTGTACCACACCAGAAATCGACACAAATATTTGCCTCTCCCTGTGATTTTAGCCAAATACCGGTACAGCCCAACCACCACATAGCAAAGGTGCCAGGTGCGACCACTTCCTGTTCAATCTCTTCATTTAGCCAGCTACCCCATTCCGGGAAGGTGTTCAGTATCCAGGATTCACGAGTAATGGTTGCCACTTTGCTCATTCAATCTCTCCTCATTTAATACAGTTTTAAATCATAAATAATCATATATTGATTTGATATGATTGATACTGACATCAAAAATCATCATTGAGAAGACATTTTTATGTGCTGTATGTCGGGTCTTAAGATGTTTAGTCGCTGTAATTAGCTGGGTTAGTTATTTTTGTTTTAATGTAATTAATTGATTTTTATTATTTTATGTCTTTTCTGTTTTGTTGATTATTAGCCGCAATATCACCATGGATAATAATTTGCGGGACATCTCACAAATAATCAAATTCAATCTTGTTGTGATTATATTTGACGAATAGAGTGAGTGCGAACACAACTTCCGCCTGTTTTCTGACTGGGAACAGGGAGCGACTACCCCAACGGAGAGCTTTATGGAGACCCTCTACAGCGCCTTTACCATTTTCTTTAATCAGGTAATGACAAATGCCCCCTTGTTACTAGGGCTTGTCACTTGTTTGGGCTACGTGCTGCTGCGTAAAAGCGCGAACGTCATCATCAAAGGAACGATCAAAACCATTATCGGTTTTATGTTGTTGCAGGCGGGTTCCGGGATTTTGACTGGCACCTTTAAACCCGTGGTGGCAAAAATGTCAGAGGTCTACGGGATTAACGGCGCGATTTCAGATACCTATGCATCAATGATGGCAACCATTGAAAGAATGGGTGATGCCTATAGTTGGGTGGGTTACGCCGTCTTACTGGCTCTGGCGCTCAATATTGTCTACGTGCTGTTGCGGCGAGTGACTGGGATTCGCACCATCATGCTTACCGGGCACATCATGTTCCAACAAGCTGGGTTGATTGCGGTGTTCTTCTTTATCCTCGGCTACCCAATGTGGACAACGATTATTTGCACCGCCGTTCTGGTGTCGCTGTATTGGGGAATCACCTCCAATATGATGTTCAAACCCACACAAGCAGTTACTGAAAACAGCGGTTTCTCCATTGGTCATCAGCAACAATTCGCCTCGTGGATTGCCTACAAAATTGCCCCGTATTTGGGCAAAAAAGAGGAAAGCGTTGAGGATCTTGACCTACCCGGTTGGCTTAACATCTTCCATGACAACATCGTCTCTACCGCGATAGTGATGACACTGTTCTTCGGTGTGATTCTTTGTTCATTTGGGATTGATGTCATGCAGGCGATGGCTGGGAAAACGCACTGGACCCTCTACATCCTACAAACTGGCTTCCAGTTCGCCGTTGCGATTTTCATCATCGTACAAGGTGTCCGCATGTTCGTTGCGGAACTGTCAGAAGCATTCAACGGTATCTCACAACGGCTCATCCCAGGTGCTGTGCTCGCTATCGACTGTGCGGCAATTTACAGCTTTGCGCCGAATGCTGTGGTGTGGGGCTTTATCTGGGGAACGATAGGTCAGCTTATTGCCGTGGGTATTCTGATTGCTCTTGGCTCCTCCATCATGATCATCCCAGGCTTCATTCCCATGTTTTTCTCTAATGCCACGATTGGGGTGTTTGCCAACCACTTTGGCGGCTGGCGCGCAGCGCTAAAAATCTGCCTGGTGATGGGCATGATTGAAATCTTCGGCTGCGTTTGGGCCATCAAACTTACCGGACTGAGTGCATGGATGGGGATGGCCGACTGGTCAATTTTGGCTCCGCCGTTGATGCAAGGGCTTACGCTTGGCCTGTGGTTTATGGGTGTCGTTATCGTTATCGCACTGATTTACATGTTTTTTGCCGGGCGCACCTTGCGTCAGGAAGAAGACGCCGAAAAACAACTGACAGAATCATCAGCTAATTAAGGAATTGAGATTATGACCGTACGCATTCTCGCTGTTTGTGGTTGTGGGCAAGGCAGTTCCATGATTATGAAAATGAAAGTGGATCAGTTCCTGACGCAAGAAGGAGTGAACCATAGCGTCAATAGTTGTGCTGTTGGCGAGTACAAAAGTGAACTGAGTGGTGCCGATATCATTATTGCTTCAACGCATGTCGCAGGCGAAATCATCGTGTCGGGCAACAAACATGTCGTCGGTGTTCGCAACATGCTATCTGCCGCCGATTTTGGTCCAAAGTTGCTGGATGTGATTCGCCTTCATTTTCCACAGGACATGAAGTGAGGAAAGCCCATGAAACTGCGTGACTCACTGGCGCAAAACCATTCTGTACGCTTGCAGGCTGAAGCGGAAACCTGGCAGGAAGCAGTAAAAATCGGGGTTGATTTGCTGGTGGATGCAGACGTCGTTGAACCGCGTTATTACCAGGCGATTCTCGACGGTGTGACACAATTTGGCCCTTATTTCGTGATTGCGCCGGGGCTTGCTATGCCGCATGGCCGCCCGGAAGAAGGGGTGAAAAGTACGGGCTTCGCACTGGTGACATTGAAAACGCCGCTGGTGTTCAACCACGAAGATAACGACCCGGTGGATATTCTTATCACCATGGCCGCTGTTGATGCCACCACCCATCAGGAAGTGGGCATCATGCAAATCGTCAATTTGTTTGAAGACGAGGACAATTTTGACCGTTTACGTGCCTGCCGTAGTGAGCAGGATGTTCTGGATTTAATCGACCGCGCTACGGCCGCGGCCATATAAGGAGCTTGGTATGTCTCATTCTTTACCGATGTTACAGGTAGCACTGGATAACCAGACGATGTCAGACGCTTATAAAACCACGCGACTGATTGCTGAAGAAGTCGACATTATTGAAGTGGGTACCATTCTTTGCGTAGGCGAAGGTGTGCGAGCGGTCCGTGATCTCAAAGCTCTTTACCCGCATAAAATCGTGTTGGCAGATGCCAAAATTGCTGATGCGGGGAAAATCCTCTCGCGCATGTGTTTTGAAGCCAATGCCGATTGGGTCACCGTCATTTGTTGTGCAGATATCAACACCACCAAAGGTGCACTGGAAGTCGCTCGTGAATTTAAAGGTGATGTGCAAATTGAACTGACCGGTTTCTGGACCTGGGAACAAGCACAAGAGTGGCGCATGGCAGGCATTGAACAAGTGGTTTATCACCGCAGCCGTGATGCACAAGCGGCGGGTGTTGCCTGGAGTGAAGCGGATATCACCGCCATCAAACGCCTTTCTGATATGGGCTTCAAAGTCACTGTAACGGGTGGGCTGGCGCTCGAAGATTTGCCCTTGTTTAAAGGTATCCCGATTCATGTGTTTATTGCCGGGCGCAGTATTCGTGATGCGGCCGATCCTGTAGAGGCTGCTCGCCAGTTTAAGCGTTCCATCGCCCAACTGTGGGGATAAGGAACCATTATGCTGCACAAACAGGTTCCTCTAGGCATCTATGAAAAAGCACTCCCCGCGGGGGAGTGTTGGCAGGTAAGGCTGGCGCTCGCAGCTCGCCTGGCGTTCGATTTTGTTGAGATGTCAATTGATGAAACTGACGAACGCCTGGCGCGTCTTGACTGGAGCAGTGAACAGCGGCTGGCATTGGTACAAGCTGTTGCGGATACAGGTGTTCGTGTCCCTTCAATGTGTTTGAGTGCACATCGTCGTTTTCCTCTGGGTAGCGAAGATGATGCTGTGCGCAATCAGGGGCTGGAAATCATGCGCAAAGCCATTAAATTTGCGCAGGATGTCGGTATCCGTGTGATTCAACTGGCGGGATACGATGTCTATTATCAACAAGCCAATGACGAAACACGCCGTCGATTTCGTGAAGGTTTAACTGCTGCTGTGGAAATGGCGAGCCGTGCGCAAGTCACGCTGGCGATGGAGATCATGGATTATCCGCTGATGAACTCCATCAGCAAGGCGATGGGCTATGCGCATTATCTCAATAATCCGTGGTTCCAGCTTTATCCGGATATAGGCAATTTATCCGCATGGGATAATGACGTGCAGATGGAGCTGGAAGCAGGGCGCGGGCATATCGTTGCTGTACATGTAAAAGACACCCGTCCGGGAGTGTTTAAGAATGTGCCTTTTGGAAGCGGTGTAGTGGAGTTTGAGCGTTGTTTTTCGACACTGAAACAAAGTGGTTATCGTGGGCCGTATTTGATTGAAATGTGGAGTGAAAATGCCGATGACCCAGTAGCGGAAGTTATTGCTGCCCGGGACTGGGTACTGGAGCGTATGGCCACTGCCGGGCTGCTGGAGGCTAGCCATGAAGCAGTTTAAACAACAGGTCTACGAGGCAAACATGGCTCTTCCACGCCATGGTCTGGTCACTTTCACATGGGGAAACGTCAGCGGTATCGATCGTGAACGCCAGTGCATCGTGATTAAACCGAGCGGCGTGGCGTATGACAAAATGACGGCCAGCGATATGGTGGTTGTGGACATGAACGGCATCGTGCTTGAAGGGGAATATCGTCCTTCTTCCGATACGGCAACGCATCTGGCGCTTTATCAGCGTTACCCCGAACTGGGTGGGATAGTGCATACGCATTCTACTCATGCCACTGCTTGGGCACAGGCCGGGTTTAGTATTCCGGCACTCGGCACGACACATGCCGATTACTTTTTTGGTGATATTCGTTGTACCCGCGCTCTAACCCTAGAAGAAGTGCAGGGTGAATATGAGTTGAATACCGGCAAAGTGATTATCGAAACGCTGGGTAATAACGATCCCCTGCATACGCCGGGGATCGTGGTTTACCAACATGGCCCGTTTGCGTGGGGAAAAACGGCTGAGGATGCAGTACATAACGCGGTAGTTATGGAAGAAGTCGCGCGGATGGCATGGATTGCACAGGGGATAAACCCGCAGTTAAAACCTATCGACAGTTATTTAATGGACAAGCATTTTCAGCGCAAACACGGTGCAAATGCTTATTACGGACAGCGTTAGTTAAGCGTTATCAGGTATTACGCGAGATCATTCGAAATACAGGTAGGCGGCAAGAGAGCGAATCCCCGGGAGCTCACTAAAGTAAGTGACCGGGGTGAGTGAACGCAACCAACACCCCTGTATTTTGAATGAGAAAGCGTAATAAAAAAGCCCCCGCAAGCGGGGGCAAGTCAAACGTTGGCTTTCTATGTCGTTGTGGTATTCCTGGTGTTAACGCATTACTTCATTGCATTCTGTTACCGGTAGATGTCAGCACTGATACGCATATTTCCGTGACTTTCTGATTTACTCATCAGTACTGGATGGAAGTACTTTGCCGCATTTTGGTCCGCGTCGTCATTAATCGCGACTTCGGCCTCTTGTTCGGTAGCAAAATTATGATTGATATAAATCACACCTAAGCTCATTACATCATCCATATTTTTGGCCTGATGGTTGTCAATTTTGATCGCGGCTGTCGCAGTTGAGCTAAGCAAAAGTGCCGCTATAAAGGCGTAAGCGATAGTTTTCATCATCCGCTCCCATACCCATCACTCTTCAATATGCAGGGGCGTTAACTGCATCCTGAAGTCGTCTGGATATACAACTTAATGTGTTAGTTGTGGTCGTCGCTCCTGTTAATGAATAGTGGCGGCCTATAGCAATAAGTGTAACCCCAGAATGTTGAATAAAAAGCGACCATTTCTGATGGTGTTGGTCAAAAAATTTAAGTGATCTACGTCAAAGTTATAGATTTCACTGAGTTAGTGCACCGCTCCACTTTTATCCTTCATGCAAAAGAATTAATTTCTATATAACCTTGAGTTTGTTGGGCTCCGCTTGTATGATTACGCGTCAATTTTTCAGCCGCCTTTATAACCACGTTCCTTGCTTCCATGGGCCGCGGCTGACCCTGACAGGAGGCTGAATAATCCGTAAGGAGCAATTCGATGCGTCATTACGAAATCGTTTTTATGGTCCATCCTGACCAGAGCGAACAGGTTCCGGGTATGATCGAACGTTACACTGGTGCAATCACTGCAGCAGAAGGTACGATCCACCGTCTGGAAGACTGGGGCCGCCGTCAGCTGGCTTACCCGATCAACAAACTGCACAAAGCACACTACGTTCTGCTGAACGTTGAAGCTCCGCAGGAAGTGATCGATGAGCTGGAAACTAACTTCCGCTTCAACGACGCCGTTATCCGTAGCATGGTTATGCGTACTAAGCACGCGGTAACTGAAGCTTCACCAATGGTTAAAGCTAAAGACGAACGTCGTGATCGTCGCGATGACTTCGCTAGCGAAACTGCTGATGATGCAGATGCTGGGGATTCTGAAGAGTAATTTCCAATGACGGTCAACCGCTTGGTTTTGTCTGGCACAGTGTGCAAGACGCCTCTTCGCAAGGTTAGCCCGTCAGGAATTCCTCATTGCCAGTTCGTGCTTGAGCACCGTTCTGTGCAAGAGGAAGCCGGTTTAGATCGGCAGGCGTGGTGCCGTATGCCAGTTATTATTAGCGGGCACGCACACTCAGCCATTACTCACAGTATAACGGTCGGCACGGTACTTACAGTTCACGGTTTCATTAGTTGCCATCAGGCAAAAAATGGTCTGAACAAAGTGGTATTGCATGCCGAGCAGATTGAATTGATAGATTCTGGAGACTAGCCTAATGGCACGTTATTTCCGTCGTCGCAAGTTCTGCCGTTTCACAGCGGAAGGCGTTGTAGAGATTGATTATAAAGATATCGCTACACTGAAAAACTACATCACTGAAAGTGGTAAAATTGTCCCGAGCCGTATTACCGGTACTCGTGCAAAATACCAGCGTCAGTTGGCTCGCTGCATCAAGCGCGCTCGTTACCTTTCTTTGTTGCCATATACTGATCGTCATCAGTAATCGGCCACTGTCCATTAACGACTTTGAGAGGATAAGGTAATGCAAGTTATTCTGCTTGATAAAGTAGCAAACCTGGGTAGCCTGGGTGATCAGGTTAACGTTAAAGCGGGTTATGCTCGTAACTTCTTGGTACCACAGGGCAAAGCTGTTCCTGCTACTAAGAAAAACGTTGAATTCTTCGAAGCACGCCGTGCAGAACTGGAAGCTAAATTAGCTGACGTTCTGGCTGCTGCTGAAGCTCGCGCTGCGAAGATCAACGCACTCGAAACTGTTACTATCGCGTCTAAAGCTGGCGACGAAGGTAAACTGTTCGGTTCCATCGGTACCCGTGACATCGCTGACGCTGTAACTGCAGCTGGCGTTGAAGTGGCTAAGAGCGAAGTTCGTTTACCGAACGGCGTTCTGCGTATCGCTGGTGAGCACGAAGTGGACTTCCAAGTTCACGGCGAAGTATTCGCTAAACTGATCGTAAACGTAGTTGCTGAAGCGTAATTTTCGCTAAGGTATACACGTTAAGACGCCGGCCTAGTGCCGGCGTTTTGCATTTTACTCTTCATCATTCGAGTTGCAGGGTTGTTGGCCGCACTCGCTCACCCCAGTCACTTACTTTAGTAAGCTCCAGGGGGGTCACTCCCTTGCCGCCTACCTGAAACTCGAATTATTTAGAGTAAAGGACAGATAAAATCAGCGAGCTCGCACGAAACTACCATCCGGTTGGCGCGTAAACAGCACCTGCTGATCGTTTCCGATATCAATTGTCAGTCCCGTCACCACGCCATTCGCATTCTGGCGAACCTGCACCATCTGCCCGGTTTGCAAAGTACTTAACGGTTTATTGCTCCCTTCGACCTGCGCCATTGAATAGACATCAGCTGGCGGTAAATTATGATCGCGGAACAGTTGCGCCATGGTTTGCCCGGACTCTACACGGTACGAACGCCATTGCTGGTCAATATCATTATTGGCAGGAGGAGCGGGCGACTGTACTTCGGCCTGAGGCTGTTCTTCAACACGTGATGGTTCGACAGGAGTGGCAGGAGCCGTACTAACCGGTGGATTTACCAGCCTGGCACGTATAGGGGATTGTGATTCAATGGAGAGCTGTGCATCACGTGTGACCGGACGGTGTGGTTCATCAGGCGTTGGCCACAGGAAACCTACCACGACGACCAGTGCCGCAATGATAATGCCACGGCGATGAATGGCCGGCAGAGGGTCCATCAGCCGGATGTTGTCGGGTGCGTGCCAAATCTGCGCAAACCAGGGTTTAACAGCGAATCGCATCGGCAACACTCCTCATATTTACACAATATGTTCTGTAATTTACCCTTTTCATTATAGAACGCTAACTATTTGATGCATTGAACAATACCGGTTTATGTGACGTTCTACCCGTCATCTGCTCCGAACACGCCACCACCCTTCGGCGCTCATTCAAACCATTGTTCCTGTATCACCTGCATTTGTCACCTTTGCCGCTTTTGCATTTTACCCGATAGATTGACGCTGCTATGCTGCGGGCTTGCTTTTAAACACATAAAGGAAAACCCATGACGACCCCTTCTTTTGACAGCGTCGAAGCGCAAGCAAGTTACGGTATTGGTTTACAAGTAGGTCAACAACTCAGTGAATCTGGTCTGCAAGGTCTGCTGCCAGAAGCGCTGGTAGCTGGTCTGCGTGATGCGCTGGAAGGGAATGCTCCGGCAGTTCCAGTTGACGTGGTTCATCGCGCCCTGCGTGAAGTCCACGAGCGTGCTGATGCCGTTCGCCAGGAACGCCAGAAAGAAATGGCTGTTGAAGGTCAGAAATACCTGCAAGAAAACAGCAGCAAAGAAGGCGTGAGCAGCACCGAATCTGGTCTGCAATTCCGCGTTCTGACCCAAGGCACTGGCCCAATCCCGGCACGTAAAGATCACGTTCGTGTGCATTACACCGGTAAATTGATTGATGGCTCCGTGTTCGACAGCTCCGTACAACGTGGCGAACCTGCTGATTTCCCGGTAAGCGGCGTTATTGCTGGTTGGATTGAAGCTCTGACTCTGATGCCAGTTGGCTCAAAGTGGGAACTGACTATTCCTCATAACCTGGCTTATGGCGAGCGTGGCGCAGGTGCGTCTATTCCTCCATACAGCACGCTGGTTTTTGAAGTTGAACTGCTGGAAATTCTGTAAGCGTTCAAATGACCCCACTGCGGTGGGGTTTTTTATTTGTCCGTTAACAAAGTTAACGTGATTTAATCTGGTTTTTGCCTGCCTTTCACCTATTTTTGTGAAGTAATTCTCGCTATGAAAGCGATTTCACACTCACTTCAAACAATAAATTAACAATAATCTTCGCTATTAGTATTCATCCCCTAAATATTTACCTACTATCTTTGCGTTCCCCGGAACAACATCACATCTCTACAATTTTAATAAAGGCCAGAAGAGCCTGAACACAACACAGACAGGTACAGGAAAAAACAACATGGTTGATCAGATAAAAGTAGCTGACATAGCTGAAGCTCCGGCTGAACAGTCGCTACAGCGCAATTTAACTAACCGTCACATCCAACTTATTGCCATTGGTGGCGCAATTGGCACCGGCTTGTTCATGGGCTCGGGTAAGACGATTAGCCTCGCAGG
>NZ_DATERI010000099.1:0-26911 GCF_035271705.1 Buttiauxella sp.
CGAAGGCATCCGTTGCTACGAGTCTCACATTGGTCCAGTGGTGTTCCGCCATCGTGAACACATGCAGCGTTTGCGTGATTCAGCAAAAATCTATCGTTTCCCTGTATCACAAAGTGTTGATGAGCTGATGGAAGCTTGCCGCGCTGTTATTCGCAAAAACAATCTGACCAGCGCGTATATTCGCCCGTTAGTCTTTGTTGGTGATGTCGGTATGGGCGTGAATCCACCAGACGGATACACCACTGATGTGATCATCGCAGCCTTCCCATGGGGTGCATACCTCGGCGCAGAAGCGCTGGATCAAGGGATCGACGCGATGGTTTCCTCATGGAACCGTGTGGCGCCAAACACCATTCCTACAGCGGCAAAAGCGGGTGGTAACTATCTTTCTTCCTTGCTGGTTGGCAGTGAAGCACGCCGCCATGGTTATCAAGAAGGTATCGCGCTGGACGTGAACGGCTATCTCTCTGAAGGTGCAGGTGAAAACCTCTTTGAAGTGAAAGACGGCATCCTGTTTACCCCGCCGTTCACTTCATCCGCTCTACCGGGCATTACCCGTGATGCCATCATCACACTGGCAAAAGATATGGGTATCGAAGTCCGTGAGCAGGTACTGTCTCGTGAATCACTCTACCTGGCTGACGAAGTGTTTATGTCGGGGACTGCGGCAGAAATCACGCCAGTTCGTAGCGTTGATCGTATTCAGGTGGGTGAAGGCCGTTGTGGTCCGGTCACTAAACGTATTCAGCAGGCATTCTTTGGCCTGTTTACCGGCGAAACTGAAGACAAATGGGGCTGGTTAGATCCAGTAAACCCGCAGTAAAAAAATGATAATCAAGCGGATGGCGATAGACCGTCCGCTCTCAGACAGACGGGAGTAAATAAGCATGCCTAAGTACCGTTCAGCCACCACAACCCACGGCCGTAATATGGCGGGTGCCCGCGCTCTGTGGCGCGCAACTGGGATGACCGATGCCGATTTCGGCAAGCCAATTATTGCGGTAGTGAACTCCTTTACCCAATTCGTACCAGGCCACGTTCACCTGCGCGATTTGGGCAAACTGGTTGCCGAACAAATTGAAGCCTCCGGTGGCGTGGCTAAAGAATTCAACACCATCGCCGTTGATGACGGCATCGCCATGGGCCACGGTGGCATGCTTTATTCTCTGCCATCGCGCGAACTGATCGCCGATTCCGTAGAGTATATGGTGAACGCACACTGTGCTGATGCCATGGTGTGCATCTCCAACTGCGACAAAATCACCCCAGGGATGTTAATGGCCTCTTTGCGCCTGAACATTCCGGTCATTTTTGTTTCTGGCGGCCCGATGGAAGCCGGGAAAACCAAGCTGTCTGACCAGATCATCAAACTTGATTTGGTTGATGCGATGATTCAGGGCGCAGATCCGAAGGTGAGTGACGAGCAAAGCGATCAAGTTGAACGTTCCGCCTGTCCAACTTGCGGTTCTTGTTCCGGCATGTTCACCGCCAACTCGATGAACTGCCTGACCGAAGCGCTGGGCTTATCTCAGCCAGGCAACGGCTCTCTGCTGGCAACCCACTCTGACCGCAAAGATCTGTTCCTCAATGCCGGTAAACGCATTGTTTCTTTGACCAAGCGCTATTACGAGCAGGATGACGAAAGCGTGCTGCCGCGTAACATTGCGTGCAAAGAAGCCTTTGAGAACGCCATGACGCTGGACGTCGCGATGGGCGGCTCAACCAATACCGTTCTACACCTGTTGGCTGCGGCTCAGGAAGCTGAAATCGACTTCACGATGACCGATATCGACCAGCTTTCCCGCAAAGTCCCGCAGTTGTGTAAAGTCGCGCCAAGTACCCAGAAATACCACATGGAAGACGTGCACCGTGCGGGTGGCGTCATTGCTATCCTGGGCGAATTAGATCGCGCAGGTCTGTTGAATCGCAACGTGAAAAACATACTGGGTCTGACGCTACCGCAAACGCTGGAACAGTACGACGTCATGCTGACCAAAGACGAAAGCGTGAAGAGTATGTTCTCCGCAGGCCCGGCGGGTATCCGTACAACTAAGGCATTCTCGCAGTCTTGTCGTTGGGATTCTCTGGATGTTGACCGCGAGAGCGGATGTATCCGCTCCAAAGAAAACGCCTACAGCCAGGATGGTGGATTAGCCGTGTTGTACGGCAACTTCGCGGAAAATGGCTGTATCGTAAAAACTGCCGGTGTGGACGATGAAAGCCTGGTGTTCCGTGGTCCTGCGAAGGTCTACGAAAGCCAGGATGACGCGGTTGAAGCCATTCTTGGCGGAAAAGTTGTCGCGGGCGACGTCGTGGTTATTCGTTACGAAGGGCCAAAAGGCGGGCCGGGCATGCAAGAAATGCTCTACCCAACCACCTTCCTGAAATCTATGGGGCTGGGCAAAGCGTGTGCATTGGTCACTGATGGTCGCTTCTCCGGTGGTACTTCTGGGCTTTCTATCGGCCACGTTTCCCCGGAAGCGGCCAGCGGCGGCAACATTGCGCTGATTGAAGACGGTGACATGATTGCCATCGATATCCCGAACCGCGGTATCGAGTTGCAATTGACCGATCAGGAAATGGCGGCGCGTCGTGAAGCGCAGGAAGCTCGCGGCGACAAAGCCTGGACTCCTCGCAACCGTGAACGTCAGGTCTCCTTCGCACTGCGCGCTTACGCAAGCCTTGCCACCAGTGCTGATAAAGGTGCGGTGCGCGATAAAAGTAAGCTTGGAGGCTAATGATGGCCGAGTCACAACCGCTACCTGACGCCCCTTGCGGGGCGGAATATCTCCGTGCCGTGCTACGTGCGCCGGTTTACGAAGTCGCGCAGGTTACCCCATTGCAGAAGATGGAAAAGCTGTCATCACGTCTGGATAACGTCATTCTGGTGAAGCGTGAAGACCGTCAACCCGTGCACAGTTTTAAACTGCGTGGCGCGTACTCCATGATTGCCGGACTGAACAGCGAGCAGAAAGCCAGTGGCGTGATTACGGCTTCGGCTGGCAACCACGCACAAGGTGTCGCGCTTTCCTCAACGCGTTTAGGCATCAAGTCGTTGATCGTCATGCCGGTTTCTACGGCTGATATCAAAGTGGATGCTGTCAGAGCGTTTGGTGGCGAAGTGCTGTTGCACGGCGCGAATTTTGATGAAGCGAAAGCGCGGGCAATCGAACTTTCGCAGCAACAAGGTTTCACTTACGTTCCTCCGTTCGATCACCCAGCAGTGATTGCCGGACAGGGTACGCTGGCGTTGGAACTGCTACAGCAAGATGCGCATATCGACCGCATTTTTGTACCCGTTGGCGGTGGTGGCCTGGCGGCAGGTGTTGCAGTGTTGATCAAGCAACTGATGCCACAGATCAAAGTGATTGCCGTTGAAGCTGAAGACTCTGCGTGTCTGAAAGCCGCGTTGGATGCGGGCAAGCCGGTTGATCTGGCGCGCGTCGGTTTGTTTGCTGAGGGCGTGGCGGTTAAGCGCATTGGCGATGAAACCTTCCGTCTGTGCCAGGAATATCTCGATGACATCATTACCGTGGATAGCGATGCGATTTGCGCGGCGATGAAAGATTTGTTCGAAGATGTTCGTGCGGTTGCTGAACCGTCCGGTGCGTTGGCACTGGCAGGGATGAAAAAATATATCCAGCAACATCAGATTCGTGGTGAGCGACTCGCGCATGTGCTTTCGGGCGCGAACGTCAACTTCCATGGTCTGCGTTACGTATCTGAACGTTGTGAGCTGGGCGAACAGCGCGAAGCATTGCTGGCCGTCACCATTCCTGAGCAGAAAGGTAGCTTCCTGAAGTTCTGTCAGGTGTTGGGTGGCCGCTCGGTCACCGAGTTTAACTATCGTTATTCCAGTTCGGCGGAAGCCTGCATTTTCGTCGGTGTTAGACTGACGCGCGGTGTGGAAGAGCGGCACGAAATCATCGAGCTGCTCAATGAAGGGGGTTATGGCGTTGTCGATTTGTCTGATGACGAAATGGCGAAACTGCACGTGCGTTACATGGTGGGCGGGCGTCCGTCTAAGCCATTACACGAGCGGTTGTACAGTTTCGAATTCCCTGAATCACCAGGTGCGTTACTGAAATTCCTGCAAACTTTGGGAACACACTGGAATATCTCACTGTTCCATTACCGTAGCCACGGTACGGATTATGGACGTGTGCTGGCAGCATTCGAACTAGGTGATAACGAGCCGGACTTTGAAACCCGACTCAATGAGCTAGGGTACGACTGCCACGACGAGACTAACAATCCAGCGTTCCGTTTCTTCCTGGCAGGTCAGTGACTACCAGGCAGTAATTTCCAAAACGCATTCACAAGCGGCTCATTGAGCCGCTTTTTTTGTACGCAAACGCCAAGCTCGAATGGTGTGGTTTCATCGTTGCGTTCCAGTATCTGCACACGGTTACGCACCGGCTCAGGACTGTTGTCCAGCACGATTTCAGGGATCAGCGCCACGCCACAGCCTAGTGCCACCATCGAAACCATCGCTTCATGCCCCGCAACCGTCGCATAAATAAATGGATTACTGATTTTTTGGCGACGGAACCACAATTCGATACGGCGGCGCACTGGGCCTTGGTCCGGCAGGATAAACGGCACTTTTGCCCAGTCAGGGTCAGGCTGATTGACCTGTGCGCGAACCGGGCAAGGTAGGGCTGGTGCAATCAGAGCCACGGATAAATTATCCAGAATCGAAAAGGCCACACCTGGTGGCAATGTCTCGGGTTTACCTGCAATAGCGATATCGGCCTCGTCAGAATCCACTTTTTCTACGGCATCGGCGGCATCGCCCGTGGTGAGTTTTATTTCCACATTTGGATGCTCCGCACGGAATCTATCGAGAATGGGTGGTAAATGACTGTACGCGGCGGTGACGGAGCAAAAAAGATGTAACTCGCCAGTGAGTGACGGCCCTTCCTGCCCGATGGTATGGCGCATTTGCTGATACTGCAAAAGTGTATGCTGGGCGAACTGTTTGAGTTGCTCCCCGGCTTCAGTCAACGTAACGGTGCGGTTATCACGTAAAAACAACGGCTGGCCAAGATCGTCTTCAAGACGCTGTATCTGGCGTGAAAGCGTCGATGGGCTAACATGCATTGCACGCGCGCTCCTGCCGAAATGGCGGCTTTCCGCAAGGTGGAGAAACGTTTTTAGATCGCGTAAATCCATGGTTATCAGCTCTCGTTTTCACGTTGCAAAAATTGCAACGTCACGTTGTTAATATATCAATTTAAGCAACGCATTTCCTGTCATATAGTGAGTTCATTATCGCAAGCACGACACGGCTGGCGAACCTTACAAAAGCACAACACGACAATTACGGAGTACCACCACGATGGCTAATTATTTCAACACTTTGAACCTGCGTCAGCAGTTGGCGCAACTGGGTAAATGTCGTTTCATGGCGCGTGCGGAATTCGCCGATGAAGCAAGCTACCTCAAAGGCAAAAAAGTCGTCATCGTCGGTTGTGGCGCGCAGGGCCTGAACCAGGGTCTGAACATGCGTGACTCCGGCCTGGACGTAGCTTATGCGCTGCGTGCAGAAGCAATTGCCGAGAAACGCGCGTCCTGGCGTAAAGCGACAGAAAACGGTTTTAAAGTTGGCACCTACGAAGAACTGATCCCACAAGCGGATTTGGTTGTTAACCTGACGCCAGACAAGCAGCACTCCTCAGTGGTTCAGGCGGTACAGCCAATGATGAAAGATGGCGCGGCACTGGGTTACTCGCATGGTTTCAACGTAGTTGAAGTCGGCGAACAAATCCGTAAAGACATCACCGTGGTGATGGTTGCTCCAAAATGCCCGGGTACTGAAGTTCGTGAAGAATACAAACGTGGTTTCGGTGTGCCAACGCTGATTGCGGTTCACCCGGAAAACGATCCGAAAGGCGAAGGCATGGCCATCGCTAAAGCTTGGGCTGCGGCAACTGGCGGCCACCGCGCGGGCGTTCTGGAATCTTCCTTCGTGGCAGAAGTAAAATCTGACCTGATGGGCGAGCAAACTATCCTGTGCGGTATGCTGCAAGCGGGTTCTCTGCTGTGCTTCGATAAGCTGGTGGAAGAAGGTACTGACCCTGCATACGCAGAAAAACTGATTCAGTTCGGTTGGGAAACCATCACCGAAGCGCTGAAGCAAGGTGGTATCACGCTGATGATGGACCGTCTGTCCAATCCTGCGAAAGTCCGTGCTTATGCGCTGTCCGAACAACTGAAAACCATCATGGCTCCGCTGTTCCAGAAACACATGGACGATATCATCTCCGGTGAATTCTCTTCCGGTATGATGGCTGACTGGGCCAATGACGATAAGAACCTGCTGACCTGGCGTGAAGAGACCGGCAAAACTGCGTTCGAAACGGCTGCACAGTTTGATGGCAAAATCTCTGAACAAGAATACTTCGATAAAGGCGTTCTGATGATTGCGATGGTGAAAGCGGGCGTTGAGCTGGCATTCGAAACCATGGTGGATGCAGGTATCATCGAAGAGTCTGCTTACTACGAATCTCTGCATGAACTGCCGCTGATCGCGAATACCATCGCTCGTAAGCGCCTGTACGAAATGAACGTGGTTATCTCTGATACTGCTGAGTACGGCAACTATCTGTTCTCTTACGCTGCGGTTCCATTGCTCAAAGAGTTCATGACGACATTGCAGGCAGGTGATTTGGGCAAAGAAATCCCAGCGGGTGCGGTTGATAACGCGCAACTGCGTGACGTGAATGAAGCGATTCGCAACCACGAAATCGAAACTGTTGGCAAGAAACTGCGTGGCTATATGAAAGATATGAAGCGTATCGCTGTAGCGGGCTAATACCCCGTTGTCTTTCGCTTCGCCGCTGTGTTGGCAGCGTTCGTACACCCCAGTCACAGAGTTGTCTAAGCTCCTTGGACTGTACTGACTTGCCGCCTTGCCGCAAATCGAAATCCACAGGGGTATTCAATTGATACAAGCCCGGTAGGCGTTATCGCCACCGGGCTTTTTATTAATTGCGGTACAACACTTTGATGATGTGGTAACCAAACTGCGTGTGCAGCGGGCCAGTTGGCTCGAGCAGCGGGCAGGAGAACACCACTTTATCGAACGCCGGAACCATCTGGCCCTGACGGAATTCACCTAAGTGTCCACCTTTTTTGCCTGACGGGCAGGTGGAATGTTTTTTAGCCAGTTTTTCAAAGTCGCCGCCATTTTGAAGCTGCGCAAGAATTTCCTGGGCCAGTTTTTCTTCCTTAACAAGGATATGCAATGCTGCCGCGGTTTTTGCCATGATAGTGCCTTGAGTCGTATGGATTACGCTCGCTATACTACCACGCTGTTTTACCCTTCATACTTCAAATTGCCGGTGCGTTGGCTTTCCTCGCTCACCTCAGTCACGTACTTATGTACGCTCCTGGGGATTCGCGGCGTCGCCGTCTTCCTGCAATTCGAACTATTTTGGGTAAATTTCCCCCTCCTGACTTTCACTGAGCGACTCTATGCGTTTAAACCCTGGCCAACAACAAGCCGTCGAATTTGTAACCGGACCCTGCCTGGTCCTGGCGGGCGCGGGCTCGGGCAAAACGCGAGTTATCACCAATAAAATGGCGTACCTGATCCGTGAATGTGGCTATCAGGCTCGCCATATTGCCGCCGTAACGTTTACCAACAAAGCTGCGCGTGAGATGAAAGAGCGTGTGGCACAAACCCTGGGGCGCAAAGAAGCGCGCGGCTTACTCATCTCAACTTTCCATACTTTGGGGCTTGAGATCATTAAGCGTGAATACGTGGCGCTCGGGATGAAGTCTAATTTCTCGTTGTTTGATGACACCGACCAGACGGCATTACTGAAAGACCTGACCGAAGGTTTGCTCGAAGAAGATAAGACTTTACTGCAGCAACTGATCTCAACGATCTCAAACTGGAAAAACGATCTGATGTCGCCTTCGCAGGCGGCAGCGCAGGCGAAAGGAGAGCGTGACCGAATCTTCGCCCATTGCTACGGCCTGTACGATGCACATCTGAAATCCTGTAACGTGTTGGACTTTGACGATCTGATTTTGCTGCCGACGCTGCTTTTACAGCGTAACGAGGAAGTGCGCGAGCGCTGGCAAAACCGCATCCGCTATTTGCTGGTGGATGAATACCAGGATACCAACACCAGCCAGTATGAGTTAGTGAAGTTGCTGGTAGGGGCGCGAGCACGATTCACCGTGGTAGGGGATGATGATCAGTCGATCTATTCCTGGCGCGGTGCAAGGCCACAAAACCTCGTCTTGCTGAGCCAGGATTTCCCGGCACTTCAGGTCATTAAGCTTGAACAGAACTACCGTTCTTCAGGGCGTATTCTGAAAGCGGCGAATATTCTGATCGCCAATAATCCCCATGTTTTTGAAAAGCGGCTTTTTTCTGAATTGGGTTACGGTACGGAATTGAAAGTGGTGACGGCAAATAGCGAAGATCATGAGGCTGAGCGGGTGACTGGCGAGCTGATTGCTCATCATTTTATCAATAAAACCAACTACAAAGATTACGCTATTCTCTACCGCGGGAATTTCCAGTCACGTGTGTTTGAAAAGATGCTGATGCAGAACCGCATTCCTTATCGCATCTCTGGCGGAACATCATTTTTCTCGCGTCCGGAAATCAAAGACCTTCTGGCCTATTTGCGCATCCTGACCAACCCAGATGATGACAGTGCATTCATGCGTATTGTGAATACCCCGAAGCGTGAAATCGGGTCAGCCACGCTGCAAAAACTGGGAGCCTGGGCGATGCAGCGTAATAAAGGCTTGTTTGGCGCGAGCTTCGACATGGGTCTGAGCCAGACACTTAGCGGGCGTGGTCTGGAGTCGCTACAGCGCTTTACTCACTGGCTTCGTGATGTCGCGACGTTGGCTGAACGTGAGCCGATTGCCGCCGTTCGCGATTTGATTCACGGCATTGATTATGAAAGCTGGCTGTACGAAACGTCCCCAAGCCAGAAAGCTGCCGAAATGCGCATGAAGAACGTCAACACGCTGTTTAGCTGGATGACGGAAATGCTGGAAGGGTCGGAAATCGACGAGCCAATGACACTCACGCAAGTGGTTACTCGTTTTACCCTGCGCGATATGATGGAACGCGGAGAAAACGATGAAGATGCTGATCAGGTTCAGTTGATGACCCTTCATGCCTCAAAAGGGCTGGAGTTCCCGTATGTATTTTTAGTGGGAATGGAAGAAGGGCTGCTGCCGCATCAAAGCAGTATTGATGAAGATAATATCGAAGAAGAGCGTCGCCTCGCGTATGTGGGAATTACTCGCGCACAGAAAGAACTGACATTTACGCTATGTAAAGAACGCCGTCAGTATGGCGAACTGGTGCGCCCAGAGCCAAGTCGTTTCTTGCTTGAATTACCGCAAGATGATTTGCAGTGGGAAACCGAACGCAAGGTGGTATCGGCAGAAGAGCGGATGCACAAAGGGCAGAATAATGTTGCCAACATCCGTGAAATGCTGGCAAAAGCGCGTAAAAACTGAGTTACTTGATGGTCAGAGGCCAGTGGACATAGCTTTGCCACAGGCTTTCTTGGGCCAGCAGTTCTGCACCGAGCGGGTGGCATTCCAGCCACTTCTCTGGCAGCTCCAGAATTAAGGTTTCACTTTCCACCTTCAGCGTGATTTCCGGCAGGATGTCATCCCGGCGGCGACTGGCAAAAATAATAGCCAGCCGTAACAGGCGGCAAAGGTGTTCTGCAATACGCGGTGGCACAGCATTTTGCTGGTGGAGAGAAGACAGGTCGACCGGATTTGTCTGGTTCAACATCAGGGTCGCCAGCAGTTTTTTCTGCGCAGGTGTATAACCCGGAAGATCGAGATTCTTCACCAGGTAAGCGGCATGGTGTGGTGCTTGTTTGAAATCGACACTCAGGCCAATTTCATGCAGTAATGCCGAGCTTTCCAACATCTCGATGCTGAGTGGCGTCAGATTCCACGCATCCATCACTTGAGTTGCAAGTGCATGTGTCAGTTGCTGCACGCGCTCTGCCTGGCCGATATCAACCATAAAACGACGCTGAATATTACGTATTGTACGGCTTCGGATTTCCTGGTTAACGGACAAATGCAGCATTCCGTAAACCAACCCTTCACGCAGTGCACCACCCGCCAAGGTCATACAATTAATTGAAAGTTCTTCAAAAATTGCGATTAGGATGGCGAGACCGCTTGGGAAAACCAGTGCTCTTTCGAGCGTCAAACCTTCAATTTCCAGCTCTTCGAGTCGCCCACATTGAATCGCTTTTTGCTTCAATTGCTGAAGCTTAGCAAGCGTAATGCGTTCGTCCATTCCCTGCGCCATCATGATTTCTTGCAATGCTTGTACGGTACCTGAAGCGCCGACGCACACTTTCCAGCCATGATGTTTTAAGCGATCGCAAATGGGTCTGAGAACCTCTTTTGCAGCGGTTTCGGCAGCATCAAAGTTTTCTTTTGCCAGATTACGGTCGCTGAAGAAACGTTCGAGCCAAGTCACACAACCCATGGATAAGCTAAACAGAGCCGTGGTTTGCGCACCGGTGCCGGTCACAAGTTCGGTACTCGCGCCACCGATATCAACCACTAAGCGCTGATCTGCCCCCCCCGTAGTGTGAGCAACACCTTGATAAATCAGGCGGGCTTCTTCTTCACCATGGATGATTTGCACCGGGCAGCCGAGGATTTTCTCAGCCTGTTGGATGAATTCATTGGCATTAGTAGCAAGACGTAGTGTCGCGGTGGCGACAACACGAATTTGTGTCTGAGGGATATCTTGTAGACGTTCAGCAAATAAGCGCAGGCATTGCCACCCACGCTCCATCGCTTCGCGTGAAAGCGTATTATCGCTGCTTAAACCAGCAGCAAGGCGTACTTTCCGTTTAATCCGGGCGAGGGTTTGTATGCTCCCCGCCACCTCACGTACAACCAACATATGAAAGCTATTTGAGCCTAAATCAATTGCAGCATACAGCGAGGTGGAGCTGAGCATAAAATTTTAACCTGTGCGACGACGATTACCACGGGAGGCGCCACCATTACGGCGAGGACCGTTACCCGGGCGGGAACGAGTCAGACGCTTCGGTGGAGGAAGTTCGCTTAACAGTGCTTCAGTTTTGTACTTACTGACTGGGATTGAGTGACCGATATAGGTTTCAATGGCAGACAGGTTCAACGCATAGTCTTCACATGCAAGGCTGATGGAATGCCCACTTTCACCTGCACGACCGGTACGGCCAATACGGTGAACGTAGTCTTCACAGTCATCCGGTAAATCGTAGTTGAATACGTGAGTCACTAACGGAATGTGTAAACCGCGAGCGGCAACATCAGTTGCAACCAGAATATCGAGATCGCCACGGGTAAATTCTTCCAGGATGCGCAGACGTTTTTTCTGAGCAACATCACCGGTTAACAGACCAACACGATGCCCATCTGCCGCGAGGTGACCCCAGATATCTTCACAACGGTGCTTCGTGTTGGCAAAGATAATTGCGCGATCTGGCCACTCTTCTTCGATAAGCGTCTGTAACAGGCGCATTTTTTCTTCGTTAGAAGGGTAGAACAGTTCTTCCTGGATACGATGGCCGGTTTTTTGTTCCGGTTCAACTTCAACGTATTCCGCGTTGTTCATCTGCTCGAACGCCAATTCACGCACACGGTAAGATAATGTGGCAGAAAACAGCATATTCTGGCGTTGGGTGACAGGCGGCATACGACGGAACAACCAGCGAATATCTTTAATAAAGCCCAGATCGTACATCCGATCAGCTTCATCCAATACCACAACCTGAATTGCACCTAAGTTAATGTGGTTTTGTTTGGCGTAATCAATCAAACGGCCAGTGGTACCGATAAGAATATCAACACCGCTTTCCAGTACTTTAAGCTGTTTATCGTAGCCATCACCACCGTAAGCCAGGCCAAGTTTCAGGCCGGTCGATAGTGCAAGTGGCTCTGCGTCAGAGTGAATTTGTACTGCCAGTTCACGAGTCGGCGCCATAATTAAGGCACGCGGCTGGTTCACCTGGCGATTCTCTGGAACCGGGTGAGAGAGTAAATAATGGAACGTTGACGTCAAAAACGCCATCGTTTTGCCAGTACCGGTTTGCGCCTGCCCTGCAACGTCACGATTCGCTAGTGTCAGCGGTAGTGCCAGTGCCTGAATTGGGGTGCAGTTATGAAACCCTTTATTTTCAAGGGCTTCGATCACCTTAGGGTGTAGGGCGAAGTCGGAAAACTTCTGTTCGGTCAAATGTGTTTTGCTCATAGTGTAGTAGAATATCAGTTTACTATTGCTTTACGAAAGCACATCCGTTG
Organism: Buttiauxella sp.; assembly: GCF_035271705.1. Classification (GTDB taxonomy): domain Bacteria; phylum Pseudomonadota; class Gammaproteobacteria; order Enterobacterales; family Enterobacteriaceae; genus Buttiauxella. The sequence continues at coordinate 12,316 of NZ_DATERI010000099.1, forward strand.
AAATAAACGGGGTGAAATAAAGTCACCCTGAGTTGGTTAAGGCTATAGCCGTTAGCATTCGAGTTGCAGGTAGGCGGTAAGTGAGTACAGCCAACACCCCTGCGGCTTGAAAGATGACGGGTAGACACCAACAAGGTAGACATAATCCTGCGGAGTAGAACATGAGCGATAAAATTATTCACCTGACTGACGACAGTTTCGACACGGACGTGCTAAAAGCTGATGGGTTGATCCTGGTTGATTTCTGGGCGGAGTGGTGTGGTCCATGCAAGATGATCGCCCCGATTCTTGATGAAATCGCTGATGAATATCAGGGCAATCTGACCGTTGCTAAACTGAACATCGATCAGAACCCGGGCACGGCACCGAAATACGGTATCCGTGGTATCCCAACTCTGTTGCTGTTCAAGAACGGTGAAGTGGCTGCGACCAAAGTGGGTGCGCTGTCTAAAGGCCAGTTAAAAGAGTTCCTCGACGCTAATCTGGCATAATGGAATCTCAGCCGGTGCGTGCGGGTTCGCAATTTTTTGTGAGCTGCTGGACGCCCGGCGTCAGTCATGCTAAGTTACTTTTACTGCATTTTGAACTTGTCTTGTAGTTTGAATCTTTGTATTACCCAATGCTTCCAGTTAACTTTCACTAAGACGCTGTTTTACAGTGAACATCAGGTCGCATAATCGATTTCGGGCATATCACCCATTCCGTCGTGTCGTTTCAGTTCTGCGTTTTTCCTATGACCAGACAGCGATAAAACATGTGGTGGTGGCCATTAAACAGGCATGGATGATCCTGCCATACCATTCACGATACATGTTCGAGATTTACCCCGAGTTTAAGAACCCACCATTATGAATCTTACCGAATTAAAGAATACGCCGGTTTCTGAGCTGATTACTCTCGGCGAAAATATGGGGCTGGAAAACCAAGCCCGTATGCGTAAGCAGGACATTATTTTCTCCATCCTGAAGCAACATGCGAAGAGTGGCGAAGATATCTTTGGTGACGGTGTACTGGAGATATTGCAGGATGGATTTGGTTTCCTCCGCTCCGGAGACAGTTCCTACCTCGCAGGCCCCGACGACATCTACGTATCCCCAAGCCAAATTCGCCGCTTCAACCTCCGTACAGGGGATACCATTTCCGGTAAGATTCGCCCGCCGAAAGAAGGTGAGCGTTACTTTGCACTGCTGAAAGTTAACGAAGTTAACTACGACAAACCGGAAAACGCGCGTAACAAAATCCTGTTCGAAAACTTAACCCCGCTGCATGCTAACTCTCGTTTACGCATGGAACGTGGTAACGGTTCTACCGAAGACTTAACCGCTCGCGTACTGGATCTGGCATCGCCAATCGGTCGTGGCCAGCGTGGCCTGATTGTGGCACCGCCGAAAGCCGGTAAAACCATGCTGCTGCAAAACATCGCCACCAGCATTGCTTACAACCATCCTGACTGTGTACTGATGGTTCTGCTGATTGACGAACGTCCGGAAGAAGTGACCGAGATGCAGCGTCTGGTGAAAGGCGAAGTTATCGCTTCTACCTTTGACGAACCAGCTTCCCGCCACGTTCAGGTCGCCGAAATGGTGATCGAGAAAGCGAAACGTTTGGTTGAGCATAAGAAAGACGTCATTATTCTGCTCGATTCCATTACCCGTTTGGCTCGTGCCTACAACACCGTAGTGCCGGCATCCGGTAAAGTGTTGACCGGTGGTGTGGACGCTAACGCCCTGCATCGTCCAAAACGCTTCTTCGGTGCAGCTCGTAACGTGGAAGAAGGTGGTAGCCTGACTATCATCGCAACGGCTTTGGTTGATACCGGTTCTAAAATGGATGAAGTTATCTATGAAGAATTTAAAGGTACCGGCAACATGGAACTGCATCTTGCGCGTAAAATCGCTGAGAAACGTGTGTTCCCTGCCATCGACTATAATCGTTCTGGCACGCGTAAAGAAGAATTGCTGACGACCCAGGAAGAACTGCAGAAGATGTGGATCCTGCGTAAAATCATCCACCCAATGGGTGAGATTGATGCGATGGAATTCCTCATCAATAAGCTGGCGATGACGAAAACCAACGAAGACTTCTTCGATATGATGAAGCGCTCGTAAGTCACAAAAACTCGGGGAACGCCACGCTTAGTCGTGGCGTTTTTCTTTGGTGGTATATACGATATAGAATTGACTATCACGGTTAAGCATCAAAGTGGCAAGGAATGCCATGATGTTATTAGTAGCAACGCTGGATGGTGTTGTTTAAATAATAAACGGGTTGTTCAAGGATTAGATGTATATAACCATTGGACTGGGTAAACTTTGATTGAGTTCACCTTGACCTTTTATTTTGCAGAGAGCTTGCACTGTGAATTTCATCACCGCTGGTACTGACCTGGTAAGTATTTTTTTATTCACCACCGTGTTTCTTTTTTTCGCGCGTAAAGCGGCGAAAAGAATCGGTCTGGTAGATAAACCAAACTTCCGCAAACGCCACCAAGGACTCATTCCTTTGGTCGGCGGTATTTCTGTATATGCCGGGATCTGCTTTACTTTCCTGATTGCCAATTATTACATCCCACATGCATGGCTTTATTTGACCTGTGCCGGGGTACTAGTGTTAGTAGGTGCGCTGGATGACCGCTTTGATATCAGTGTAAAAATTAGAGCCTCGATTCAGGCGTTAATTGGCATTGTTATGATGGTTGTCGGAAAATTATATCTGGTCAGCCTTGGCTATATTTTTGGTTCCTGGGAAATGGTTCTCGGCCCGTTTGGTTATTTTTTGACCCTGTTCGCAGTCTGGGCTGCAATAAATGCTTTCAACATGGTTGATGGTATTGATGGCCTGCTGGGTGGGCTTTCTTGCGTATCCTTTGCAGCAATGGGAATCATCCTTTATTTCGATGGGCAATTGAGTCTGGCGATGTGGTGCTTCGCAATGATTGCCGCGATCTTGCCTTATATATTATTAAACCTCGGGATACTTGGCCGTCGCTATAAAGTGTTTATGGGTGATGCAGGCAGTACGCTCATTGGCTTCACTGTTATCTGGGTCTTGCTGGAAACTACGCAGGGCCAAACTCATCCAATCAGCCCAGTCACAGCCTTGTGGATTATCGCCATTCCTTTAATGGACATGATTGCCATCATGTACCGTCGGTTACGCAAAGGTATGAGCCCATTCTCCCCAGATCGCCAGCACATTCACCATTTGATCATGCGTGCTGGGTTTACTTCTCGTCAGGCTTTTGTGCTTATCACAGCTGCAGCAGCGTTGCTTGCCAGTATCGGTGTCGCCGCCGAATACATACATTCCATTCCTGAGTGGGTTATGTTGGCATTATTCTTGCTTGCATTTGTCTTATATGATTATTGCATCAAACGCGCCTGGAAAGTGGCTCGTTTTATAAGACGTCATAAGCGTCGGCAACGTAGAAACAGCAGTAGCATTTCTTAATTCTGAATGTAATTGGGGAAGTGATGAAACAAAACGTGCCAGGAAGTAACCCGGGAATGGTAGACAACGAGTTGGACATTCGTGGTTTATTCCGGACACTTTGGCAAGGAAAGTTGTGGATTGTGGGTGTGGCTGTGTTGTTTGCAGCTGTCGCGCTAATCTACACCTTCTTTGCTAAGCAGGAGTGGAGTGCTAACGCGATAACCGATCGCCCTACTGTGAATATGCTGGGGGGGTATTATTCCCAGCAGCAATTCCTACGCAATCTTGACCTCAGAGCCAATATGCTGCCGGTCGATCAACCGTCAGTGATGGATGAATCTTACAAAGAATTCATCATGCAGCTTTCTGCCTACGATACCCGTCGTGATTTTTGGCTACAGACCGACTATTACAAACAACGTCGGGTTGGTAACAGTAAAGTTGATGCCGCGTTATTAGATGAAGTGATTGATAATATTCAATTTACTGCTGGTGATGTCACTCGCAATACCAGCGATAGCGTGAAGTTAATTGCTGAAACTGCCGCTGATGCTAACAACCTGCTGCGTCAATATGTCGCTTTTGCCAGCCAGCGTGCGGCAAGTCATCTTAATGAAGAACTTACGGGGGCCTGGGCTGCTCGTACTGTTCAGATGAAAGCGCAAGTTAAACGCCAGGAAGCTGTTGCTAAGTCAATTTTTGACCGCAAAGTGCACAGTGTTGAGCAAGCGCTGAAAATCGCACAACAGCAAAATATTTCCAAAAGTGAAACAGAAGTTCCTGCCGACGAGTTACCCGATTCTGAAATGTTCATGTTAGGACGTCCTATGTTGCAAGCACGCCTTGAAAGCCTGCAAGCGGTAGGTCCAAACTACGACATTGACTATGACCAGAATCGAGCCATGTTGTCGACGCTGAATGTTGGGCCGACGCTCGACGCTCGCTTCCAAACCTACCGCTATTTACGTACCCCTGAAGAACCCGTGAAGCGTGACAGCCCGCGCCGGGCATTCTTGCTGATCATGTGGGGTATGGTTGGGGCCCTGATTGGTGCTGGTGTGGCATTAGCCCGCCGTCCAAAATTGTTATAACGCCCTTACCCGGTGAAAGCTCGATGGACGGCTTTTACCTTTTTTAATAAAAGAGAATTGCTGTGAAAGTGTTAACTGTTTTTGGCACACGCCCGGAAGCTATCAAAATGGCTCCTTTGGTTGATGCGTTGGCAAAAGATCCGTTTTTTGACGCAAAAGTCTGCGTGACAGCACAGCATCGCGAGATGCTGGATCAGGTGCTGAATCTTTTTTCCATCGAGCCGGATTATGATTTAAATATCATGAAGCCGGGGCAAGGGCTGACGGAAATTACCTGCCGAATTCTCGAGGGACTAAAGCCGATTCTTGAGTCATTTAAACCTGATGTGGTGCTGGTCCATGGTGATACCACAACAACGCTTGCCACCAGTTTAGCTGCATTTTATCAGCGTATTCCAGTCGGGCATGTTGAAGCGGGTCTGCGTACAGGCGATCTCTATTCTCCTTGGCCAGAAGAAGCGAACAGAACCATTACCGGGCATCTTGCGATGTATCACTTTGCCCCGACAGAAAATTCCCGACAAAACCTATTACGTGAAAATATCAGCGACAATAATATCTACGTCACCGGTAATACGGTGATTGATGCGCTAATTTCTGTGCGCGATCGGGTATATGCCGATGACAGTTTGCGTAACTCCCTGGCCCAGTGCCACCCGTTTCTGGATAACAGTAAAAAACTGATTCTGGTCACGGGCCACCGTCGCGAGAGTTTTGGTGATGGTTTTGAGCGAATTTGTTGTGCGTTGGCTGAAATTGCTAAAGAAAACAGCGATGTTCAGATTGTTTATCCTGTGCACCTGAATCCGAATGTTAGTGAGCCTGTGACGCGTATTCTTGGGGACGTCAAAAACGTAGTGCTGATTGACCCGCAGGAATATTTGCCATTTGTCTATTTAATGAACCATGCGTATCTGATTCTGACTGACTCAGGCGGCATTCAGGAAGAAGCTCCATCGCTGGGTAAACCCGTACTGGTGATGCGTGATACTACAGAACGTCCTGAAGCTGTTGATGCGGGCACCGTTCGTTTGGTAGGGACGGATACTCAAGAAATAGTCCGCCAGGTCACGCGTTTATTGAAAGATGAAAACGAGTATGAAGTGATGAGTCGGGCACATAATCCTTACGGCAACGGTAAGGCCTGTGAACAAATTTTGGCTGCATTGAAGAAGAATCAGGTGACACAACAATGAGTTTTGCAACCATCTCTGTGATTGGTCTTGGCTATATCGGCTTACCTACTGCGGCAGCATTTGCTTCTAAACAGCGACATGTCGTAGGTATTGATATCAACCAGCATGCGGTAGATACCATAAATCGTGGTGCTATTCATATTGTTGAGCCTGACCTGGATAAAGTGGTGAAAACTGCTGTGGAAGGCGGCTTCTTACGTGCCAGCACACAGCCAGTTGAGGCTGATGCTTTTTTGATTGCAGTACCAACGCCGTTCAAAGGCGATCACGAGCCTGACATGGTTTTTGTCAAAGCTGCAACTGACTCCATTGCACCCGTTCTCAAGAAAGGAGATTTGGTTATCCTGGAGTCAACATCGCCGGTGGGTTCCACCGAGCAAATGGCGCAATGGCTAGCTGAACGTCGTCCTGACCTGACTTTCCCTCATCAGGCCGGTGAGGCAGCAGATGTGAATGTTGCTTACTGTCCGGAACGCGTATTGCCAGGCCAGGTGATGGTTGAACTCATCAAAAACGATCGGGTTATTGGCGGTATGACATCCGTTTGTTCCGCGCGAGCCAGTGAACTGTACAATATTTTCCTCGAAGGTGAGTGCGTCGTGACAAACGCTCGCACCGCTGAAATGTGCAAGCTCACAGAAAACAGTTTTCGTGATGTGAACATCGCATTCGCTAACGAACTTTCGCTGATTTGTGCCGCTCAGGGGATCAATGTCTGGGAGTTAATCCGCCTTGCTAATCGCCATCCGCGTGTCAATATTTTGCAGCCGGGTCCTGGCGTAGGTGGGCACTGCATCGCGGTAGACCCATGGTTTATCGTCGCGCAGAACCCTGAACAAGCACAGTTGATCCGCACCGCGCGTGAAGTCAACGATGGTAAGCCACACTGGGTTGTAAACCAGGTGAAAGCGGCTGTTGCAGACTGTTTATCAGAGACCGGTAAGCGCGCCAGTGAAATCACTATCGCCTGCTTTGGACTGGCCTTTAAACCTAATATTGACGACCTGCGCGAAAGCCCAGCGATGGAAATCGCTGAAGTTCTCAGCTCATGGCATAGCGGTAAAACATTGGCCGTTGAGCCAAATATCCACCAGTTGCCAAAAGCGCTCGTTGGACACTGTGAATTAGCCACCACGGATGAAGCTCTTGAACAGGCCGATGTGCTGGTGATGTTGGTTGATCACCAGGTATTCAAAGCAATCCCTGCTACGAAAGTTCAGCAGCGCTGGATTGTTGATACCAAAGGGGTCTGGCGCTAGTTCTCGCCAGGCGCAGGTGAAGCCGATGACGTTTTGCTCTGTATCCGTGCCCGCAAGAATTGAATCTCTCGACTGGGAGAATCAGTTCTTTGCGATAAACAGCGGAATTCTTCGTTTTGAAGATGATGCGCCTTTGCTGACCCCACAACTCCTTAATGCCTATGCTCGTGTGCAGGCGAAAATCTCTGCCCAACAAACCGACCTGCTTGATGGTTTACAGCAACTTGGTTTTAAACTGGTTGAAGGGGAAGTCGATCTTGCCCTGAAAGTTGGCACGCAACATGCTCCATCTTCTGTAGTGCTTGCCACAAGTGCTGATATTCCTGTGTTGCGGGATTTAGCCGCCAACATTTTTACTCAAAGCCGTTTTCGTGCGCCGTGGTATCAGCCAACAGATAGTGGCCGTTTCTACGCGCAATGGGTTGAGAATGCCGTGCTGGGTTCTTTTGACCATGAGTGCCTGTTATTGAAAAACGCTAATGCGATACAAGGCTTTGTGAGCATGCGTCAGCTCAATGACGATGAGGCTCGTATCGGCTTACTCGCGGGGCGTGGTGTCGGCGCTCAACTGATGGATGCCGCCCAGTTGTGGTGTCAGCAACGTGGCCTTCAGACCCTTCGCGTGGCGACACAAATCAGTAATACCGCAGCTCTGCGACGCTATATTCAAAGCGGTGCCACGATAAACAGCACCGCCTTCTGGTTATACAGGTGAAAAAATGATCCCATTTAATGCTCCTCCAGTAGTAGGTACGGAAATCGAATACATGCAGGCTGCGATGGGTAGCGGCAAGCTTTGTGGCGATGGCGGTTTCACGCGTCGTTGCCAGCAATGGATGGAGCAAAGCTTTCGCTGCAAAAAAGTGCTGCTAACACCTTCCTGTACGGCATCACTGGAAATGGCGGCACTGTTGTTAAATATTCAGCCCGGCGATGAAGTGATTATGCCGAGCTATACCTTTGTTTCTACTGCTAACGCTTTCGTTCTGCGTGGGGCAAAAGTGGTGTTTGTCGATATTCGTCCTGACACCATGAACATTGACGAAAAGCTGATTGAAGCGGCAATCACCGAGAAAACGCGTGTGATTGTTCCGGTTCATTACGCGGGTGTTGCCTGTGAAATGGACACCATCATGGCGATTGCCAATAAACATAATCTCTTTGTCGTAGAAGATGCCGCACAGGGCGTAATGTCGACTTACAAAGGTCGCGCGTTAGGGACGATTGGCCACATTGGTTGTTTTAGCTTCCATGAAACCAAAAACTACACGGCGGGCGGTGAAGGTGGTGCGACGCTGATTAATGACCCGTCGCTTATCGAGCGTGCGGAAATTATTCGCGAGAAAGGCACTAACCGCAGCCAGTTCTTCCGTGGGCAGGTGGATAAATACACCTGGCGGGATATTGGCTCAAGCTACTTGATGGCTGACTTGCAGGCTGCATACCTGTGGGCGCAACTGGAAGCGGCTCAAAAGATTAACCAACAGCGACTGAAGCTTTGGCATACCTATTACGATGCACTGACGCCACTGGCTAAAGCAGGGCGTATCGAACTGCCATCAATTCCAAAAGACTGTGTGCAGAATGCGCACATGTTTTATATCAAACTACGTGATATAGACGATCGCAGTGCTCTGATTTCCTGGTTGAAAGAGGCAGAAATTTTGGCGGTGTTCCATTACATCCCATTACATGATTGCCCGGCTGGAGAGAAGTTTGGTTACTTCCACGGCGAAGACCGTTTCACTTCTCAAGAAAGCGAGCGCCTGTTGCGCCTACCGCTGTTCTATAACCTGTCTTCTGCGAATCAACGTACCGTTATCAATACGTTGTTAAGCTTCTTCTCCTGATATGTCACTCGCGAAAGCTTCAGTGTGGACCGCAGGGTCCACACTGGTAAAAATTGCTGCCGGTTTGCTGGTGGTGAAGTTGCTGGCTGTGGCATTTGGGCCTGGTGGGGTCGGGCAGGCTGGAAACTTCCGTCAAATGGTCACCGTGTTAGGTGTGCTTGCAGGGGCGGGGATCTTCAACGGTGTGACAAAATACGTCGCGCAATATCATGATCAACCCGAGCAATTACGCAAGGTTATTGGCACGTCGTCTGCGATGGTGCTTGGCTTCTCGACGTTTTTAGCCATTATTTTTGTTGTGGCGGCAAAACCCATTAGCATTGGGCTGTTCGGGCACGAAGATTACCAGGGGCTTGTGCGTCTGGTGGCGTTAGTGCAGATGGGTATCGCCTGGGCGAACTTGTCTTTAGCCATCATGAAAGGTTTTCGTGATGCAGCAGGAAACGCCCTGGCGCTGATTGGCGGAAGTATTATCGGCGTGATGGCGTACTACCTTTGTTACCGCCTGGGCGGTTATCAGGGGGCGTTGTTAGGGCTTGCGTTGGTGCCTGCGCTGGTACTGCTCCCTGCTGGCATCATGTTGGTTCGTCGCGAACACGTACCGTTCAGTTACCTGAGACCGCAGTGGGATAAAATTTACGCCAGCAGTCTGGGCAAATTTACCCTTATGGCGCTGATAACGTCAGTCACGTTGCCAGTGGCTTACGTCATGATGCGTAACCTGCTTGCTGCGCACTACAGTTGGGATGATGTCGGTATTTGGCAGGGGGTGAGCAGTATTTCAGATGCCTATCTGCAATTTATCACCGCTTCGTTTAGCGTCTATTTGCTGCCAACGCTTTCACGCTTAACCAACAAAACCGATATGAGTCGCGAGATTGTTCGTTCGCTGAAGTTCGTTTTGCCCGCGGTGGCTCTGGCAAGTTTCACCGTCTGGCTGTTGCGAGATTTTGCTATCTGGTTACTTTTTTCGCATAAATTTATTGCGATGCGCGATCTCTTTGCCTGGCAGTTGGTGGGGGATGTGTTGAAAGTGGGCTCGTACGTATTTGGTTATTTGGTGATAGCGAAAGCCTCGCTTCGCTTCTATATCTTGGCTGAAATCAGCCAGTTCGCATTATTGACCGGTTTTTCACATTGGCTTATACCTGCGCACGGTGCTCTGGGAGCCGCGCAGGCTTATATGGCAACGTACATCATTTACTTCACGCTCTGTTGCAGCGTTTTTCTCATTTATCGTAGACGAGCATGACGACACTGATTCACGTTTTGGGATCGGATATCCCGCATCATAATCAAACGGTACTGCGTTTCTTTAATGACGCACTGGCTGTCTCACATCCGAATGCACGCCAGTTTATGGTGGTGTCAAAAGACGACGCTTTGCGTTCTGCCTTTCCGGCACTTGCCATAACGCTTTACCCAACCAAAAAAGCGTTGGCACAGGCCGTTGTGGGACAAGCGCGGGCTAACCGCCAACAACGCTTTTTCTTCCACGGCCAGTTTAATAGCGCGCTGTGGATTGCCCTGCTGACCGGTGGTTTGAAACCCGCGCAGATGTACTGGCACATTTGGGGTGCCGATCTTTACGAGGCCTCGAAGAGCCTCAAGTTCCGGGCTTTTTACCTGCTGCGTCGCATCGCGCAGGGCCGAGTCGGACGAGTGTTTGCTACGCGCGGCGATCTGAACTATTTCCATGAACGTCACCCTCGAGTCCCAGGCGAGCTTATCTATTTCCCCACGCGAATGGACATCTTGCCTGAGAGTCACGTTTGCCAAGAGACTCAATCCGGGAAGATGACGTTGTTAGTCGGAAACTCCGGCGATCTCAGCAACCAACATATTGCGGCGTTGAAAGCGATTCATACCCAGTTTGGTGACACGGTTCGTGTCGTGGTTCCGATGGGGTATCCCGCTAACAACGACGCCTATATTCATGACGTACAGCAAGCGGGACGAGCGCTCTTTAGCGAAGAAAACCTGCAAATTCTGACGGAAAAAATGGACTTCGATGAGTATGTGGCTCTGTTGCGCCAATGCGATTTGGGGTATTTCATCTTTGACCGTCAGCAAGGCATCGGTACGCTTTGCTTGTTGATTCAGGCGGGGGTTCCTTGTGTGTTAAGCCGCAAAAATCCTTTCTGGCAGGACATGACTGAGCAGCATATCCCTGTGTTGTTTACGGGCGATCCGCTGGATGAGTCGATAGTGCGTGAAGCGCAGCGTCAACTACGCTTACTGGATAAACAACAAATCGCCTTCTTTAACCCAAATTACATTGATGGCTGGAAACGGGCGCTGGAAATCGCATCAGGAGAAACCGCATGAGTTTGCTGCAATTTGGCGGTTTGTTTGTGGTCTGGTTTGTCTCAGTAATGTTCATTGGCATTTTAACGTACCAGGAGTTTCGCCGGGTTCGTTTCAATTTTAATGTGTTCTTCTCACTACTGTATTTGCTGACGTTTTTCTTTGGCTTCCCGTTTACCTGCACGCTGGTGTTTCGCTTTGGTGTGGCGGTCGTACCGGCAGATGTGTTGTTACAGGCGCAGCTCGCCGCAGTGTGTTTCTACGGCATCTACTATGTCGCCTACAAAACTCGGCTGCGACCCAAGCGAACCTCGACGGTTCGGCGTCCTGTCTTTACCATGAACCGTGTCGAGACTCATCTGGCGTGGGTGATGCTGATGGCGGTGGCGTTGGTCAGCGTCGGCATCTTCTTTATGCATAACGGTTTTTTGTTATTTAAACTGCACTCCTACAGCCAAATATTCTCCAGCGAAGTGTCGGGTGTCGCGCTAAAACGCTTCTTCTACTTCTTTATTCCCGCAATGCTGGTGGTCTATTTCCTTAAACAAGATGGGCGAGCCTGGCTGTTCTTCCTTGTCAGTACGGTAGCGTTTGGCCTGTTGACCTACATGATTGTCGGCGGGACACGCGCCAATATTATCATCGCGTTCGCCATCTTCTTGTTCATCGGCATTATCCGCGGTTGGATTTCGCTCTGGATGCTGGCAGCGGCAGGCATCTTTGGCATAGTGGGTATGTTCTGGCTGGCGTTGAAGCGCTACGGTATGAGCGTCAGCGGTGATGAAGCGTTTTATACCTTCTTGTACCTGACGCGCGATACCTTTTCGCCGTGGGAAAACTTGGGGTTACTGCTGCAAAATTACGACAAAATTGAGTTCCAGGGGCTGGCACCCATCGTGCGTGATTTTTATGTCTTTATCCCAAGCTGGTTATGGCCTGACAGGCCGAGCATTGTTCTAAACAGTGCGAACTACTTTACCTGGGAAATTCTCAACAACCATTCTGGCCTGGCGATTTCACCCACCTTGATTGGCTCGCTGGTGGTGATGGGCGGAGTGTGGTTCATCCCGCTGGGTGCGGTTGTGGTGGGGTTAATCATCAAATGGTTCGACTGGTTGTATGAATTGGGCAATCGGGAAACCAACAAATACAAATCCGCCATTTTGCATAGTTTCTGTTTCGGGGCGATCTTTAACATGATTGTTCTGGCGCGAGAGGGTCTGGATTCCTTCGTTTCACGCGTTGTGTTTTTCCTGATGGTATTTGGCCTCTGCTTAATGCTCGCGAAACTGCTCTATTGGTTATTTGATAGTGCGGGGCTAGTGCATCAAAGGTTACGGCGTCGGCGTATATCGCAAGTTGTCTCTGGCTCCCCAAAAGCATCACAAGGAATATCATGAGTCTACTGACTACCGCTCCTTCATACGCCATTCGCGGTCTGAACCTTCTGGGCTGGCGCGACATGCAGCACGCTCTGGATTACCTCTATGCTGAAGGTTCACTGCGTAGCGGAACGTTGGTGGCGATTAACGCAGAGAAAATTCTTACCGCAGAACGTGAGCAAGAAGTGCGTACGCTAATTGAAGACGCGGAATATAAATACGCTGACGGCATTAGCGTGGTGCGTTCTATCCGTAAAAAATTCCCTGGCGCGGTCGTGTCACGAGTCCCGGGTGCTGATCTATGGGAAGCTCTGATGCAGCGCGCGGGGCAAGAAGGTACACCCGTTTTCCTCATTGGCGGTAAACCAGAAATACTGGCACAAACCGAAGCCAAACTGCGTGAGCAGTGGCAGGTGAATATTGTTGGTCGTCAGGATGGTTATTTCAAAGCCGAACAGCAGTTGGCATTGTTTGAGCGTATACGAGACAGTGGTGCTGCGATTGTGACGGTAGCAATGGGATCGCCACGGCAGGAAATCTTTATGCGTGATTGCCGTAAGGTGCATCCTGACGCGTTGTATATGGGTGTGGGTGGTACTTATGATGTGTTTACGGGTCATGTGAAGCGTGCACCAAAGGTATGGCAGAACCTTGGCCTGGAATGGCTTTATCGTTTGTTATCGCAACCGAGCCGTATCACGCGCCAAATAAAACTACTCCGTTACTTAGCCTGGCATTATACCGGCCGTCTTTAAAACGTTGCTTTGCGTGCAGATAAAGTGAGTTTGATGGGGTAATTTGGCTGGATAATCATCAGAATGTGCAAAGCATAACCAAATGCGCATTTTATTTAAATAAGCACTAGACAGGTGGACATGAAGGCCGTAATATCCGACCCCGCAACGGCGCTATGCGCCCGTAGCTCAGATGGATAGAGCGCTGCCCTCCGGAGGCAGAGGTCTCAGGTTCGAATCCTGTCGGGCGCACCATTGATTGAATGGTGCCAGAGCTGCGGCGGTAACTTCTTTCTAAGAAGTCGACCGCGCGAAAAGATTTACAGTGGTGGCTATAGCTCAGTTGGTAGAGCCCTGGATTGTGATTCCAGTTGTCGTGGGTTCGAGTCCCATTAGCCACCCCATTAATTTAGTGATATTGCGAAGGTGGCGGAATTGGTAGACGCGCTAGCTTCAGGTGTTAGTGTTCTTACGGACGTGAGGGTTCAAGTCCCTCTCTTCGCACCATCTCTAAGTTAAGTAATACGCAGTAAAAGCAGTATTTCGGCGAGTAGCGCAGCTTGGTAGCGCAACTGGTTTGGGACCAGTGGGTCGGAGGTTCGAATCCTCTCTCGCCGACCAAATTTAGAAAAGACCAACCTTCGGGTTGGTCTTTTTGCATCTGAAGCTTGTAGAGGATGAGAATCTCCGAAGGAGGTTTGAGCCGAGTGCTGCGAGACAACGTTGCTTTAGCAACAGCCCGCAGAGCGCGTCACGCAGTGACAAGTCATCCTCTCTCGCCGACCAAATTCAAGAAAGCCCAACCGCAAGGTTGGGCTTTCTTACGTCTGGAGTTTGAAGAGGTTGAGTTGACCAGGTCGGTTAAGCGTAGCGCCACCCGGCCCCCTCAGTCTCTATTTCACGACATTGCGCTTTTAATTGTCGCCGTTTGGTGACTTATAACTACTTGATAACTAATGAAAGTGTAATGTTGCCTGTTATGTGTCGTCAAAAAGAGACATCATAACCATTGATTGAGAGCATTAAGGCATCGCGTCTGGTATCTGTCATACCTCTGGTAACATGCTGAATGTAAAAAGATTCCATATTCATATTAATTTTGAATACAAACCTGGCACGCATCGTGCAATAATATACTTGTAGATGCTCATTCCACTTCTTATGTTTGCTTAGGCTTCATAAACCCAGGAATGACGCAGAGCCGATTTACGGTGCTTATCGTCCACCGACAGATGTCGTCTTTTAGACCTCATCCAACACCATGGACATAACGTTGAGTGAAGCACCACTTAGTTGTCATACAGACCTGTTTTAACACCTGCCAATTGGCAGGTGTTTTTTTTTG
>NZ_DATERI010000100.1:0-28049 GCF_035271705.1 Buttiauxella sp.
GATGCGTTTTTGCTCGTCCAGTGGCAGATTTTGGTTTTCTTTGCGGATGGCATGCCGAGACGATTCAAACACAGTAACCTGACCACGCCCGCTGTTCTTCGAGGCGTAGCAGGCAATGTCAGCCTGAGACAGCACTTCAGATGCAATGCGGTTTTCAGCATCAATTTGTGTAATGCCCGCACTCGCGCCAATACCGTGTGAACGCCCGTTCCACGTAAAGTGGTAGTCATTAATGCTTTGGATCATACGAGTAGAAATATGGCGTGCATTTTCTGCTGAACAATCCGGGAGCAGCAGACCAAATTCATCGCCACCTAAACGAGCAAGGAAATCGCCTGTGCGTAACATGCTGAGCATCAAAGACGACAGTTCTCGCAGTAAGGCATCCCCCGCGGCGTGGCCTGCGGTGTCGTTCACCGCTTTAAAACGGTCAAGATCGATGAACACCAGTGCGTGCCGCTGACGATATTCTCCAGCACTATGCAGCAATTGTTTGAGATGATTTTCGAAACTGGCGCGGTTTGCCAGGTGGGTCAGCCCATCGTGCGAGGCGCTGTAGCTCAATTGTTTGAGCATCTTGCGAGATTCAGTCACGTCCTGAATAACCAATACCGAGCCGATGCTTTGCCCATCAAGGGTCGTCAACGGGGTAATGCTGTAATGAATGTCGTAGCTACCGCCATTGCGGCAATGCAGAACGACATCGTGTTCGATAGTGGTACGGGAATAATCGCCGCTATGAATGTTTTCTATCACCGGCCCCGTATTACCGAAGGTGATGTGCAGAATTGTCAGAATATTTTGGCCAATACTCTGCTGTTGCGGCCACCCGCTGAGCTTCTCGGCAATGGGGTTCATAAAGGTGATATTCATATCGACGTCGGTACATATTACGGCTTCACCAATCGAATCCAGCGTGATGTGTAGACGTTCTTTTTCCTGGTACAGCGCTTCGTTCAGTTGTTTGACTTCCGTCATGTCCATGCAAACGCCAAGCAGACGCTCAACATCCCCATTTTTATTCAGCACGCGATTGGCTAGTGATCGAATATGACGGATGCCTTCTTTGACATGAATACGGAACTCCAACTTGAAGGGGCTACGGGTTCGTAAAGCGTCATTTACCGTTTTTTGAGCGGCGGGGGCGTCATCTGCAACAATACAAGCCAGCCACAAAGCGTAGGTCGGTTTCAAATGCGCTGGGACTTCGTAGAGATCGAACATCCGTTTATCCCAACTGATCATCTCTGTGCCCAGATCCCACTCCCAAATCCCAATACCACCGGCTTCATTGGCGAGGGTGATGCGCTCCATCAGGCGTTTATTCATCCATTCGGTTTGTTTGAGGTCATTAATATCCTCGATTTGCGCAATCAAATAGAGTGGTGAGCCATCAATATCACGCACAACAGAAACTGCCAGTAATGCCCACACCACACTACCTTTGCTGGTGTAGTAGCGTTTTTCCATCGAATAGGTGTTGATACTACCGCTCAACAACATATTGAGTTGCTGTAAATCGGCGTGTAAATCTTCCGGATGGGTGATTTGTTGGAACGTCAGTGAACAGAGTTGTTCGCCCGTATAGCCAAGGAAATTGCTAAGCGATTTATTGACTTGTAGCCACTGCCCCTCAGTCGACACCAGTGCCATACCGATGGCGGAGTACTCCATCGCGTTACGAAAACGCGTCTCGCTTTCAGTAATGTGTTTCCGTTCTTCGCGGAACGCATACATCACCATGGTCATCACGTTGGCAGGCAATAAAATCATCAGGAAGGGCAGCCACGGCGCATTATTCATGACCGCTGCGTGAGGTTCCATGACTATCTGGCCGTTAGTTGCCATCATTAATGAGACAACCATCACGGTACCGAGGAAAATAACAAAAGCTTCCAGACGTGGCAGGCGAATAGCACTCCACATCAGAAACACAATAATGAAGGTAAATGGCCACGGCATATAACGCAGCGTTAAGTAACTAAGCGCCAAAGTAATGACAAAGGTGAATAGAGTTTCCAGCAATAATTTAGGATTTTTATGACGTAATAAATGTTCAGGTTTAAACAATAATGCGATCGGCACTAACGCCAGTGCCCCGATTGTTTCGGAGAGCATCCAGACGAAAAAAGTTTTGAAGAAGCTTCCATCATCAGGGCCCGTCAGCAATGTCACGAGTAGACCGCCAATAATCGGCGGAATGAGGGCGCTACAAAGGACTAACTTGACCCAATTGCCCAGATTTTTCAGTGGGTTTTGCTGTGGCAACATGCGGCGCATTAATGATGCACCGAGCAACGCCTCAATAATATTGACTCCCGTATAGATGAGACCAATATCATCTATCGACAATAAATAAGCGGAAGCGGACAAACGACCTAATGCACAAACCGCGATCACCATCGGCCACTTGCGCACTGGATTGCGCAACAACGCCACCATCATGATAGACGTCGGGAACCAAAGCGGCGCAAGAACAGTATTTGCCAGTGATAATTCAATAGAGTACCAGGTAAATATAAAGCTTAAAATCCCCAACCCCACTGGCAGTACGAAGGAAGGCATCTCTAATAACTCTTTTGTGCTTTGTTTGGTCATTACCACAAATCCGTTAAGGCGCGCCGCCAGGTGACAGGCCCGGATGCAAATAAAAAGTTAAGTTTCGGCTTATGCTAGTACAAACAATTTACATTTCATATGCAGGCCGGTCATAATTTAACATCAAGATGCGGTAAAAAGTGATATTTAACAGACTTATTTTCCTCTCATGATTATAGGCATGTTTCAAATAGGGAAATTGCTCTTCTCCTTCAGCTTATCTGTCTGGTAGCTAAAATCATCACCAGAGCGCATTACTCTGGTATCAGCGGGCGGATCTCCCTATAATTGCCGCGTTTGACGCATGTAGCGTCGCCCTTCCTCAACATTTAAGTCAACAAGGCTCGTTACAACATGACTGACAAGTCCCATCAATGCGTCATCATCGGGATAGCCGGTGCGTCGGCTTCAGGAAAAAGTCTTATAGCCAGCACACTGTATCGCGAACTGCGCGATCAGGTTGGTGATGAACACATTGGTGTCATTCCAGAAGACAGTTACTACAAAGACCAAAGCCATCTTTCGATGGATGAACGAGTTAAGACCAATTACGACCATCCCAACGCGATGGACCACAATTTGCTGTTCCAGCATCTTCAAACGCTAAAAGCCGGTAACCCCATTGAACTGCCTGTTTATAGTTATGTGGAACATACTCGTACCGGTAACACCGTTCATTTAATGCCGAAGAAAGTTATCATTCTGGAAGGGATTTTGTTGCTGACGGATGCTCGTCTGCGCGAAGAGATGAACTTCTCCATTTTTGTTGATACGCCGCTGGATATTTGCCTGATGCGCCGTATGAAACGCGATGTTAACGAACGTGGCCGTTCAATGGACTCCGTAATGGCTCAGTATCAGAAAACCGTTCGTCCTATGTTTTTACAATTCATCGAACCTTCCAAGCAGTATGCCGATATTATCGTGCCGCGTGGGGGTAAAAACCGTATCGCCATTGATATCCTGAAGGCGAAGATCAGTCAGTTCTTTGAATGATCTCAATAAAACTGAGCTTGATAAGGAGCATCAACGATGCGCTTGTGTGACCGCGATATAGAAGCCTGGCTTGATGACGGGCGCTTAACGATTACCCCTCGTCCGCCAGTTGAACGCATTAGCGGTGCTACCGTTGATGTCCGTTTGGGGAACAAGTTCCGTACTTTCAGTGGACATACTGCACCGTTTATTGATTTAAGCGGTCCAAAAGACGAAGTGACCGCTGCGCTGGAACGCGTGATGAGCGACGAAATTGTCCTCAACGAAGGCGATGCTTTTTATCTGCATCCGGGCGAATTGGCGCTGGCGGTAACACTTGAGTCCGTGACACTGCCTGCGAATTTAGTCGGTTGGTTAGATGGGCGTTCATCTTTGGCACGTTTAGGCTTGATGGTTCACGTTACTGCACATCGTATCGACCCAGGCTGGCATGGCTGCATCGTACTTGAGTTCTATAATTCCGGTAAACTACCTCTGGCGTTACGCCCTGGCATGATGATTGGTGCACTGAGCTTCGAGCCACTTTCTGGCCCAGCCGCACGTCCTTACAACAGCCGCCAGGATGCGAAATATCGCGATCAGCAAGGTGCGGTTGCAAGCCGTATTGATAAGGACTGAGTTCCCATCTGTATGAGGGCTGTATGAAACGATTTTTAACCACGCTGATGATCTTGCTGGTGGTACTTACAGCTGGCCTCTCTGCGTTGGTGCTGTTGGTCAATCCCAATGATTTTCGTGCATATATGGTGCGTCAGGTTGAATCCCGCAGTGGCTACCAGCTGAATATAGAAGGGCCGCTGCGTTGGCACGTCTGGCCGCAACTCAGTATTTTGTCTGGCCGTATGTCGCTCACCGCACCCGGGGCCAGCCAGCCTCTACTTAGCGCTGATAACATGCGCCTCGATGTGGCGTTAATGCCGCTGATTTCCCACCAATTACAAGTTAATCAGGTGATGCTCAAAGGGGCGGTGATTCAACTCACACCGCAGAGTGAAGAGCGTCGTCCGAAAGATGCCCCAGTTGGGCCATCAGGCAGTATCCCTGAAGCTGACGAAGTACGCGGTTGGTCCTTCGATATCGCCAAATTGAAAGTGGTCGACAGTGTTCTGGTGTTCCAGCATGACGACGACGAACAAATTACCGTACGTAATATCAACCTGCACATGGAGCAGGATGATAAAAAACAGGCGCATATCGAACTGAGCAGCCGTATCAATCGCGATCAGCGTGACCTAAATTTGACGCTGGTGGCTGATCTGAATGCCGCTGATTACCCGCAACAGCTGAGTGCCACTATCTCGAAGCTCAATTACCAGGTTCAAGGGGCTGATCTTCCGGTTAAGGGGATTTCTGGTACTGGGACCGTGACGGCTCGTTGGCTGGAACCTGAGCGTCGACTCGAACTCAATCAGCTCAATCTGACGGCGAACGACAGCGATTTGCAAGGCAACGCAAATGTGGTGCTGGATGAGAAACCTCAGTGGATGTTCGACCTCCGTGCCAATAAATTGAATTTCGATGGTCTGATTGTTGCGAATGCGGTGACCAGTACCCAAGCTGAACAGCAGGCACAACAGCAACCGACGTTGCCACGACCGGTTATCGCAGCAGGAAGTGACGATAGCAGTTACCAGAATCTGCGCGGCTTCAGCGCCCAGATTAACATTGCTGCTTCAAGTGTGCGCTGGCGCGGGCTTGACTTCACCGATGTGCAATCGGCGGTGACAAATCAGTACGGCCTGCTGACAGTTTCTGAGCTGACGGGGCATTTAGGTCACGGCAGTATGTCGCTCCCTGGGGAGCTTGATGTTCGCAATAATCAATCGCAATTAACCTTTATTCCCAAAGTAGATAACGTCGAGATCGGGCAGATTCTTACCGCCTTCGACTATCCCATTGCCCTGACGGGTTTGCTGTCGATGGAAGGTGAGTTTCACGGTGATAAACTCAATGCCCAGGCATTCCGCCGCAGTTGGGAAGGGGATGCGAGCATTACCATGACGCATAGCGCGATGAAGGGGTTGAACTTCCAGCAGTTGATTCAGCAAGCGGTCACTCGCAGCAATAGCGATGTGAAGGTCAAAGATAATTTCGACAACGCGACGATGCTCGATAGCTTCTCGGCGCAGGCAACGCTCGACAACGGCGAACTGCTGCTCAATAACATGGAAGGTCAATCTTCCGTACTGGAATTGACTGGGCAAGGTTCGTTGGATTTGGTTAAACAGCTTTGTGATACCCAATTTAATGTCACCGTGTTGGGCGGTTGGGAAGGGGAAAGTAAGCTGACTGATGTGTTGAAAACCACACCTATTCCGCTGCGCGTCTATGGCCCGTGGCAGAAGCTGAATTACTCGTTACAAGTCGACCAAGTGCTGCGCAAACAGTTACAAGGCGAAGTGAAACGTCGCATGAATGATTGGTTAGACAAGCATAAAGACAGCAGCAAGTCGAAAGACGTGAAAGAGTTGCTCGATAAGCTTTAGTGTTGATAATCATTGGGTCTTAGGGTGGGTGTCACTATCGCAAATCCACCCTAAGATCACATCTCGTAATCCATTTCATCATTCACTTCCAGTGGCACAATCTGCACTTTCTGCACTCGATGACTTTCCACTTGCAGCGTGCGTAGCAGGTAATTCCCCACCTCAACGGTTTCTCCTGTCACCGGAATATGCTGTAGCGACTCCATTAATAACCCAGCAATAGTGTGATAGTTACGTTTGTCTTCCAGCGGCAGTGGCACGTACTGGACTAAATCTTCGAGCGGCATATGGCCGTTTGCTGTCCAGCTTCCATCCGGGTTTTTCTGGATGTCATGGCGTGCGTCTATCTCTTCGACTTCATTCGGTAAATTACCGGCAATGGTTTCCATGACGTCACTTAACGTCACCACCCCCTCGACTGAACCAAATTCATCCACGACAAAGGCAAAGTGTGTTCTGGCATTGCGGAATTGCTCCAGTGCTGCGAGCAACGGCAGTGTCTCCGGGAAGACCAATGGCTGGCGAATCAGCACCTCGAGATTAAACGGCGCACCCTTTAGCGTTTGCTGGAGTAAATCAATGATGTGCACCACACCCAAAATTTCGTCACCACTGCCGGTTATCACGACACGGGTATGTTGGTTTTTATCCAGTAATGCCCGGATCTCAGCTTCAGGATCGTGAATGTTGATGTGCTCGACGTCATGGCGTGAGGTCATGATGCTACTGACCGTGCGCTGGTTCAGATTCAGCACACGTTCAATCATCAGCCGCTCTTGCGGTTCAAAAATTTCATCTTGTTGTGCGTGATCGGCAATCAGTGATGCCGTCTGCGCATCCAGCTCTGCTTCTTCCTTTTTGCCATTCAACAAACGCAGCACCGCCTCGGCAGTGCGCTGGCGCAACGATTGATCCGCTGACAAAAAGCGCCGGCGATTGAAAATAGCGAGTTGGTTCAGGCTTTCAATGATCACTGAGAAACCAATGGCGGCGTACAAATAACCTTTCGGAATATGGTAGCCAAAGCCGTCAGCCACCAGGCTAAAACCAATCATCAACAGGAAGCTAAGACACAAAATCACAATGGTCGGATGGTTGTTCACAAAACGTGTCAGTGATTTGCTTGCCAGCAGCATCAAGCAAATTGCGATAATCACCGCCGCCATCATCACGGCCAGATGGTCAACCATCCCGACTGCGGTAATCACCGAATCCAGGGAAAACACCGCATCCAGAATCACTATTTGCGTCACGACGGGCCAAAACCTTGCACCGCGCCGTTGGGTTTGTGTTTCGCTGTCCTTACCCTCGAGGCGCTCATTAAGCTCGACGGTGGCCTTGAATATCAGGAACAAGCCACCGAAAAGCATGATCAGATCTCTGGCGCTAAAGGCGAATAAGCCAACGTAAAACAGCGGGCGAGTCAGGGTGACAAGCCAGGATATCGAGGCCAGGAGCAATAAGCGCATTAACATGGCGAGGATAAGCCCAGTGACGCGAGCTCGGTCGCGTTGCGCCGGTGGCAATTTTTCGGCAAGGATGGCGATAAACACCAGGTTATCAATACCCAGGACTAGCTCAATAACCACCAGCGTGATGAGACCTGCCCAAATGGAGGGGTCGGCAATCCATTCCATAAATCGTTCAAAACCTTTTTAAGATGACAAATGTCACATTTAAATGATGGTTAAGCAGGGGCAGAATTGCAACATCAGGGGAAATAAATCGTAGAGAGCCAAAAGGTCGGCAACTATCGCGCTCATTCCCATTAAATTAATAAGGTAAATAATTCATTATTTTCACGAATAACGGATCATGGCTTTTTCTTAGTGGGAAATTCCCATGAGATATATCTGTATATTCTTTTGTGATGTATCACTAATTCATTTTCTGTCAATATAAAGAAATTCCTAAAACTGTGTAATTGTGCTGTTAATACTAATCTTAAAAGTCTCGGTATTCTTCGGTGGTGCCTTGCCTGATATAGGGTTAACTGCAACAATCCGTATCGGTGTCTGATATTAGATGTATTTTTTAAAATTCGCTGAAGACGTGATATTTAACCTGGCGCCGTTGGGTTTTACTCCTGAGATAATTCTTTGGATTTAATCCATAACATCACGTCACCTTATAAATTGTCTTTTTTCAGTAGGTTGGTGACTGTAAGCCAGGGGCGGTAGCATGCTCGAAGGCCAGAGAATAAGCCTCAATTATTCTGTCAATAGGATATCGGGAAATAAGAATTTTTTAGGATTGATGCCAGTTATTTTGGGGGCATTCCAAAAGGCAAATAGGGTTCAATTCATACCTCATTCAAAAACCTAACGAGTCACTTATTTTATTCGTTCAGGATAATTACTCTGCCATAGTGATAAATACTCAATGATAAAATACAAACTTAAATTGATGCCTTTATTGGTGTCGGTAACCCTTATGAGCGGTTGCACACTGCTCCCCGGTAGCAATATGTCTACGATGGGGAAAGATGTCATCAAGCAGCAGGATTCAGATTTCAATCTGGACCGCATGGTTAACGTGTATCCGTTAACACCGCGCCTTGTCGAACAATTACGTGTTCACCCGGCAGTCGCGCAGCCAAATATGTCACTCGACCAGGAAATTTCTACTTACCAATATCGCGTGGGGCCCGGTGATGTTCTGAATGTCACTGTGTGGGATCACCCTGAACTGACAACGCCTGCTGGTCAGTACCGTAGCTCAAGTGATGCCGGTAACTGGGTACAGCCCGACGGCACGATGTTCTATCCGTATGTCGGTAAAATTAAAGTCACGGGTAAAACATTGTCTGAAATCCGCAGTGATATTACTAGCCGTCTTGCGACGTACATCGCAGACCCGCAGGTGGACGTTAATATCGCTGGTTTCCGCTCCCAAAAAGCCTATGTCTCAGGCCAGGTGAATAAGTCCGGCCAGCAGGCAATTACCAATGTGCCACTCACTATTCTCGATGCTATCAACGCCGCAGGCGGCCTGACTGATGCCGCCGACTGGCGCAACGTCGTGTTGACGCACGACGGCAAGGAAAAACGTATTTCCCTGCAAGCGCTGATGCAAAACGGCGACCTGAGCCAGAACCATCTGCTTTATCCCGGCGACATTTTATTTGTGCCGCGTAATGACGATCTCAAAGTGTTCGTGATGGGTGAAGTGAAGAAGCAAGCCACCCTGAAAATGGACTTCAGTGGCATGACACTGACCGAAGCGCTCGGCCAGGCCGAAGGTCTGGATATGACCACTTCGAACGCCAGCGGCATCTTCGTCATTCGTCCAATCAAAGAGAAGCAGGGTGGCAAAATTGCCAACATTTATCAGCTTGATATGTCCGATGCGACGTCGCTGGTGATGGGCACCGAATTCCAGTTGCAACCTTATGACGTGGTGTATGTCACCACTGCACCGGTCACGCGTTGGAATCGTCTGATTAACCAATTGCTGCCAACAATCAGTGGCGTTCGTTACATGACGGATACCGTCAAAGATATCCATACCTGGTAAGGCGCTATGTTCAATAAAATTTTGGTTGTCTGTGTGGGAAACATTTGCCGTTCCCCAACCGCTGAGCGGTTACTGAAAAGCTATCACCCGGAGCTTACCGTGACGTCTGCGGGGCTCGGGGCGCTGGTAGGAAAAGGGGCTGATGTCGGCGCCATTCGCGTAGCGCAACAGCATAACCTCTCCCTGGAGGGGCATTGTGCAAAACAGATTTCCGGCAAAATGTGCCGCGAATATGACCTGATCCTCGCCATGGAAAAGCGCCATATTTCCGCAATTTGCGAAATGGCTCCAGAGATGCGTGGCAAAGTGATGCTGTTTGGTCACTGGGATGCGGAACGGGAAATCCCCGATCCGTATCGCAAAAGCCACGACGCTTTTGAAGCGG
Source organism: Buttiauxella sp. (assembly GCF_035271705.1). Taxonomy (GTDB): domain Bacteria; phylum Pseudomonadota; class Gammaproteobacteria; order Enterobacterales; family Enterobacteriaceae; genus Buttiauxella. The sequence continues at coordinate 9,982 of NZ_DATERI010000100.1, forward strand.
TTTACGGTCTTCTGGATCTCAGCGCCCAAAAATGGGCTAACGCACTCAACGCTCATCAGGGTTAACAATGACAGAAATATCACGCCGTTCGAGCGCCCCGACTGAGGGCAATGATGAAATTGATATTGGCCGATTGTTTGGCACGGTTCTCGAAGCCCGTTGGTGGGTTTTGGGGATCACGGCAATTTTTGCCGTGTTAGCGACCGTCTATGCACTGTTTGCCACACCAATCTATAAAGCCGATGCTCTGGTGCAAATCGAGCAAAATACCGGTAATTCACTGGTCAATAATATTAGCTCGGCACTCTCTAACAAGCCGCCAGCCTCTGCCGCAGAAATACAGTTGATCCAGTCGCGCCTGGTGTTGGGGAAGACCGTTGACGATCTCAACCTCGACATAGCGGTTGAGAAAAACCGTTTCTGGCTGCTGGGTGCGGGCTGGGATCGTCTGCAAGGGCGGCAAAATGACACCGTCGTCGTCGACAGCTTTAACCTTCCTGCCGGTCAGGCCAAAAATGCCTTTACGGTAGAAGTGCTGAGCCCAACGCAGTATGTGTTGACCAGCGATAACGGATTTAGCGCCAAAGGCCAGGTCGGCCAAATACTGAATAAAGCGGGCATCACCCTGACGGTGAGTGCAATCAAAGCGCAACCCGGGGACACCTTTACGGTGACCAAATACTCCACCCTTGGCATGATAAACCAGCTTCAGGGTAACCTGACGGTGGCTGAGAATGGCAAAGATACTGGCGTATTGAGCCTGTCTTATACCGGCGAAGATAAAGACAAAATCCGTGTGATTCTGGATAGCATTACTCGTAACTATCTTGAGCAGAACATCCAACGCAAGTCGGAAGAAGCGGCGAAAAGCCTAAAATTCCTTGCGGAACAATTGCCAGAAGTCCGCACCCGTCTTGATGAGGCAGAAAACAAACTCAACTCCTATCGCCAGGAGCAGGATTCGGTTGACCTATCGCTTGAAGCAAAATCAGTCCTCGACACCATGGTCAATATTGATGCGCAGCTCAATGAGTTGACCTTCAAAGAGGCTGAAATCTCTAAGTTGTACACCAAAGTTCACCCGGCATACCGCACGCTTTTGGAAAAACGCCAAACCCTGGAAGAAGAAAAAGCCCGCCTGAATGGGCGCGTGACGGCAATGCCGAAGACCCAACAGGAAATCGTGCGGTTAACGCGAGATGTGGAATCCGGCCAGCAGGTTTACATGCAACTGCTGAACAAACAGCAAGAGCTGAAAATCACTGAAGCCAGTACGGTGGGCGATGTGCGGATTGTCGATGCGGCTATTGCTCAACCGGGAGTGGTGAAACCACAACGTGCGCTGATTATCCTCGGTAGCATTATTCTGGGTCTGATGTTGTCGATTGTCGTTGTGCTGTTACGTTCACTGTTCAATCGTGGTATCGAAAGCCCGGCGTCACTGGAAGAGGCAGGAATTGGGGTTTATGCCAGCATCCCACTTTCTGAGTGGCAGAAATCCCACGATAACGCCAAGGTGCGCAATGTTAAAGGTGCGCGACGTAACAAACAAAGCCAACTGCTGGCCGTCGGCAACCCGACGGATCTGGCCATCGAAGCGATTCGTAGCCTGCGTACCAGCCTGCACTTCGCCATGATGCAGGCGTCAAATAATGTCCTGATGTTAACCGGCGTTAGCCCGTCCATCGGTAAAACATTTGTTTGCGCAAACCTTGCGGCGGTTATCAGCCAGACCAACAAACGCGTGTTGCTTATCGACTGCGATATGCGCAAAGGCTATACCCACGAACTTCTGGGCACCACTAACACTAATGGTCTGGCGGAGGTGTTATCTGGCCTTGCCGACATTAGCCGCTGCGCACAAAAAACCTCAGTACCTAATTTTGACCTCGTTCCGCGTGGAATCGTGCCATCCAATCCTTCAGAACTGCTGATGAGCGAGCGCTTTGCAGAACTGGTGGCCTGGGCCAGTAAAAATTATGACCTGGTGTTGATTGATACTCCGCCAATTCTCGCAGTCACTGACGCCGCGGTGGTGGGTCGTCATGCGGGTACGACCCTGATGGTGGCACGCTACGCAGTCAATACGCTGAAAGAAGTCGAAACCAGCCTTAACCGCTTTGAACAGAACGGCATCAACGTGCGTGGTGTGATCCTCAACTCTATCTTCCGCCGTGCGGCGGGATATGAGGATTACGGTTACTACGAATATAAATCTGATGCCAAGTAATCAGACATTCATTGGCTGTGAGGCTTTGCTTCTGCGCCCTTAATTATCCAATGATTATCCAGCCCTAAATCATTCGAGTTGCGGGTGCTGCCAACGCACCTGCAGCGTGAAGTATGACGGGCAAGACTTTAGGGAGTGTCATGAATAACACTACATCGCGCCCACTTATTTCCATCTATATGCCGACATGGAACCGTCAGCAGTTGGCGATCCGCGCCATAAACTCGGTGCTGCGCCAGGATTATGAACATTGGGAAATGTTAATCGTTGATGACTGTTCTTCTTCGTATGAGCAATTGCAGCGTTTTGTTGAGCAACTCGGTGATACGCGGGTGCGATACATCCGCAATGAGTTTAACTCCGGTGCATGTTCGGTACGTAATCAAGCCATCAGTCAGGCTTTGGGCGAGCTGATTACGGGGATTGATGATGATGATGAATGGACACCCAACCGCCTGTCGGTATTTCTGCAACACCAACACCAGTTGGTGACTCACGCCTTTTTGTATGCCAATGACTACGTTTGTGAAGGTCAGGTTTACTCGCAACCGGCCAGTTTACCGTTGTACCCAAAATCACCGTTTTCTTTAAAGCTATTTTATAAGCGCAATATTATTGGTAATCAGGTGTTTACCTACGCCGAGCGTTTCAAAGCCTGCCTGTTTGATACCACACTTGCAGCCGCTCAGGATTACGACATTTTCTTGCGCATGGTGGTGGAATACGGCCAACCGTGGAAAGTGGAAGAAGCGACGCAAATTTTGCATATCAATCACGGCGAAATGCAGATAACCAAATCGCCTAAAAAGTTTGCCGGCTACTTCCACTTCTATCAAAAGCACAAAGACAAATTCGACCGAGCCAGCAAGAAATATCAGCTGTTTACGCTCTATCAGATTCGTAATAAGCGTATGTCTTTGCGCACCTTGTTAGCGCTTTTGAGTGTACGAAACACCAAACGCCTGGCCGATGGATTACGGGGGAAATAACGGTGCTTGAAGATCTCCGCGCAAACTCCTGGAGCTTACGACCTTGCTGCATGGTGCTGGCTTATCGCATCGCACATTTTTGCTCGGTGTGGCGCAAAAAAAACGTCATCAACAATCTGTGGGCAGCTCCGGTCATCCTGTTGTATCGCTTTATCACCGAGTGCCTGTTTGGCTATGAAATCCAGGCGGGCGCCACCATCGGTCGGCGTTTCACCATTCACCACGGTTACGCCGTAGTGATTAATAAATTCGTGGTCGCCGGCGATGATTTCACTATTCGTCACGGTGTCACCATCGGCAATCGCGGCAAAAACCTCGCCTGTCCGGTTATCGGCAACGGCGTCGAACTCGGTGCCCATGTGGTGATTATTGGTGGCATCACCTTGGGTAATAACGTCATCGTCGGCGCGGGTAGCGTGGTGCTCGATAGCGTGCCGGATGGCGCGTTAGTCGTCGGCCAGAAAGCGCAGATAAAGGTTATAAAATGAATATCATGCAATTTAACGTACGCCTCGCCGAAGGAGGAGCTGCGGGGGTGGCGCTGGATCTCCACCAACGCGCCCGTGCGGCGGGCTTGAGTTCGCGTTTTATCTACGGGTACGGCAAAGGCGGTAAGAAAAGCGCCAGCCACGATAAATTTGCTGGGGTTGAAAAACACACGCCGCGTCTGACTTCTATTGCCAACATCGTGTTATTTCGCTTTTTTAACCGCGACCCGTTTGGCAACCTGAACAACCTGTATCACAACGTGACGCGTGCCACAGGCCCGGTAGTTTTGCATTTCCACGTTGTTCACAGCTATTGGTTGAATCTCGAAGAGATGGTGACATTTTGCCAGCGCGTCAAAGCGCATAAGCCGGATGTCACGTTTGTCTGGACGTTGCACGATCACTGGAGCATTACCGGGCGTTGTGCGTTTCTCGATGGCTGTGATGGCTGGAAAACCGGCTGCCAAAAATGCCCGACGTTGAATAACTATCCACCAGTGAAACGAGATCGCGCTCATCTTCTGGTGGATACCAAGCGCCAGCTGTTCCGTGAAATGCTGGCGTTGGGCTGCCAGTTTATTTCTCCAAGCCAGCATGTGGCCGATGCCTTTAACCGAATCTACGGGGCAGGGCGCTGCAAAATCATTAACAACGGAATTGATGTCGCAACCGAGGCAATCCTCGCGGAACTGCCTCTCACCCAAGCGGCAGGCGAAAAGCCAAAAGTGGCGGTGGTGGCGCATGACTTGCGCTATGACGGCAAGACCAATCAGCAACTGGTGCAGGCGATAATGGCACTGGGTGATGAAATCGAATTGCACACCTTCGGTAAGTTCTCACCGTTTAACGGACCGAACGTCATCAACCACGGTTATATGACAGATAAAAAAGCGTTGATGAGCCAACTCAACGAAATGGACTCGTTGGTGTTTAGCTCGCAGGTGGATAACTACCCGCTGATTTTATGCGAAGCATTGTCGATTGGCGTGCCGGTGATTGCCACCCAAAGTGAAGCAGCAGATGAAGTGCTGCGTAAAGTGGGCGGTAAAACCTTCAGCGATGAGCGGGTGCTTGAATTGGTGAAAATGCCAAAAGAGCAGTTGGCGCAGCACGTGTTTGGCAAAGCGTTGCAGGTGTTCAAAAGCGCCAGTCGCCAGGCTTTCAGTGGACAACAGATGCTGGAGGAGTATGTCTCGTTCTATCAAAATCTGTAGTTATCTGCTGTTACCGTTCATCTATCTGGTGGTCAACGTCAAGTTGGCCTCACTGGGAGAAAGCTTCCCCATTACGATAGTCACCTTCTTGCCTGCAATCCTCTTTTTGTACATTGAACGCATCAGCATCAAAAAATTGATGATTGCGTTGGGTATTGGCACGGGACTGACGGCATTTAACTACATCTTTGGCCAATCTCTGGATGCCAGCAAATATGTCACCTCGACATTATTGTTTGTTTATATCGTACTGATTCTGGCGATGACCTGGAGCTGCCGCTTCAAAACCATTTCACAACATAATCACCGTAAAATTCTTAGGGTGTTTTATGGTGTGGTGGGTCTTATTGTGATGTTGGCCGCAGCAGAAATGGCACAGATTATTCTTACGGGTGGCAGTAGCCTGATTGAGAAAATTTCGAAGTTTCTTATATACAGCAATAGCTATGTTCTGAATTTTATTAGTTTCGGTGGCAAGCGAACCACGGCGCTGTATTTCGAACCGGCATTTTTCGCTCTGGCATTAATCTCAATTTGGCTCAGCATCAAACAGTTCGGTATCAAAACACCAAAAGTTGATGGTATGATTCTGTTAGGGATAGTTCTTTCAGGATCATTTTCAGGGGTAATGACTTTTATCCTGTTTTATCTTCTTGAGTGGGCATTTCAATACCTTAATAAAAATGCCATAAAGAAGAAGTTACCACTGGCAATTATTTCCCTGTCCGTTTTTTTAGTGGGGTTAATATTCGCGTTTCCGTATATCGCCACACGCTTGGGGGATTTGGGAACCGAAGGCTCATCGTCGTATTACCGTATTATTGGCCCGTTAGCGATGGTCGGATATTCATTGACCAATATCGATGGGGTAGTCCGTTTCGGATCTTTATATGAATATGTCGCATCATTCGGAATCTTTAACGGTGCGGATGTCGGTAAAACAGTAGACAATGGTTTGTATCTGCTGATTATTTATTTTTCCTGGTTCGCAGTAATACTGACAGTCTGGTATATGTCGAAAGTGGTTAAAATGATGCGCACGGCGTTTGGTAATAATGAAAACTTCCGGGTGCAATTATGGCTGTTTATGCCCATGTCACTGTTTTTTACCGGTTCGATTTTTAGCCCTGAATATGCGTTCTTAATTGTGTGTCCATTTATTCTGCGTAAGGCACTCAATATTACGAACACCTGAGGTCCATTATGTTACTAAGTGTCATCACCGTTGCTTATAAAAATCTCGCCGGAGTTGAGAAAACCTGGCAGTCGCTGGCTCACTTAGCGAAGGCATCAGGCATCACATTTGAGTGGATTGTGGTTGATGGCGGCTCAAATGACGGTACGGCGGAATTTCTGGAAAACCTCAGTGGTCAGTACAACTTACGCTTCGTCAGTGAGAAAGATAACGGCATTTATGATGCCATGAACAGAGGCATTGAGATGTCTCAGGGTCGTTATGCCTTGTTCCTCAACTCAGGTGATATCTTCCATCCGGATATCGTACAAGTTGTTCATCAACTCGCCGCCATGCCCTCAGCCGATAGGGCGATGGTGATTGGCGATGCGTTATTAGACTTTGGTGATGGGACAAAAAAAGAGCGCCGGGCAAAGCAGGGTTGGTATATTTACCACAGTTTACCCGCCAGCCATCAGGCGATATTTTTCCCGGTTTCTGGGTTACGTAAATACCCTTATGATCTGCAATATAAAGTCTCATCAGATTATGCACTGGCCGCGAAAATGTACAAAAATGGCTACGCCTTTAAACGCATCAAGGGCTTAGTCTCTGAATTTTCTATGGGTGGTGTTTCCACTTCAAACAATATTGAATTGTGCCGTGATGCAAAAAATGTCCAGCGCAAGATATTAGGCGTGCCAGGTTTTGTCGCGGAATTATCATTCAAGCTTCGTTTGCGTACCACCGGAAAAGCAAAGGCTATGTATAACAAAGCATAAGGTGGATGTCGCTTGCGTTTATCCACCCTACAACTGCTAACCCGTAGGTCGGATTAGCGCAAGCGCCTCCGACAAAATCCTCAAGAGGATAATATGCAGGAATTAAATGGCTTCTCGGTACCGAAAGGTTTCCGGGGTGGGAATCCTATTAAAGTCCAACTGTGGTGGGCTGTTCAGGCAACCTTATTTGCCTGGTCACCGCAAGTATTATATCGCTGGCGTGCATTTTTATTACGTTTATTCGGTGCGCGAATTGGTAAAGGTGTGGTGATTCGTCCTTCAGTCAAAATTACCTATCCATGGAAATTAACACTGGGTGATTATGCCTGGGTGGGTGATGACGCAGTGTTATATACGCTGGGCGACATTACCATTGGTGCAAATTCTGTGGTGTCACAAAAGTGTTATTTATGTACCGGCAGCCACGATTATATGAGCAAGCATTTTGATATTACCGCCACACCGATTGTCATCGGCGAAAAATGCTGGTTGGCAACAGATGTATTTGTTTCGCCTGGCGTCACTATTGGAAATGGCACCGTAGTGGGTGCCCGCAGCAGTATTTATAAATCATTACCGGCAAATGCCGTTTGCCGGGGTAACCCAGCAATAAAAATACGCTCCCGAGCGTGAGGTTTTTCTTAAAAAAGAAAAACGCCTAACTTAATCATCAATCATAGGAATTATTATGACTAAAGTAGCTCTCATCACGGGTGTTACCGGACAAGACGGCTCTTATCTGGCGGAACTGCTGCTGGAAAAAGGTTACGAAGTTCATGGCATCAAGCGTCGTGCTTCTTCATTCAATACCGAACGTGTCGATCATATTTATCAGGATCCACATGACAGCAATCCAAAATTCCATCTGCACTACGGTGATCTGACGGACAGCTCAAACCTGACCCGTATTCTTTCCGAAGTGCAGCCGGATGAAGTGTATAACCTGGGCGCAATGAGCCACGTTGCGGTTTCTTTTGAGTCCCCGGAATACACCGCAGATGTTGATGCGATGGGGACTTTACGTCTGCTGGAAGCGATTCGCTTCTTAGGATTAGAGAAGAAAACCCGTTTCTACCAGGCGTCCACCTCTGAGCTTTACGGCCTGGTGCAAGAAACCCCACAGAAAGAAACCACACCTTTCTACCCGCGCTCCCCGTACGCGGTCGCCAAACTTTATGCTTACTGGATTACCGTGAACTACCGCGAATCCTACGGCATGTATGCGTGTAACGGGATTTTGTTCAACCACGAATCCCCACGTCGTGGTGAAACTTTCGTGACTCGCAAAATCACGCGTGCTATCGCCAACATCGCTCAGGGCCTGGAAAAATGCCTGCATCTGGGGAACATGGATTCCCTGCGTGACTGGGGCCATGCCAAAGACTACGTGAAAATGCAGTGGATGATGCTGCAACAAGAAACGCCAGATGATTTCGTGATTGCTACCGGTGTGCAGTATTCCGTGCGTCAGTTCGTGGAAATGGCCGCCGCGCAACTGGGTATCAAACTGCGTTTTGAAGGTACCGGTGTGGACGAGAAGGGGATTGTGGTCTCCGTAACCGGTCACGATGCACCGGGCGTTAAACCAGGCGATGTGATTGTTTCTGTCGACCCGCGTTACTTCCGTCCTGCTGAAGTGGAAACCCTGCTGGGTGACCCAACCAAAGCGCATGAAAAACTGGGCTGGAAACCAGAAATCACGCTCAAAGAAATGGTCAGTGAAATGGTCGCTAAAGATCTGGAAGCGGCGAAAAAACACTCGTTGCTCAAATCACACGGTTACGAGGTTGCCATCGCGCTGGAGTCTTAAGCATGAATAAACATCGTATCTTTGTTGCTGGCCATCGTGGGATGGTCGGCTCTGCCATTGTTCGCCAACTTGAACAACGTGCTGACGTTGAACTGGTGCTGCGTGGGCGTGATGAGCTGAATCTGTTGGATGGCGCGGCCGTTAACGCTTTCTTTGCTGAGCAGCGTATCGACCAGGTTTACCTGGCCGCGGCAAAAGTGGGCGGTATTGTGGCGAACAATACCTACCCAGCTGACTTCATCTTTGAAAACATGATGATTGAGGCCAACATTATTCACAGTGCGCATGCGCACAACGTGAATAAGTTGTTGTTCCTCGGGTCATCGTGCATTTATCCGAAGATGGCGAAGCAACCGATGGCTGAAAGCGAGCTGCTGCAAGGCACGCTTGAAGAGACTAACGAGCCCTACGCGATTGCCAAAATTGCAGGTATCAAACTGTGCGAGTCGTACAACCGCCAGTATGGCCGCGATTATCGTTCGGTGATGCCAACCAATTTGTATGGCCCGAACGATAACTTCCACCCAAGTCATTCGCACGTGATCCCTGCGTTACTTAGGCGCTTCCACGAAGCGACCCAGCAGAACTCACCTGATGTCGTGGTGTGGGGCAGCGGTACGCCAATGCGTGAATTCTTGCACGTTGATGATATGGCAGCCGCCAGTATTCACGTGATGGAACTGGCAAGTGAAGTGTGGCAGGAAAACACCCAGCCAATGCTTTCGCACATCAACGTGGGTACTGGCGTTGACTGCACCATTCGCGAACTGGCGCAAACCCTCGCGAAAGTGACGGGCTATCGTGGACGCGTGGTGTTTGATGCCTCCAAACCTGATGGTACGCCACGCAAACTGTTGGACGTGACACGCCTGCGTCGTCTGGGCTGGTATCCAGAAATCACCCTGGAACCTGGCCTTGCCAGTACTTACCAGTGGTTCCTCGAAAACCAGCAGCGGTTCCGGGGGTAAACATGTTCCTGAGTGCTGAGGACTTCGCAACGGTCGTCCGTTCTACCCCACTTATCTCCATCGACTTGATTGTTGAAAATCAGGACGGTGAGTTCCTGTTGGGGCAACGCACTCAGCGCCCGGCGCAGAACTTTTGGTTCGTGCCGGGTGGCCGGGTACGCAAAGATGAAACGCTGGAGCAGGCTTTTTTACGCTTAACCGAAGCCGAGTTAGGTCAGGCATTCACCCTGCAAGAGGGTGAGTTTTACGGTGTGTGGCAGCATTTCTATGACGACAACTTCTCCGGGACGGATTTCTCCACGCACTACGTGGTGCTGGGGTTCCGTCTGCGTGTGGATGCTGATGCGCTGCAGCTGCCTGAAGCACAGCACAGTGCTTACCGCTGGTTAACACCGGAGCAATTGCTGGCTCGCGACGATGTGCACGACAACAGCCGCGCTTACTTTCTTGTGGATAAATGCGCAGAGGCAGGCTGAAGGATGATGAGTAAATGAAGATTCTGGTCTACGGCATTAACTATTCACCGGAGCTGACAGGCATCGGTAAATATACCGGCGAGATGGTTGAATGGATGACGCGCCAGGGCCATGAGGTGCGGGTGATTACCGCACCACCTTACTATCCGGCCTGGGAAGTGCATCCAGATTATTCGGCCTGGAAGTATAAAAAAGAGGTGGGTGCAGCGACCGTTTGGCGCTGCCCGCTGTACGTACCAAAACAGCCATCAACGTTAAAGCGCCTGATTCATCTGGGCAGCTTTGCGCTGAGCTCCTTTTTCCCGCTGCTGGCGCAACGTCGCTGGAAGCCGGATCGCATTATTGGCGTCGTTCCCACGCTGTTTTGTGTACCGGGCATGCGCCTGCTCGCAAAACTGAGTGGGGCTCGCACGTTACTGCATATTCAGGATTATGAAGTGGACGCCATGCTCGGCCTGGGAATGGCGGGTAAACAGCAGGGCAAAGTTGCCCGACTGGCAACTCGCTTTGAACAAAGTGGCCTGCACAACGTCGACAATGTTTCGACCATTTCGCGCTCAATGATGAACAAAGCGATGGAAAAGGGCGTGGATCCACAAAAAGTGATCTTCTTCCCTAACTGGTCGGAAGTTGAACGTTTTCGCGGTATTTCCGTAGACGACGTTTTGGCGGTGCGCACCTGTTTACAGCTGCCTGTTGATAAAAAAATCATCCTCTACTCCGGCAATATTGGGGAAAAGCAGGGGCTGGAAACCGTCATTGAAGTGGCTGAACGTTTCGCTCATCAGCCGTATTTGTTTGTCATTGTCGGCCAGGGCGGCGGTAAAGCACGCCTGCAAAAACAGGCGCAGGAGAAGGGATTGCAAAACGTGGTGTTCCACCCGTTGCAACCTTACGACGCGCTGCCCGCGTTGCTGCATCTTGCGGATTGCCATTTGGTTATCCAGCGCCGGGGTGCGGCAGATGCGGTTCTGCCATCCAAGCTGACCAATATTCTTGCCGTGGGCGGGAATGCGGTGATTACCGCAGAACCGGATACCGAACTCGGCCAACTTTGCGAGGCTTATTCCGGTATTGCCGTGTGTGTAGAGCCTGAATCGGTTGATGCGTTAGCCGATGGAATCGAGCGTTGCCTGCAATTGCCGGTACACAACACGGTGGCATGTGAATATGCCGAGCGCACGCTGGAGAAAGACAGCGTGCTGAACCAATTTATTGCAGCGATATCTGCACAAGATATTGGGGTTAAATCATGAGTCATTCCAAGCTCTATCCCGTCATCATGGCGGGTGGAAACGGTAGCCGCTTGTGGCCGTTGTCCCGCGTGCTTTACCCGAAACAGTTTCTGTGCCTGAAAGGCAAACTGACGATGTTGCAAACCACCATTAGCTGTTTAAACGGAGTGGAGTGCGAAAGCCCGGTGGTGATTTGCAACGAAGAGCACCGTTTTATCGTGGCTGAACAACTGCGTGAGCTCAATAAGCTGACGGAAAACATCGTGCTGGAGCCTGCCGGACGTAACACGGCTCCCGCCATCGCGCTGGCGGCCCTCGCGGCGGTTCGTAATCAGCAAGATAACGATCCGCTGATGCTTATCCTCGCCGCCGACCATGTGATTGAGAACGAAGAGGCATTTCGTGAAGCGGTACGCAACGCGATGCCGTTTGCTGAAGCCGGGAAACTGGTCACCTTTGGTATCGTGCCAGACCTGCCAGAAACCGGTTATGGCTACATTCGCCGTGGTGAAGTGGCTAACCCGAATACGCCAGGGGTTGATGCCATTGCCTTTGGTGTGGCGCAGTTTGTGGAAAAACCGGATATCGCCACCGCACAGGCTTATGTGGCCAGCGGTGAGTATTACTGGAACAGCGGCATGTTCCTGTTCCGCGCCGGGCGTTACCTTGAAGAGTTGAAAAAATTCCGCCCGGATATTCTGAGCGCCTGCGAAAAAGCGATGGCCAGCGTTGATCCGGATCTGGACTTTGTACGTGTGGACGAAGCGGCTTTCCTGGCGTGCCCGGACGAGTCTATCGACTACGCGGTGATGGAAAAAACCGCCGATGCGGTGGTGGTGCCAATGGATGCGGGCTGGAGTGACGTGGGTTCGTGGTCATCACTTTGGGAAATCAGCACCAAAAACCAGCATGGCAACGTACATCATGGCGATGTGATAAGTCACGATACGCAAAATAGCTATATCTATGCGGAATCGGGTCTGGTCACTACCGTAGGCGTGAAAGATTTAGTGGTAGTGCAGACCAAAGATGCGGTGTTGATTGCCGACCGTGACCACGTGCAGAGCGTGAAAAAAGTGGTTGAGCAAATCAAGTTTGATGGCCGCCATGAACACCACAATCACCGCGAAGTGTATCGCCCGTGGGGCAAATACGACTCCATTGATTCCGGCGAGCGCTACCAGGTTAAACGTATCACCGTGAAGCCCGGCGAAGGATTGTCATTGCAGATGCACCATCACCGCGCCGAACACTGGATTGTGGTGGCGGGTACCGCGAAAGTCACGCTGGGTGACGAGACAAAACTGCTGGGCGAAAACGAGTCCATCTACATTCCGCTGGGCGTGACGCATTGCCTGGAAAACCCGGGGAAAATCCCACTCGACCTGATTGAAGTGCGTTCTGGCACTTATCTCGAAGAAGACGACATCGTCCGTTTTAAAGACCGCTACGGGCGCATCTGACCGCTGTCGGATGACGCTTCGCTTATCCGACCTACGAAATCTGAATATTCAACATCCCCCACAGCCAACTCTGTGGGTTGGGCAACTGTTGCCTGGAGGAGACTGAAACGTGCAAAAGTTAACCTGTTTTAAAGCCTATGACATTCGCGGCAAGCTGGGCGAAGAGCTGAATGAAGACATCGCTGAACGTATTGGCCGCGCGTATGGCGAGTACCTGAAACCGAAAACCATTGTGCTGGGCGGCGATGTGCGCCTGACCAGTGAGCGGCTTAAGCTGGCGTTAGCAAAAGGGTTGCAGGATGCGGGCGTGGATGTGCTGGATATCGGCCTGTCCGGTACCGAAGAGATCTATTTTGCCACCTGGCATCTCAATGTGGACGGCGGTATAGAAGTGACCGCCAGCCATAACCCGATGGACTACAACGGCATGAAACTGGTGCGTGAGGGTGCACGCCCTATCAGCGGCGACACCGGCCTGCGTGATGTGCAGCGCCTGGCGGAAGCGAACGACTTCCCACCCGTGGATGCAGCAAAACGTGGTAGCTACCAGAAAGTGTCCGTGGTTGAGGCTTACATCGACCACCTGTTCTCGTACATCAACGTGAACAACATCAAGCCGCTGAAACTGGTGATTAACTCCGGTAATGGTGCGGCAGGCCCGATTGTTGATGCCATCGAAGCACGCTTTAACGCGCTCAACGTGCCGCTGACATTTATCAAAGTCCACAACACCCCGGACGGTAATTTCCCGAACGGTATCCCGAACCCATTGCTGCCGGAATGCCGCGACGACACCCGTAACGCGGTGATTGAACACGGTGCAGACATGGGGATTGCCTTTGACGGCGATTTCGATCGCTGCTTCCTGTTCGATGAGAAAGGGCAGTTTATCGAAGGTTATTACATCGTTGGCCTGCTGGCAGCGGCATTCCTCGAAAAACAGCCGGGGTCGAAAATCATTCATGACCCGCGTCTGTCGTGGAACACGGTGGATATCGTTGAGCGTGCTGGCGGCACACCGGTGATGTCTAAAACCGGTCATGCGTTTATCAAAGAGCGGATGCGCCAGGAAGATGCGGTTTACGGTGGCGAAATGAGCGCCCACCACTATTTCCGTGATTTTGCCTATTGCGACAGCGGGATGATCCCGTGGCTGCTGGTGACAGAACTGCTGTGTCTGAAAGGTAAAACGCTGGGTGAGTTGGTGTGTGACCGTATGGCGGCGTGGCCGGCGAGCGGGGAAATCAACAGCAAGCTGGCTGACCCGAAAGTGGCCATTGCCCGTGTGCAGCAGCACTTTGCGCCACATGCGCAGGAAGTGGACCACACCGATGGCGTGAGCATGGCATTCGCGGACTGGCGCTTCAACCTTCGTAGCTCTAACACCGAGCCGGTGGTGCGCTTGAACGTGGAATCTAAGCGCGATGAACAACTGATGCAGGCGCGAACACAGGAAATTATGGAACTGTTGAATCAGTGATTTAGGGCACGGAGATCTTCGGTGTTTGTCGGGCGGTATTGCTTTATACCCAAAATAATTCGAGTTGAAGGAAGGCGGCAAGCGAGCAAATCCCGATGAGCTTACTCTGGTAAGTGATTTGGGTGAGTGAACGCAGCCAACGCATCTGCAACTTGAAGTATGACGGGTATGGCCGTTCGACAAACGCAGGGAAGGTGAACCGTCACCCTTTTAATAAAGGTAAAACGATGACAAACCTAAAAAAGCGCGAGCTACCAAAAACGAACGCATCGTTAATTTCTATGGTGCAACGTTTTTCTGACATAACCATTATGTTTGTTGGGCTATGGGTGGTGTGTCAGGTCAACGCGTTACCGTTTTTGTACATGCATTTACTGATGGCGTTGCTGGCCCTTGTGGTCTTCCAGATGATTGGTGGCATGACCGATTTTTACCGTTCATGGCGTGGGGTGAGAATTGCCAGCGAAATGATGCTGCTGTTACAAAACTGGACACTGAGTTTGATTTTCAGCGCAGGTCTGCTGGCATTTAATCCTGACTTTGATGGGTCGTTCTGGGTTTACTTCGCCTGGTACGTATTAACCAGTTTCGGCATGGTGATGTGCCGTTCGCTTATTCGCCTGGGTGCCGGTTGGTTGCGCAATATGGGCTACAACACGCGCCGTATTGCTATCGCGGGTTCGATGCCAGTGGGCTATGCGCTTGCGGAGAGTTTCCGCAACGAACCGTGGTTGGGATTTGATGTCACTGGCGTGTATGACGACCAACAACCGCAATCACCCCATGGCGATTATGCGGGCTGTTTCGCAGATTTGGTGGAACAAGCGCGTGCCGGGCATATCGATAATATCTATATCGCGATGGCGATGAGCGAAGAAGTGCGCATTAAATCGCTGGTGCGTGAGCTGACCGATACCACCTGTTCTGTGTTGCTGATCCCGGATGTCTTCACCTTCAATATTTTGAATGCGCGCACTGAAGAAGTGAACGGGGTGCCGGTGGTACCGCTGTTTGATACCCCGCTCAACGGCATTAACCGTGTGCTGAAACGCCTCGAAGACATTGTGCTTTCTTCGATGATCCTGCTGTTTATTTCACCCGTGCTGTTGTGCATCAGCGCGGTGGTGAAATTGACTTCGCCTGGGCCCGTTATCTTCCGCCAGACCCGTTACGGCATGGATGGAAAACCAATCAAAGTGTGGAAGTTCCGCTCGATGAAAGTGATGGAAAATGACGCCGTGGTGACTCAGGCGACCAAAGGCGATAAACGCATTACGCCGGTCGGTAATTTCCTGCGTCGTACTTCCCTTGATGAGTTGCCGCAATTTATCAATGTGCTGATGGGGGAGATGTCGATTGTCGGCCCACGTCCGCACGCGGTGGCGCATAACGAGCAATATCGCACGCTGATTGAAGGCTACATGCTGCGCCATAAAGTGAAGCCGGGCATCACCGGTTGGGCACAAATCAACGGTTGGCGTGGCGAAACCGATACGCTGGAGAAAATGGAAAAACGCGTTGAGTTTGACCTGGAATATATCCGCGAATGGAGCCTGTGGTTTGACATCAAAATTGTGTTTCTGACCATTTTCAAAGGCTTTGTTAACAAAGCTGCCTATTGAGTGAGTCCACCATGAGCCTGAGAGAAAAAACCATCAGCGGCGCCAAATGGTCTGCTATGGCCACGGTGATTATTATCAGCCTTGGCCTGGTGCAGATGACCGTGTTGGCGCGCATTGTCGATAACCACGAATTTGGCCTGCTGACAGTGTCACTGGTGATTATCGCACTGGCGGATACGCTGTCAGATTTTGGCATTGCCAACTCGATTATCCAGCGCAAAGAGATTAGCCACCTCGAGTTGACCACGCTGTATTGGCTGAATGTCGGTTTGGGTCTGGTGGTGTTCGCGGCGGTGTTTTTACTCAGCGATATTATCGCCGCGGTACTGCATGCCCCGGCCCTCGCACCGCTGATTAAGACTCTGTCATTTGCGTTTGTTGTCATCCCGCACGGCCAGCAGTTCCGCGCTTTAATGCAAAAGGAACTGGAGTTTTCGAAAATTGGCTCGATTGAAACGGTCTCTGTCATGGCCGGATTCACCGTGACAGTAGGGGCTGCGATGTATTACCCGTTCGCCATGACGGCGATTATTGGTTACCTGGTGAATACCGTGGTGCGCACCTCGTTGTTTGGTTTCTTTGGTCGCAAAATTTATCGCCCTGGCCTGCATTTTTCCCTGAAATCGGTCAGCTCTAATCTGAAGTTTGGCGCATGGCTAACCGCTGACAGCATTATCAATTATGTGAACACGAATCTCTCAACGTTAGTGCTGGCCCGTATTTTGGGCGCCAGCATCGCCGGGGGGTACAACCTCGCCTATAACGTGGCAGTGGTGCCGCCGATGAAGTTGAACCCGATTATCACCCGCGTGCTGTTTCCGGCCTTTGCCAAGATTCAGGACGACACAGAAAAGCTACGCATCAACTTCTACAAACTGCTGTCAATTGTCGGGATTATTAACTTCCCGACGCTGCTCGGCTTGCTGGTGGTCTCGAACAATTTTGTGCCGCTGGTGTTCGGTGAAAAATGGCAGTTCATTACGCCGATTCTGCAATTGCTGTGTGTGGTAGGCCTGTTGCGCTCCATCGGTAATCCGATTGGTTCGCTGCTGATGGCGAAAGCGCGGGTTGATATCAGCTTTAAATTCAATGTGTTCAAAACCTGCCTGTTTATCCCGGCGATTATCGTTGGCGGACATCTTGCCGGCGCGTTGGGTGTGACGCTTGGCTTCTTGTTTGTGCAGATTGTAAACACCGTGCTGAGCTATTTCGTGATGATTAAACCGGTGCTCGGTTCCAGTTACCGCCAATACATTCAGAGTCTCTGGCTGCCGTTTTACCTATCCATTCCAACCATTGTTATCAGCTTGGTGCTGGGCGTTGTTCTGAAAGGGCATCTCTCCCTCGGCCTGCTGCTGGGTGTGCAAATCGCCGCTGGTGTATTGGCCTTTATCGTCATGCTGGCGCTTTCGCGCAATGCGTTGGTTGTCGAGATGAAGCGCCAGTTTTGCCGCAACGAACGTTTGAAAACACTGCTTCGCGCAAGCTAAAACCCCTTAATAAGAGGTCTGATTTATATGAAATTATTGATTCTTGGCAACCACACTTGCGGCAACCGTGGTGATAGCGCCATTTTGCGCGGGCTGATTGATGCCATTACCGCTATTGATGACAGCGTGCAGGTTGACGTGATGAGCCGTTATCCGGTGAGCTCTGCCTGGCTGTTGGGCCGCCCGGTGCTGGGCGACACGCTGTATAAGCAGATGAAGCAACATAACAATGCGGTTGGGTTGATGGGACGGGTTAAAAAAGTCCTGCGCCGCAAATATCAGCACCAGGTATTGCTGGCGAAAGCCACTGAAAACGGGCGCCTGCGTAATATTTCCATCCCACAAGGATTTATCGATTTCGTTAAATCGCTGCAAAAATATGACGCGATTATCCAGGTCGGCGGTTCGTTCTTTGTCGATTTGTATGGCGTTTCGCAATTTGAGCATGCGCTGTGCAGCTTTATGGCGAAAAAGCCGGTTTACATGATTGGCCACAGTGTTGGGCCGTTCCAGGACCCTCAGTTTAATCATCTGGCGAGTTATGTCTTCGGCAATGCGGAATCGCTGATTTTGCGTGAGTCCGTCAGCCTTGATCTGATGAAAAGAAGCAATATTGATTGCAGTAAAGTGGAGCAGGGCGTGGACAC
>NZ_DATERI010000101.1:0-15489 GCF_035271705.1 Buttiauxella sp.
GGTCACGCGGTATTTAGCGAAAGCCGCACCCAGTTGCGTATGTGGTGGGCAGAAACCACCTGGCAGATGCAACGCCTGCGCGACAACCCAGCCTGCGCTGATCAAGAGCATGAAGCTAAAGCGAATGACAACGATCCAGGACTGAACGTGAAACTGAGCTTCGATATCAAAGAAGATATCGCGGCGCCATTCATCGCCAAAGGTGCGCGCCCGAAAGTTGCGGTGCTGCGCGAGCAGGGCGTTAACTCCCACGTTGAAATGGCTGCGGCCTTCCATCGTGCAGGCTTTGATGCCATTGACGTTCACATGAGTGATTTGTTGGCAGGTCGTCGCGGTCTGGAAGATTTCCAGGCGCTGGTGGCGTGTGGCGGCTTCTCTTATGGCGACGTACTGGGCGCGGGTGAAGGCTGGGCGAAGTCCATCCTCTTTAATTCACGTGTGCGTGATGAGTTCGAAACCTTCTTCCATCGTCCACAAACTCTGGCATTGGGTGTGTGTAACGGTTGCCAGATGATGTCGAACTTGCGTGAACTGATTCCGGGCAGCGACCTGTGGCCACGCTTTGTGCGTAACCATTCAGACCGCTTTGAAGCACGCTTCAGTCTGGTGGAAGTCACCTCCAGCCCGTCCTTGTTGCTGCAAGGCATGGTCGGTTCGCATATGCCAATCGCCGTTTCACACGGTGAAGGGCATGTTGAAGTACGCGATGCGGCACATCTGGCAGCACTGGAAAGCAAAGGGCTGGTGGCGCTGCGCTTTATCGACAACTTCGGCAAAGTGACGCAAGACTATCCAGCCAACCCGAACGGTTCACCAAACGGGATTACGGCAGTCACTAACGAAAGTGGGCGCGTCACAATCATGATGCCGCACCCAGAGCGAGTGTTCCGTACCGTAAGCAACTCCTGGCACCCAGCCGAATGGGGCGAGGATAGCCCGTGGATGCGCATATTCCGCAATGCGCGCAAGCAACTCGGTTAAGTTGTTAAGAATCCCTGCTTCGGCAGGGATTTTTTTGTCACTGATCCCCGACAAGTGATAAATATGCTGTCTCAAATAGGTGACACTTAACTTATTGATTTTAAAGGTTGTAGAGATGAGGTCAGTAAAGTGTTGCTGAAAGGCGACAGTTGGCGTGAGAGGCAAACAATTTACTAAATGAGTGATACGTTAAATAAACATAATAAAAACATTTAGATGTAAATTTTATAGCAAACATGGCACACATGCTGCATAATACTACGCAGTGGCTCATTCACCTTCTTATGTCAGCCCCCGCAAGGGTTGTGCTACATAAACCATAGAATGACGCACACAAGGTGCCTGCCGTCCGACTTTTGATTATTGCCAGTCTCGTACTGCTTTATCATGCTCCGGGCGAAACGTTGAGTAAGGCACCGCCTGATTCCAGAACAAAGGCAGAGATTATTCTCTGCCTTTGTCGTTTCTGAACTTTAAACTCTGCCCAATCCCCGCTAGCATCGAATTATTCAGAATCCCAATGAGATGAAGCTATTGAACCAGTGGCACTTTTTCCCGCGCTCTTTACGCCAGCTTGTGATGATGGCTTTTTTGTTAGTGTTGGTTCCGCTACTGGTTCTGGCATGGCAAGCCTGGCAAAGTCTTAATGCGCTAAGTGATCAAGCCGCACTCACCAACAGCACCACGCTTGTCGATGCACGTCGCAGCCAGGCCATGACCAATGTGGCACTGGAAATGGAACGTAGCTACCGGCAATACTGCGTGCTGGATGACGCAACACTCGCCACTCTTTATCAAGGGCAGCGTAAGCGTTACGCGCAGATGCTTGAAGCTCATGCGGGTGTCTTACCTGACAATCAACTTTATGACGCCCTGAGCCAGTCGCTAAAAGACCTCGCCGAAATACACTGTAAAAATAGCGGCCCCGATACCGCCGCCTCTGCACATCTTGAAACCTTCGCCACCAAAAATGCTGACATGGTGCAAGCCACGCGGGCAGTGGTCTTTTCCCGTGGGCAACAACTTCAGCAGGAAATCGCCGAGCGCGGACAATTCTTTGGCTGGCAGGCGCTGGTGTTATTCCTGCTGAGTTTTGCGCTGGTGATTATCTTTACGCGCATGATAATCGGCCCGGTAAAAAGCATCGAACGGATGATTAACTTACTCGGAGAAGGGCACTCGCTGGGAAATATGGTGCTGTTTAAAGGTGGGCCACGCGAACTGCGCTCGGTGGGGCAGCGGATTGTCTGGTTAAGCGAGCGTCTCTCATGGCTTGAATCCCAGCGTCATGAGTTCTTACGTCATATTTCCCATGAATTAAAAACGCCACTCGCCAGTATGCGTGAAGGCACCGAGTTGCTTGCCGATGAAGTCGTGGGACCGCTAACCAACGACCAAAAAGAAGTGGTAGAAATTCTCGATAATAGTAGCCGTCACTTACAAAAATTGATTGAACAATTATTGGATTACAACCGCAAACTGGCAGATATCCCGGTCGAACTTGAAAAAGTTGAGCTTGGGCCACTCATGGATGCCATTATCGCCGCTCACAGTTTGCCAGCACGGGCTAAAATGATGCGTACCGAGTGCAATCTGAGCCCGGTGGCGTGCCTGGCAGAGCCCATGTTATTAGCGAGCGTGTTGGATAATCTCTACTCCAATGCGGTGCACTATGGTGCTGAATCCGGTACCATTTATCTACGAAGCGTGCAGATGGGTAACATGCTCCAGATTGATGTCGCTAATACCGGCGACCCCATTCCCTCTGCGGAGCGAGAGATGATCTTTGAACCTTTTTATCAGGGAAGCCACCAGCGCAAAGGTGCAGTAAAAGGTAGCGGTCTGGGTCTGAGTATTGCCCTGGATTGTATTCGCCGTATGCATGGCGAATTGCATCTGATTGACGATGAAACGGCAGATGTTTGCTTCCGTATCGAGTTGCCTGTTTTTCCCGAGAAAAAATAAATAATGAAAGTGACTATTTTTAGCGTGCTGCGCAACGGTTGGTTATCTCACCCTGGCAGCTTTGTTTCGATTAGGCCAATCTCAGCATTGCTCGTGCCGTTATTCCTGGCGAGTTGTGTACAAAACACGGCACCAGAAAATATAAAACACCCAGAATTCGTTGAAGAACCGGAACAACAACTGGCTGATTACTTGTCGACGAATTGTGACGATATCTGGCAAAACCAGAGTCACGATTCTACATCTAACCCGCTGTACTGGTTGCGTGCGATGGATTGCTCTGAACGTTTAGCGCCGGCTCAGGCGCGAGAGGAAGCCCGACGCTGGCCGTCCGATAGCTGGCGCGACACCTTCAAACGCGGGATTTTGCTCGCCAACGCCAAAATTACCCCCACCGAGCGCCGTCGTAACATGACGGCGCTTGATGCCTTGACCGCTGACGTCCCGGTTCAAGTGCGTTCGTTGTTCCAGGTCTGGCGTGATGGGCAGGCTTCATTGCTGGCGCTTTCTGACGAACGCTCGCGCTATAGCGCATTGCAGCAAAGCTCGGATAATGAGCTCGATACGCTGCGTGAACAGCAGCAACGGCTCAGAAGTCAGTTAAGTTTGACCACCCGAAAACTGGAAAACCTCACGGATATTGAGCGTCAGCTTTCCAACCGTAAACCGGCTGCTACAGATTTACCGGACAACACTAAACCCGAGCAGGAGGCGAAACCATGACACAGCGAAAACCCGCCAGATTGCTGCTGGTTGATGACGATCCTGGTTTGCTAAAACTTCTCGGTATGCGCCTGACCAGTGAAGGTTTCACCGTCTCCACGGCGGAAAGTGGTGCTGAAGGGTTGCGTCTGTTAGGGCGAGAAAAAATCGACCTGGTGATTAGCGACCTGCGGATGGATGAAATGGATGGCATGGCATTATTTGCCGAGATCCAGAAAGTGCAGCCGGGAATGCCAGTCATCATTCTGACCGCTCACGGCTCCATTCCTGATGCGGTTGCCGCGACACAACAGGGGGTGTTTAGCTTCCTGACGAAGCCGGTGGATAAAGACGCGCTCTACAAAGCCATTGACGATGCACTGTCGCACTCGCACATCGCCGGGGATGAGATGTGGCGCGATACTATCGTCACGCGCAACCCCATCATGCAGCGTTTGCTGGAACAAGCACGCATGGTCGCACAGTCTGATGTCAGCGTGCTGATTCAGGGGCAAAGTGGCACCGGTAAAGAGATCCTCGCGCAAGCCATTCACAACGCCAGCCCACGTAGCAAAAAAGCCTTTATCGCAATTAACTGTGGCGCATTGCCAGAGCAACTCCTGGAATCCGAACTGTTTGGCCACTCCCGAGGGGCATTTACCGGTGCGGTGAGTAGCAGGGAAGGTTTGTTCCAGGCCGCAGAAGGTGGAACGTTATTCCTTGATGAAATTGGCGATATGCCAATCCCTTTGCAGGTCAAATTGTTGCGTGTATTGCAGGAGCGTAAAGTGCGTCCGTTGGGCAGCAATCGCGACCTCGATATCGACGTGCGAATTCTGTCTGCAACCCACCGTGATTTACCCAAAGCGATGGAGCGTGGCGAGTTTCGTGAAGACTTGTACTATCGCCTGAATGTGGTGAGTCTCAAGATCCCGGCGCTGCATGAACGTGCCGAAGATGTGCCTTTGCTGGCCAATCACCTGTTGCGACAATCTGCTGAGCGTCATAAACCCTTCGTGCGTAGTTTTTCGACTGATGCCATGAAGCGATTAATGGCTGCAAGCTGGCCAGGGAATGTACGCCAATTAGTCAACGTGATTGAACAATGCGTGGCGCTGACCTCCGCCCCTGTCATCAGCGAAGCACTGGTTCAACAGGCTTTGGAAGGGGAAAACTCCGCGCTGCCGACCTTTGTCGAAGCACGCAGTCAGTTTGAGCTGAACTATCTGCGCAAGTTGCTGCAAATGACTAAAGGAAATGTCACTCAAGCGGCACGTGTAGCGGGACGTAACCGGACAGAGTTCTACAAATTACTCTCACGGCATGAACTCGATGCCAATGACTTTAAAGAGTAGTTTGTGGTAATTTGAAACCACGATTACTGTAGCCAAGCAGCACACTAAAGTTGTGCGGAACCGGGAAGACCATGAAAAAAATTGATGCGATTATTAAACCGTTCAAACTGGATGACGTGCGCGAAGCGCTGGCAGAAGTTGGTATCACTGGCATGACGGTAACCGAAGTAAAAGGTTTTGGTCGTCAGAAAGGGCACACCGAACTGTACCGTGGTGCTGAGTACATGGTGGATTTCCTGCCAAAAGTGAAAATTGAAATTGTGGTGACTGACGATATCGTCGATACCTGCGTGGACACCATTATCCGTACCGCGCAAACCGGTAAAATCGGTGACGGTAAAATCTTTGTCTTCGATGTGGCTCGTGTAGTACGTATCCGTACTGGCGAAGAAGACGACGAGGCAATTTAAGCGTTTGTTACGGCGGGTGACACTGAGTTTACCCGCCCTAGGTGTTTTAGGGTGGATATGCGAAGCGCTATCCACCACGTTTTAGATCACACCACTTTATGTGGCCCGAAGCATTCGTAATTAATCTTGTCCTGCGCAACACCCAACTTCACTAACTGCTCTGCAGCAAATCGCATAAAGGCTACCGGGCCGCAGAGGTAAAACTGCACATCTGGTGCGTTGATTTTGCTTTCCATTGCGACTAAATCCATCAAACCTTCACTGTCGAATTTTGACTGTTCGCGGCAGCTTTCACCTGGCGTGCGATACCATACGTGGCGCTCAAAATGCGGTAACTGCGCACCAAGTCGACTCACTTCTTCGTCAAACGCATGTACATCGCCGTTTTCAGCCGCATGGAACCAGTTGACCTGTGCGTTATGGGCATTTTTAGCCAGCGTATCAAGCATCGCCAACATCGGTGTCTGACCAACGCCTGCTGAAATCAGCGTCACCGGGGTTTGGGCTTCAACATTCATAAAGAAATCACCGGCCGGTGCGGCAAGATGCACTTCGTCACCCACTTGTGCGTGGTTGTGCAACCAGCTTGAAACCTGGCCCAAATCTTCACGTTTAACCGCAATGCGATAAGTTTTGCCATCTGGCTTACGGGTCAGTGAATACTGGCGAATTTCCTGATGTGGGAACCCTTCAGGTTTTAACCACACGCCAAGATATTGACCTGGCTGGTAATCGGCAACCGCTTCACCATCAACCGGAGCAAATTCAAAACTGGTGATAAGCGTACTTTGCGGCTCTTTTGCCACAATACGGAATGCACGAGTGCCTTCCCAGCCGCCATTTTTCACCGCGTTGTCCTGGTAAATTTCCGCTTCACGATTGATGAACACACCCGCCAGCACGCCATACGCTTTGCCCCACGCATCTAACACTTCCTGGCCCGGACTGAACATTTCATCTAGTGTCGCTAACAGATGGGCGCCGACAATGTCGTACTGCTCTGGTTTTATCTGGAAGCTGGTATGTTTTTGGGCGATTTTTTCTACCGCAGGCAGCAGTACCGCAAGATTTTCAATATTAGTAGCGTAGGCACAAATCGCATTGAACAGTGCTTCACGCTGATCGCCATTGCGCTGATTGCTCATATTGAAGATCTCTTTTAGCTCAGGGTTATGGCTGAACATGCGATCGTAAAAGTGTGCGGTAAGTTTTGGACCCGTGGCGGCGAGCAGGGGAATAGTGGATTTCACAACAGCGATGGTTTGGGCATCAAGCATGGTATAGCTCCTAATAATTAACCTGGAAAGTTAATGTTGTATTTTAAATGCATCTTATAAAACTATTTACTGAAACAAAAGCATTACATTGTAAATGGATACTGATGGAGTCGATGTCGCTCACAGAACATGAAATCTGCGCATGTTGATGATGAATTAATATCCACTGAAATAGCTTGCCACTTTTAGCTTTAAACCCTTGCAGGACGCCAAGCCAATCGTTTGCGTAAAAACCTCTATCAAGACCTATCACCAGATACCAATTCGGTTTACACTGTTGCCCGTCGCTAAAAAGCCTTTGGGCTAAAGCGAGAAAACTTTACTGTTAGCTGAGTCAGGAGATGCGGATGTTAAAGCGTGAAATGAATATTGCCGATTATGATGCCCAATTGTGGCAGGCTATGGAGCAAGAAAAAGTACGTCAGGAAGAGCACATTGAACTTATCGCCTCCGAAAACTACACCAGCCCACGCGTAATGCAGGCTCAGGGTTCTCAGTTAACCAATAAATACGCTGAAGGTTACCCAGGCAAACGCTACTACGGCGGTTGCGAATATGTTGATGTGGTTGAACAACTGGCTATCGACCGTGCAAAAGAGTTGTTCGGCGCTGATTACGCTAACGTGCAACCGCACTCTGGTTCACAGGCTAACTTCGCGGTATACACCACTCTGCTGGAACCCGGCGATACCGTTCTGGGTATGAACCTGGCACATGGCGGCCACCTGACTCACGGCTCCCCGGTAAACTTCTCCGGTAAGCTGTACAACATCGTTCCTTACGGTATCGATGAAACAGGTCATATCGATTACGCCGACCTGGAAAAACAAGCTAAAGCACACAAACCAAAGATGATCATCGGTGGTTTCTCAGCTTATTCTGGCGTCGTTGACTGGGCAAAAATGCGTGAAATCGCAGACATGGTTGGCGCTTACCTGTTCGTGGACATGGCACACGTTGCCGGTCTGATTGCAGCTGACGTTTACCCGAACCCAGTTCCACACGCACATGTTGTGACTACCACAACGCACAAAACGCTGGCAGGCCCACGCGGTGGTTTAATCCTCGCTAAAGGCGGCAGCGAAGAGCTGTATAAGAAACTGAACTCCGCAGTCTTCCCAGGCGCGCAGGGCGGCCCATTGATGCACGTCATCGCGGGTAAAGCGGTTGCACTGAAAGAAGCAATGGAGCCAGAGTTCAAAACTTACCAGCAGCAGGTTGCTAAAAACGCGAAAGCGATGGTTGCCGTGTTCCTGGATCGTGGCTACAAAGTGGTGTCTGGTGGTACTGAAAACCACCTGTTCTTGCTGGATCTGGTTGATAAGAATCTGACGGGTAAAGAAGCCGATGCTGCCTTGGGTCGTGCAAACATCACCGTGAACAAAAACAGCGTACCAAACGATCCGAAGAGCCCATTTGTGACTTCTGGTATCCGTATCGGTACACCTGCGGTAACGCGTCGTGGCTTCACCGAAGCTGACGTTCGCGAGCTGGCTGGCTGGATGTGTGATGTGTTAGATAGTATCAACGACGAAGCGGTCATCGAACGCACTAAGAAGAAAGTTCTGGATATCTGCGCCCGCTTGCCGGTTTACGCGTAATCCCAAGCTTGTAAGAGTTCAAAGCCCACATCATGTGGGCTTTGTTATTTCTAAGGCGACTAACGATCGCGCGTCACTAAACCACAATACTTCGCGGTTCCCGCGGTATCATTGTTTTGCGTTGCCTTAATACATTCATCCATCGGTGTTAACGGGGGAGGCGTGTTAACGGTTTGGGCGGCACATCCGGTTAATAATATTCCACAAAGTATGACTCCTGCTTTGAACATCACTTCACTCCTGATTTGAAAGGTGCGCTACTAGAAAGCGCAAATAACAGATCCTGGTCGGTATCGGTCTGCCAGGTTTTTCCGTTGTCCACAGAATGGTGAAGTTCTCCGCTGGCGTAGGGATTATTTGTGCTAACAGAGAGGTTGTTACTGTTTTTTCCCGCAGGTTGAGAGGTTAAAAGGTGCGCTTGTCACCGAGGATAAATCCACTCACGCCGCAAAGCCACCCGGTCAATGCCCATAATATGGCAGGGCAGCCAGGATGGGTATTGTTGCGGGCAGGGGAGTCGACACAGTTGAAAATGGAAATTGTGGTGTTGTCGTAATTATATATAACCGTATAATTTTCATATGTTATTAGCTTGTTAATGAACGCTTGCATGCAAACCTGTGCTCGGACACACTAACGCCTCCAAAACGGGAGGGATCATGGTTTTGCATTCAACACGCTGGCTTGCGCTCAGTTATTTTACCTACTTCTTTAGCTACGGGATTTTTCTGCCATTCTGGAGTGTTTGGCTTGCTGGAGTCGGCCTGCCACCCGAAACCATTGGGTTGCTGTTAGGTGCAGGGTTAATCGCCCGTTTCCTCGGTAGTTTGCTACTGGCTCCTCGTGTAACCGATCCTTCCCGGCTTGTGTTTGCCTTACGTTTACTCGCCTTATTCACTCTGATTTTTGCCGTCGCCTTCTGGTTCGGACAAACCGCCACCTGGTTGTTGATTGTGATGGTCGGCTTTAACCTGTTTTTCTCACCGCTAGTGCCGCTGACCGATGCGTTGGCCGGAACCTGGCAGCGGCAAATTACCATGGATTACGGGCGTGTGCGGCTGTGGGGATCGCTGGCGTTTGTTATCGGCTCTGCCATGACCGGCAAACTGGTAAGCCTGTTTAGCTATCAGGCGATTCTGGTGCTGTTGAGTATCGGTATTGCGTCGATGCTTATCGGCATGATGCTGCGCCCATCCGTCATGCCGCAGGGCGAAACCCGACATAGCGAAGGCGCGGGTTGGCCTGCCTGGAAGAAACTGGTGCTCGGTTCGTGGCGTTTTCTGGCCTGCGTCACCATGCTACAAGGCGCACATGCGGCATACTACGGATTCAGTGCCATTTACTGGCAAGGTGCGGGATATTCTGCCTCGGTGGTGGGTTACTTGTGGTCGCTGGGCGTGGTCGCAGAAATTGTGATTTTTGCCCTGAGCAACAAGCTGTTCCGTCACTGGAGCGCCCGAGATTTGCTACTGCTTTCTGGCGTGAGCGGTATTCTGCGTTGGAGCCTGATGGCGTATACGACGGATTTACCGTGGCTGATTGCCGCGCAAATCCTGCATTGTGGAAGCTTCACCGTTTGCCACCTGGCGGCGATGCGTTATATCTCCGCACGGGAAGGCAATGAAGTAATACGTTTGCAGGCGGTCTACTCGGCGGTAGCGATGGGCGGCGGCATCGCCATTATGACTATGTTCTCAGGCTTCCTGTACCAGCATATGCAGGGCGGGGTGTTCTGGATCATGGCGTTAGTCGCTATCCCGGCATTATTTATCCGCCCGCGCCCGGTCGCGTATACTCGTCATACTTGAAGCTGCATCAGCGTTGGCTGCATTTATTCACCCCAGTCACTTACCTGAGTAAGATCCAGGGGAATCATAAGTTTGCCGCCTTGATGCAACGCCAATTATTTAGGGTATCTTGGGTTAACACTCGATAATCATGCGGATCTGCTGCTGCTGGTGGTCACCCAGTGGCAGCGTGACGTGAATCAACGGTGGAGAGTAGAGCGGCAGCGTGGTGGAGTAGGGTGTTATCACCAGCGACACTTCTTTTGGCGCTCCCTCTTTCTGATAGCTGTGAATCGTCAGATATTTAATATTGAGCGGCAGCAAGGTGAGTTCGCGTAACTGCTGTTCAATTTTTTGTTCAAGCTCCAGATTGTTGCCGGTGAGCAACAATACTTGCTTCTCATGCAGGTCATTTTCCTGCATTAACCACGCACCAAAAATAACCGCCACCAGACCCACTTCTTCGTCAGAAAAACGCATTTCATAGTGAGATTCAAAATCGTTGAAGACTTCACGCGTGGTGCGCATCAATCGCGGATAGAGGCGGGTAATTTCTTCCGGCAAACTGTTATCAATGCCGATGCAGAACTGGCAGCGATCCAGCGCCTGAGCGAGATGAATATAAAGCTGGTCACTCAGACCTTGTTCGTCACTAAACGCCATACCGGCTTGTTCACGAAAACGCGTAATCATTCCGGAAATCGCGGTACGCAGCCGTAAGTCCTGGTGATGGCTATCGTTAATCGGGTCGGGCATGCGCAGCATAAGGAATAACAGTGCGAGGAATAATTGCTCGTTTTCATTGGCCGATTGCAACACGCGGCGTTTCCAGTGGCGGGCAATCTCAAGCGCTGCTAAGAACTCCGGGCGCACTGTCGTCCATGCCCGTTGCTGCTCGGTGAATTCAGGCGTCATTCCCGCATGATGCTGATGCAAACAGTATTGCAAAAACAGCGTGATAAACTGCACGTCACGACTGTCAAACTGCCGCTGCAAACGCCTTGCACACAGGCTAATCAACGCCTGCAGATTCTTTTCGTCATACAGAGCGGTCAAGATCCCTTGCTGTTTAAGCTGGGTTTTGATTACCGGCGTAAAATGTTGCTGCACAAAGTGCGGGCATAAGCGCAATGCACGACGCAACCAGTTCAGTAAGCACAGGCGGCGATCCAGCTGCGAGCCCTCAATCCGGTAGCTGCCATCCTGTTGTGTGATGAGCTTCAGCCGGTGATAGCGCTGGATTTCATCGCTTGTGTCGGCTATATCTTGCAGGGCTTTAGTGTTATCGACCCCGTTGAGTCTTGCAAGTATCTCAGGGGTGACTGTTTGGCCCGGTAAATAGAGCAACAAAAGCAGATGGCAGCGACGCTGCGGACTGGAGAGAACAGTTGGTTGTGGGGAAAGCAGTGTCATCATCCGCGTAACCAAGTCAAAGGTGATTAATGCTAAGAGTAGCTAAACCTTTTGTCGTAGATCGTCCCATTTGAGCTTTTTAATTACGGAATTCTGACTGGCTCACAGAATTTTAAGCTTGAGAGAATAATGAGCGGAAAAATGTGTAACAGAATCGCGGTTTTTGCCCTGAGCACGGCGCTTTTTAGCCCGATAGCTTTAGCTCATCCTCATAGCTTTATTACGCTCGTGAGCACGGTCATGGTCAAAAATGATCAGTTAACGGGTCTGAAAATGCAGTGGACGATGGATGAAATTACTTCAGCGGACCTACTGTATGACGCAGGGGATGCGAAGCCTGACTCACCCGTCTGGAAGACACTTGCCGCCGAAGTCATGGCGAATGTTTTAGGGCAACATTATTTCACTGAATTTTGGCACAACGGCCAAAAAGTGACGTTTACCAATTTGCCGCCAGAGTACGGGCTTGCACGGGTAGGGCATCAGGCGGTGCTAACCTTTGTGTTACCGCTGGCGCATCCGCAGCCGCTTAAAGGGCAAACCTACCAGTTCGCGACCTTCGACCCGACCTTTTTTGTCGATATGAGTTACGAGCATCCTGGCGATGCCAGCGTGCCGAAATCACTAGCAGCACTTTGCAAAATATCGGTTAACACACCGCAACCGACTGAAGAAATGCAGACGTTCGCCTTGTCGTTAGATAAAGCCGATGCGCCGCCCGAAGATATGGAACTGGGTAAACAGTTTGCTCAACAGGTTACGTTGCAATGTCAGTAATTCCTTCCTCCAGAGCCCATTCACGCCGTTGGTTACAAATGTGGCCGCTGGCGGTTTTCCTGCTGATATGCGCAGTTGGGCTCTACTGCTTGTGGCACTACTGGCCGCAAATCATCCTTAATAGCGCAACGTGGCAGAAATCGATTAACCAACAAATGAGCACGCTTTTGCGTGAGGTTGCCGAGAACCCAGCGCGAGCGGGTGGGTCGTTGCTGTCATTTAGTTTTATCTACGGCGTACTTCACGCGTTGGGGCCGGGGCATGGCAAAGTGGTCATTACGACCTGGCTTGCAACCCATCCTTCGCGTTTGAAAAGCAGTCTTAAACTGACTTTTGCCGCTTCCTTATTACAAGGGCTGGTGGCGATTGGGTTGGTGACGGTGGTACTGGGAATATTGGTTTTACCGTCGCGACAATTGCACATGAGCAGTTTCTGGCTGGAGAAAGGGAGTTATTTGCTGGTGGGCATTTTGGGCCTGATGCTGTGTGTCCGCGCCATGCGAAATTTACAACACGTTCTGCGAAAACCTCAGCGTTTTACCTCGTTTACTCCGCATCATGTTCACGACGAAAAATGCGGTTGTGGTCATCAGCATTTGCCGACAGAAAAACAGCTCGAGGCAGGAGAGGACTGGCGTGCCCGGGTGATGATTGTATTGTCGATGGGGATGCGCCCGTGTTCTGGTGCCATCATGGTGCTGTTGTTTAGCAAAGTGATTGGCGTATATCACTGGGGAATGTTGTCAGCGCTGACGATGGCGGCAGGCACATCGCTAACGATTTCGGGTCTGGCGTTTTTGGTACACGGATTCCGTACTTTGGCTGTTCGTATGAGCGGGAATAAAGCACCGGCTTTATGGCGACAAGTTGCCTGGGCGACATTGGCTTTAGCGGGGGGAGGAATTTTGGTCCTGGCGGCGGTGGTGATGTGGCTGAGTGCTCAACCAGCGGTACGTGGGATTCGACCTTTCTAAACAAGAGAACAAGAGCGGGTAAGCAAGCGCTACCCGCTCTCTGAGATTAACGCTTCAGCGCTTCGCTCAGTTCATCACGCATAGCTGCCAGCATTGCTTTAACAACGCGCGGGTTACCTGCAACGATGTTGCCGGTCAGCAGGTGGTTGTGGCCGCCGGTGAAATCACATACCAGGCTACCAGATTCGCGAGCAATCAGTTCGCCTGCTGCAAAATCCCAAGGCTTCAGACCAATCTCGAAGAAACCATCAACACGGCCAGCCGCAACGTATGCCAGATCAAGTGCTGCTGAACCGGTACGACGGAAGTCTGCACACTGGGTGAACAGTTTGGCAACGATGTTGATATATGGGGTGGCGTGTTGCTTCAGCTTGAAGGGGAAGCCCGTTGCCAGAATGGTGCCGTCGAGGTCACGTGCATTGCTGCCGCGCAGACGGTAACCGTTCAACTGTGCGCCTTGACCACGTACCGCGGTGAACAACTCGTTACGCATTGGGTCATAAACCACAGCAACTTCAGTGCGGCCTTTAACACGAACAGCGATTGATACCGCGAAGTGCGGCAAACGTTTGATGAAGTTAGAAGTGCCATCCAGAGGATCGATAACCCATTGCACATCCTGCTCGGTACCCGCCAGTT
Source organism: Buttiauxella sp. (assembly GCF_035271705.1). Lineage (GTDB taxonomy): Bacteria > Pseudomonadota > Gammaproteobacteria > Enterobacterales > Enterobacteriaceae > Buttiauxella. Next base: position 13,882 of record NZ_DATERI010000101.1, read on the forward strand.
CGCCTGATTCTTCAGCGATAATGGTGTGTTGCGGGTAGGATTTGCGGATAATTTCGATAATCAAGCGCTCGGCTTCGGTATCTACGTTAGTCACAAAATCGTTGCTACCTTTCTGGCTCGCTTCTACAGCGTCAGGGGTTTCGTAGTTCTTGGCAATTAAATTGCCCGCCTTGCGCGCAGCGCGCACGGCGATGGTGAGCATCGGATGCATCGGTCTCTCTCTGGATGTTAAAGAACGGAAAACGGGGCGGAGTATAGCAGAGCGTTCGGAATATGTCCCAGGGTTATGATAGGATGACGCGATAATCTTTTCAGGCTATGAGTCAACAATGCTGCAAAACGTACGTATAGTGCTGGTTGAAACCTCCCATACCGGCAACATGGGCTCTGTAGCTCGTGCAATGAAAACCATGGGGCTGACAAATCTTTGGCTGGTAAATCCGCTGGTTAAACCTGATTCACAAGCTATCGCGCTTGCTGCGGGTGCCAGTGATGTTATTGGTGAAGCTAAAATTGTCGACACGCTGGATGAAGCGTTGGCGGGATGCAGCCTGGTGATTGGTACCAGCGCACGTTCTCGTACGCTGCCATGGCCGATGCTTGACCCACGTGAATGTGGTTTAAAGAGTATTTCTGAAGCGCAAGACTCGCCAGTCGCCATTGTTTTTGGCCGTGAGCGCGTTGGTTTAACCAATGACGAATTGCAGAAATGCCACTACCACGTTGCGATTCAGGCAAACCCAGAATACAGCTCGTTGAACCTGGCAATGGCGGTGCAAATCCTCGCCTATGAAGTTCGAATTGCCTGGCTTGCGACCCAAGAAGAAAGCAAAGAAACGACGGTTGTGGAAGACCAAACTCAGTATCCGTCAGTTGACGATCTCGAGCGTTTTTACGGTCATCTGGAGCAAGTGTTGCTGAAAACCGGCTTTATTCGTACCAGCCATCCAGGCCAGATTATGAGTAAATTGCGCCGCTTATATACGCGTGCACGCCCGGAAAGTCAGGAACTTAACATCCTGCGCGGTATGCTTTCTTCTATTGATAACGAGAAAAAATCCGGCAAATAATACTTGAGTAAATTAGTAGGTTAAATAGTTGACCAATTTACTCAGGAATGTCAGACTTGCGGCCTGCTATGTGATAATCACATTTATAAAAAACCCCCGGTTCGAGGGGCGATTTGAGGTTAAGTAAGACATGAGACTGACATCGAAAGGACGTTATGCCGTGACCGCAATGCTTGACGTTGCGTTGAACTCCGAATCAGGCCCAGTACCGTTGGCTGATATCTCAGAACGTCAGGGAATCTCTCTCTCCTACCTGGAGCAGTTATTCTCCCGCCTGCGTAAAAATGGCCTAGTGGCCAGCGTACGCGGTCCTGGCGGTGGTTATTTGTTAGGTAAAGAAGCAAACAGCATCGCAGTTGGCGAAGTTATCAGCGCCGTAGATGAATCTGTTGATGCAACGCGTTGCGCGGGCAAAGGTGGTTGTCAGGGCGGCGATAAGTGCCTGACTCACGCACTGTGGCGCGATCTGAGTGACCGTCTGACTGGTTTTTTAAATAACATCACCTTGGGTGAGCTGGTGAATAACCAGGAAGTGTTG
>NZ_DATERI010000102.1:0-26826 GCF_035271705.1 Buttiauxella sp.
CAGTGCCCCAACAGATCTTCAGGAAGCTGCTGACTATTATCTGACCGAACGCGGAAAATATCCGACTTCCACCAATCAAATGCTGATGACCAGTATCAGTACGCTGGCGTCTTTCACCGGATTTGAAGGGGCGGATGTCTATTTAACACAGCCGCTACTGATTATAGCGGGTAGCAAAGCAGGCTCCCTCTGGCACAGTCAGGAATTACACAAAACGGCTGCCTCTGTTAAAAAAACGCTGCATATCATCCCGGGTGCGACGCATATGGATCTCTATGATGGTCAGGGTGCAGCGGTGGCAGCGAGTAAGCTGGCTCCTTTCTTCAAGAATAATCTCGTATAGGAATGACTATTCATGAAACAAACTCCACTTCTTGAAAGCGTTTCACTCGGTAAAGGTGTGACTCTGCGCAACCGTATTGTTATGGCCCCAATGACGACCTGGGCGGGTCATGATGACGGCACGGTATCTCATGAGGAAGAAGCATATTATCGTCGACGCGTTCAGGACATCGGGCTGGTGATTACTGGCTGTACGCATGTTCAGGTAAATGGCATTGGATTTACAGGGGAATTTGCTGCCTATGACGACAAATTTATTCCCGGTTTAAAGCGCCTGGCAGCGGCTGCTAAAAGCGGTGGCGCACCGGCAATCTTACAAATTTTCCATGCAGGTGTGAAAACCAGCCCTGAACTGGTTTCTGATATTGTTGCCGCCAGCGCGGTTCCCGGTGACGCCGGTCCTTTCGCACCGTCCGTTACCCCTCGTGAACTGACATGCGTTGAAGTCGAAACCGTTATTCAGGCTTTCGGTGAAGCAACTCGCCGTGCAATAGAAGCAGGATTTGATGGTGTTGAGTTACATGGTGCCCATGGTTTTTTACTCCAGAACTTTTTCTCCCCTCATTCCAACCGAAGAGAAGATCAATGGGGCGGCTCTCTTAAAAACCGTATGCGTTTCCCACTCAGCGTCATCAAGAGTGTGCGGAAAACGATTTCTGAGCATGCAACTAATCCCTTCCTGATGGGATACCGCATTTCACTGGATGAGCATTACGAAGATGGGTTGCGCATTGATGAGTCGCTTCAACTGGTTGATCGCCTTGTCGATGAGGGTATTGATTATCTTCACGTATCACTCGGTAACGCACTTGAAGCCAGACCCGTTGATGCACCGAATGGACCCAAAGTCATCGAAATTGTTCGCGATCACCTTGCGGGGCGTATACCTCTGATTGTTGCCGGGCAGCTCCGCACACCAGAGCAGGCGGAGGATGCTGTTAAAACAGGAGTATCTTTGGCGGCAGTAGGTCAGGGGATGGTGATGAACCCAGACTGGGTTAAGTTCGTAGAGGGTAAAGCTGAAGGAAAAATTGCTCTCAATATTGCTGCATCTGACGCTGAGCAACTAGCTATACCCCAGAAACTCTGGCGTGTAATTGAGGAAACCACTGGCTGGTTTAACATTCGTTAGATATGACCCAGCGGTAATATGACGATAAGAATCAACATACATTTGATTTTATTGTAGAAGTTAGAAGGCTCATATTAAAAATTCACATGGCCAGATTTAGGGATGAACTGGGTTATGGTCATGTAAATTTTACCTTATTCCTTTAAGCCTTCTTCAAATTCGAGGGCTATTATTTCACGCATAACGTCCGTTCCTCGCTGTGAGCTCAACCGATGGATGCAACACACTTATTGAACCGTTCTGCGGACGTTTCATACCTCCTGCTTAGATGACCAAAATCGGTTGGCCACTACAATTCCTAGAGCACCACGGCCAGAGTACTCCACAGAAGTAAAAACCGTGGTGAGTATTTCACGCCAGAAACTGTAACTTCTCTAATGCCTCCTCAAGTGAGGATCGTTCTTTACCGATCAGCGGGTGTAACGGAAAAGGAAGGCAGCGTGTTGCCACGGTACCCATTATTTCACCTACTGTCGCAATAACTCGTAAGCTTCCGTGACGGCGGTAGAACACCCACAAAGGTTCCAGAGCGTTATTAAGTTGATGGGTTTCGCTTTCGTCCCCGTGCAATGCAGCATGAGTCATACGCAGGGAATAATGAGGGAACAGCCCTCCGAGTATGGAATACCAGACATCACAGCCCGCTATTAGACCGGCAGCAGACAGGGAATCACCACTTATTCCGATAGTGACACCTTCTGAAATCCGGCTTTTAAGGTTGCTTACTCGTTTCTGTGAAGCACTCGCACTCCGCTCAACCAGAAAATCGCCCAGTCTGATCGATCCGACGTTGTTCAAATATGAAAGTGCGATCAGTAACTCATCGGTAAATTCAAATCCGGTGGTGGTCCAGTTGTCGTAGACACAAAGCGGGACAGACAACTCCGCAGTTAACCGCTCATACAAACGAAACACTTCATAAGAACTAAGATTATGATTCAAGAATGGCGAGAGCATCAGGCCACTCACTCCGGCTTTTTGCGCATCCTCCGCCATCCTCAGAGCTTCTTCGGGGACGACATTACCTATGCTGATCATCACTGGGATACCATCGGCCGCGCTGATAGCCAGTTTTGTAGTTCGGTATCGCTGCTCACGGGTCATATAAGCATATCTGCCCGTTGAACCCAGCACCCCAATGGAATTAACACCTGAATTAGCCTGGTTTTCAATTAACGATATAAATGTTTTTTCTTCGAATTTACAATTTTCAAGAGGGGCAAGCGGGAATGCACACAATCCTTTAAACATACTGGAATCCTATTATTATTTTCCTGAAATTCATTTCGAGTTACAGAACTTAGCGGTGCGCATTTCGCTCATATGACAAAACTTAAGCATAGGGTTGTGGATGTAAATTAAAAAAGAATTCTTTTTTGTTGGTATAGAGTAAAACGGCAAAAATAATTATTTCTTTAGTTTTTTATGAGAATCTTCGTGTACTGGGGATCTCGCTTAATAGCACGTAACGTTAAATCTGGGTGAACGCATGGAGTATAAAAATCATTACGTTTGCTACTCGCTCAAAGCAGTTCTACTGTGTACCGATGAAGTCTGGCTGTATCTGGCGGTGGTCACCGATCTGCGGTCCCGTGCCGTCAACGGTTGGTCGATGTCACCACGGATGACGGCGCAACTAACCTGCGATGCGTTACAGATGTCGCTGTGGGGGTGAAAGCGCAAAAGTTATCTGTTCTTCGGTATAACGGGGCTTTTTCATGGCGATGTGTCTCTCTGTGAGATGAAAGAAAGACCGGATACTTCAGTTTAGACTGGAACTGTTTTCAGGGAGAAGATCACTTGATAACCCGTGGACATTCAAATTTCACTAATGATGTAACCCTTAGTCGTCATATTACATATGTGATATGACGCTCATTTTTTGGATCTCCAATTTGCAGTGACTGGTCTGCACTTCTTGCCAAATTAGCTGCGATCCGAAACCGAAGCTCGAGCAACCAAGCGCCCAGTGAATATACGTCCCTCGGGTACATTGACCGAATGTCCATCAATCAGAGCACGGATGCGCTGTATGCAATGCTCGAGTAACTGATCGACAGGATAGGAGATACAGGTTAGTGGTGGATGCAATAATGACGCGAGTGGGGAATCCTCAAGGCTTACCAATGATACTTCTTGCGGAATGGCGATATTAAATTCACGGAGCAAACGCATCGCTTCTGCAGCATAGCAGTCACGCTTGGCAATAATTGCCGTATATTTTGTGAAACTGTTAATCAGCGTCAGGAGTGCTTGCTCGAGATGATTGTTGGCAGTGATCATCAGCTGTCGATTGAAAGGTAAAGAGTAATTTTGCAGCACGCTGCGATAACCTTCCATCATTTGCTTACTGGCAATGTCGTCTTCACTGTCTATGAGTAAGGCAATGTTACGATGGCCCTTACCCAGTATGTACCTACAGGCGCTTTCGGTTGCAAATGCATAGTTGTAACCCTGGCTGGCGGTTCCAGAGGAAGAAAACTCATCAAACGCGATAACGTTGTTTGCAATGGTGACGTCATTTTTACCCAGCGTAACAACAGCAACACACTGATGCCTCAGATGTTCAACTGCTATTTTTTGTTCAGATTTATCATTAACATATTGAATCATCAATGATTTATTAAGCGACTTTACTGCGAGAGATAACTGAGGCAATAAAGTCGCACTTAATCCAACCTCATTTGCAGGCAAAACCATACCAATATAACTGGACGTACTGCTAGCCAGATTCTGCGCGGCAAAACTTGGGTGGTAGTTGAGCTCCTCCACTGCCCGTAATACGGCTTCGCGGCTCTCTTCACGAACGCCTCGCGTCCCCGTCAACACACGAGAAACAGTGGCGCGGGAAACGTTGGCTAACTTTGAAACATCATCAATAGTAGGCATGGTGTCTTCTGTATTACGGTTTTCCCCTTATAGTAACATAAATGAGAATAGGTTTTCGGCACTCGGTTGTGCGCAAAATAGCTTATAAACCTCGTTGGGATGAAAGGGTTGGCAGCCATGCAGCACCACGAACACCGCTTGAATCTCCGAACTTCGCTTTGACGATTGTGGTATGCAATGCGTTAGAGAAAATGTACTTCTCAACCACAGAGGGTAAATCCTGATAAATACGTTCAACGTTCGATAGCCCACCACCAATCACAATGGCATGAGGATCGAGAATGTTGATAACGCTGGCAAGACTACGGGCAAACGCATCAATAAAATGATTATAGTGTGCGACTGCTGTTACATCGAGACTGTAATTAAAATTGTGTAATTGCCTGTTTTTGATATGTTCACTCCAACAACGGAGACAGGCAAATTATGGACGAAAAGAAACTCAAAGCCCTTGCGGCTGAACTGGCTAAAGGCCTTAAAACCGAAGCCGATCTCAATGCGTTTTCTCGTATGCTCACGAAATTAACCGTCGAAACAGCGCTCAATGCAGAGCTGACTGACCACCTCGGACACGAGAAAAACGCCCCAAAATCAGGCTCAAACACCCGTAATGGCTACTCGTCCAAAACACTGCTGTGCGATGACGGTGAGATCGAGCTGAATACGCCGCGTGACCGAGAAAATACCTTCGAGCCTCAGCTCATAAAGAAAAACCAGACGCGTATTACGCAGATGGACAGTCAGATTTTGTCCCTGTACGCCAAAGGCATGACGACCCGTGAAATCGTCGCCACGTTCAAGGAAATGTACGATGCGGACGTGTCTCCCACGCTGATATCTAAAGTCACCGATGCAGTTAAAGAACAGGTGACAGAGTGGCAAAATCGACCTCTGGATGCACTATATCCCATTGTTTATCTTGACTGTATCGTGGTTAAAGTTCGTCACGGCGGCAGCGTGATTAACAAAGCCGTATTCCTCGCGCTGGGCATTAATACCGAAGGCCAGAAAGAATTGTTGGGCATGTGGCTGGCAGAAAACGAAGGGGCAAAGTTCTGGCTCAGTGTGCTGACAGAGCTTAAAAACCGGGGTCTTCAGGATATCCTGATTGCCTGCGTGGACGGGCTGAAGGGCTTCCCGGATGCGATAAACAGCGTTTATCCTCAGACGCACATCCAGTTGTGCATCATCCATATGGTGCGCAACAGCCTGAAATACGTGTCGTGGAAGGATTACAAAGCCGTCACCGGCGGGCTGAAAACGGTGTATCAGGCTCCGACAGAGGAAGCCGCGCTGATGGCGCTGGATACGTTCGCGGGTGCCTGGGACGATAAATATCCGCAAATCAGCAAAAGCTGGCGGGCGCACTGGGAAAATCTCAATACGTTCTTCGGCTATCCGCCTGATATTCGCAAGGCAATCTACACCACGAATGCCATCGAGTCGCTGAACAGCGTTATCCGTGCAGCTATCAAAAAGCGAAAGGTGTTCCCGACAGACGACTCGGTGCGAAAAGTTATTTATCTGGCGATCAAGGATGCGTCAAAAAAATGGAGTATGCCGATCCAAAACTGGCGGCTGGCGATGAGTCGTTTTATTATCGAGTTCGGTGACCGCCTGAGCGATCACCTTTAATACGGTGGCAGTTACACAGAATTATTTACAGGGTCGTTACATCGCCCGCATCAACAGCAGCAATGATTGTTTCTGTATGCTGTTGTAGGTTATTTTCTTTGTTAAAACGTCGGGTAAATCCTGTCCCAGAAATAAAACTCTCAATACAATTTTCATGTCCACAATAGCAGGGCTGTGCAGGGCCATCTTTTGAGATATCCCAAGCAGGTAACGGATTATGACCCCATTCGCCTGCGATGGAATTAGGCCCCTGGAGTAACTGGCCATTGACCACCACACCACCACCACAACCTGTTCCAACAATCACACCAAATACCGTGCTATACCCTACCCCTGCGCCATCCACAGCTTCTGACAAAGTGAAACAATCGGCATCGTTCGCCAAAAACACGGGCTGTCCTACTCGCTGTGCCAGGTCAACCTGCAAGTTTTCCCCATTTAGTACGAGGCAATTACAATTCTTTATTAATCCACCATGTGGATCAATGGCGCCAGGAAGCCCCATGCCAATGGTAAATTCATCTGTAACCGATTTTTTGATGTCACAAATCAATGCAACCAGGTTATCCATAAACCCCTGGTAGCTTTCTTTATAGGTAGGGCGTCGCTCGCGTAAATGAATGGTTCCGCTGTTATCCAGCAGCACCGCTTCCATTTTTGTTCCGCCAATGTCCAGACCAAGATGAAACATAGTTATCCTCTCAAAAAAGAAGAGAGGCATAGCCTCTCTTAAAGACACAGAACTCAGCGGCGTGTTTTGTATAAATCGATTAATTCGGTGACTAACTCTTTAGCCAGGATTGAAGTCATCAAATGATCTTGAGCATGAACCATGACCAGTGTCATTTTTGTTTTCCCCTCACCCTCATCCGCTTCAATCAGCTTTGTTTGTACCAAATGCGCTTCACGAGCGTAATGCTGTGCCTCTTCCATCTTTTCATCAGCATCCACAAAATTACCCTCTTTGGCACTGCGTAACGCTTCATAGCACAAACTACGCGATTGCCCGGCGTTGATAATAATGCCCATGACTTGTTCTTCTAATTCCATAGCAACCTCTGACTTAATAAGATTAAAAATTACACTGCTTCAGACTGAGTGACGGTATTGGATTGGTTAGTCTCCCCGGTTTCCTGGTCCAGCAATTGCTTTTCATACGCTTTGAGGAATGGGTAATACATAATTGCTGCTGTCACCATGCAAATCAGACACATGATGATTGGACTCAATGCCCAGTTTGCGGCCCAGGATGCTCCTATTGGCGCAGGTGTTGTCCATGGAGTCATCGACACAACACGAGCGACTAAGCCGAAATCGAGAGCAAAGTAAGCCATTGATGCATTTACCATCGGTACCAGCACAAATGGTATAAAGAACAGCGGGTTCATGATAATTGGCGCACCAAACAAGATCGGTTCGTTAATATTGAACAGACCCGGTACTACGCCCATACGACCGATAGTGCGCAGGTGTACCGCTTTGCTACGCATCAGCAAAAATGCCAGCGGTAAAGTCGAACCTACACCACCGATTAGCAGGTAGTGGTCCCAGAATCCCTGAACATAGATGTGTGGAATAACTGTACCCGCGGCCATCGCGGCCTGGTTCACAGAGAGATTCGCCATCCAGAATGGGTTCATGATACCTGTAACGATGAGCGCACCGTGGATACCCGCAAACCACAGAATCTGGCATACCAATACAGACAGAAGAATGGCTGGCAAAGTATCTGAAGCCGCCACCAGCGGTTTCACCAGAGACATGATGGCTTCAGGCAGAATCATCCCCAACTGGGATTCAATAAACAGATTCAGTGGATGCAGTGTCAATACAACAGCCAAAACAGGAATGAGAATTTCAAATGAACGCGCAACGCCGGTAGGAACTTCCGGTGGCAAGCGGATAGTGATGTTTTTGCGTTTCAGGAATGCATACAGTTCAGTGGTATAAATCGCTACCAGCAGTGCGGTAAAGATTCCTTGCCCTGAGAAATAAGCCACTGATATTTGTCCGTCTTTTAACGGCGCGGCGACTAATAAAAAGCCCATCAGCGACAACATTCCGGATGTCAGCGGATCAAGTGCATAATGACGAGCCAAGCTTGCTGCAACACCGACAGAAATAAATATCGTCATGATGCCCATACTGAAGTTAAACGGCAGCATCAGATTTTCACGATTATCTAAAGAGAATTGCAACCAGGCGCGGGCAAAGCCCCAACTGCTATCTGGCGAAAACGGCGGGAAGATAAACACCAGCATAAAGGAGCCGACGATCATAAATGGCAGCGCCAGAATAAAACCATCGCGAATGGAGGTAACATATTTTTGCTGACCAACTGCACCAGCCATTGGTGTAATTTTTTCCTCAATCACACTCATTAATTTAGAGTACAGAGAGCTCATTTTTTATCCTTTATTTATTATTTTCAATTAAGGAAAGGGCAAAATCTAAAACCGCTGCGCCTTTTTGCATGCCGTAATCCATCATGTTGATAGGTTCGACAGTGATGCCGTAAGTACTGGCTTTGTTTTGTAGATCCTTCTGCATGTACTTCACTTGAGGCCCCAACAAAACAACCTGGTAATTCCCCACTTGTTGTTCAAATTCCGCCACACCGAACGCTTTAATATCGACTTCCAGACCGCGCTTATCCGCTTCCTCCACCATTTTTTTAACCAGCAAACTGGTCGACATTCCAGCGGAACAACAAAGCATGATTTTTTTCATAAATAACTCCTGACCGTGTGAGAACAATGAGCGGACTATAATCACATGGAAATAATACGGAAAGCGCTTTCCATAAATGAATCCATTAAATGTGAGCACGATCACCAGATGGTCGCTTTCACTTTACCTGGATGTAGGGGATGATCCTGAAACTACTCTGTCTTTTATAGGTTCCACCATGAACATTCAGTTTATGAATGTTGCTGTCACGCTGATCGAACAGCGTGTAACACCTTTCGCCAATCTACTTACTCGGAATAAGCACATCACTGCAATGCGGGACAGTTTTGCCCTTGCGATGCCCTTTGTCATAGTGGGTAGCCTGATGGTACCGCTGCTTTTTCTCCCCTTTAGTATCAATGAATTATCATGGTATGGAGAGTACTATCAGGTTATTCGACCCATGTTATTGCCGACATTTGAGATAACGATTGGCCTGGTCGCGCTGATCATTGCATTTGGAGCCAGTGCCAGTCTGGCCAAGCAATATCAGCTTCCCGAACGGTTATCCGGTCTAACAGGGTGTCTCGCTTTCTTGATGTTTATTGGTTTTAAAGAGAATGCCGGAGCCAATATTTATCTCGGTGGCATGGGGATATTTAGCGCTCTTGCTTCTAGTTTTTATACAATTGAATTAATTCGATTTTTCTACAAGATGGGTTGGTATATTCGTCTACCTGAAGAGGTTCCGGTCATGACCCGTAACAGCTTTCAGTTATTGATACCCTTACTGGTGATTATGCTGTCAATCACCTTGATTAACAGCGGGTTAAAAATTACCACCGGCTTGATTTTACCGGAACTCATCAGTGAGGCTGTACGCCCACTTATTATTGCTTCCGACACATTAACCGCATTGCTTATTTCTTTATTTATCTGCAACTTACTGTGGTTTATCGGTATTCATGGTGCATTGATTGTTACTGGGATAATGAACCCTTTCTGGATGACTTATCTGTTTGAAAACCAGCAAGCTTTGGCGCAAGGAATGACTCCTCTTCCGCACATTTATCTACAGGGATTCTGGGATTTTTATTTATTAATTGGCGGTATTGGCTCTACATTACCGTTGATTTTCATGGCAATGCGTAGCCGTTCTCGTCAGTTAAAAAGCGTTGGTAAAATTGGTCTTATCCCTTCTCTATTTAATATCAATGAACCGATACTTTTCGGCTTCCCAATAATCCTTAACCCAGTGTTTTTAATACCATTTATTTTTGTTCCAATGGTAAATGCCTGTATTGCGTGGTATCTGACTCAGCTTGGCGTACTTGATCGCGCAGTAGCAATGCTGCCATGGTCCATGCCCTCACCTCTTGGTGCAGCATGGTCTGCCAATGGAAGTTGGAAAAACCTGTTTATGTGTTTGTTCGCTATCTTCAATTCCTGGATGATTTATCGTCCATTCTTTAAAGTTTATGAACGGCAACTCACTGAAATAGAAAACAAATAACCAACATCACTCACATTTTTCTTTAGCCAGTGTTTAATTAGCACTGGCTTTTTTTCTCCCCTGCTCAAGTAAAATGTGATCTTCATCACGATTCTCTAAGCATTCAACCAGATTATGTGACATGATCCAGCAATTGCGGAAAGCGCTTTCCGTATTTGGATGTACATTTCCGTAAATGATCCGTAAATTTCCCTCGAGTTATTCAGATGTTGTTTAAATCAAAAAATAAAAGGGAAATCATGAAAAGTCTGATCAGATTATTACCTCTGTCTTTACTGGTTGCTTCGGTAGTCAGCGGCATTGCCCATGCCGACCAATACGACTTCACCATGCACGGTTATATGCGTTCTGGCATCCTTGCGACGTCAGATGGCAACCGTGCGGACTCGGTAGGTTTGATGCCTGATGGAAAATTCCGTCTCGGTAACGAAGATGACACCAAGATCGAACTGATCCCACAAGTGAAACTGAAATCAGATTCCGGTGTTGTCGCGAAGATCCAAGCCAACATTACTCACCAGACAAAATGTACGTCTGACTGGAACTGCCTTGATGATGATGGCAAAGCCGTACAGTTCCGCGAAGGATATGCTGAATTTTCGAACCTGGATTTTGCACCTGATGTCGCCTTCTGGGCGGGGAAACGCTATAGCAGCTCTAACGCATCCAACCACCAGTTCGACTGGGAGTACATTCAGTACAACGGTACGGGTGGTGGCTTCGATAACCTGGATATCGGCTTTGCGCATTTCGATGCAGGGATCTACGCCTTTACGCCAACAGACGAAACGAAGGCGTATCCCGTAGATAAAGGTGACCAGGGTTACCCGGACGATTATTCACTCAATCTGTGGTTCAAAAAAATCGCAGGTTCTCCAGTAGATCTTGAGCTCATTGCTCACCACATGAATAACAACGAGAAACATATTGACGCAGCAGAAAAAGGCTATGGCGTCACCGGCATCTATAACTTTGAAGGTTTCTACGGACTGACCGGCGGCTACTCAAAATTTGTTGTCCAGTATGGTCGCGGTCTTGCTGGCGGTGACTCACTGGGTAAAAACGGTTGGGGTTGGGCGAACCTTGACGACACACAATCATTGCGTCTGGTTCTCGATGGCGTTGCCACCATTGGCAACGGTTGGGAAGTCTCAACCTTCTCCTTCTACCAGAAAGATAAAAATTATCGTTGGTGGAGCAGTGATAACGACGGATGGGGTCGCTCAAGTTGGGTCGCAGGCGTTCGCCCTTATCAGCAAATCACCAAAAACTTCGCCATGCAGTATGAAGTCGGCTACGAATATCTCGACGATGAAAACTACAAAGGTGTTGATGGGAAAGGAAAAGGTGGTTTAACCAAAGTGACCATCGCTCCAACACTGACATTTGACTCTGGCTTCTGGAGTCGTCCGCAACTTCGCGTATTCGCAACTTACGCTAAGTGGGACAAAGGTGTTTCCGATGCACTGGATGGCAACTACGACTGGAGCACTAACACAATCGGTGCCGGTGGTTACAGCCGTAGTGGCAAGACAGACACTCTGAACTTCGGTATTCAGGGCGAAGTGTGGTTCTGAGGAGAGACAAAATGAAATTACCTGTAAAAAAAGTACTTCTAGTGTCCCTACTCGTAGCATTAGCCAGCAGTGGAGTGATGGCTGCTGAACAATCCCATTTTGAGCATTTTATTACTCGACAGGGTGCTCAGTTAATGGATGGTAATCAGACATTCCGCTTTGCTGGAATACACGCACCAGAGCTACATCGTATTGAAAATGATGCACGTGGCGTCTGCAAAGCCGACCCACGAGGCTGGGGGCAATATTTTGCCTGGCCAACCGCTGAAGAACAGGAAAACTGGATTCACGCTATCGTACAAACAGGGGCAAAAGCCCAACGCGTTTACGTCCTTTCAGTCCAGCAGGAAAACGATAAAGGCTGCGAGCGCGAAACGCATATTCTGGCTCCTGCAACACCCGATGGCATGCCTCAGCTGAACGAAAAAGCGATGAGGATTTACGACAACATGATCGCCGAGGCCGATAAACAAGGTCTTCGATTAATACTGCCGTTTATCGACCATTGGTGGTGGTGGGGCGGACGCGAACAGCTCGCCGCGTTCTATAACGAAAAACCAGAAGATTTTTATAACACCCAAAGTCAGACCTATAAGGCTTATCAGGATGTTATTCGCCAGGTCATCACCCGCACCAATACCATAACGGGTCATCCGTATTATGACGAAAAAGCCATTATGGCCTGGGAAACAGGTAACGAACTGGAAGACACCAATGCTGATTTCCTGAAGCAAACTGCGGCGCTTATTAAACATCTGGCACCTCATCAACTTGTCGTTGATGGCACATATAAAAAGATAAATGATTTTTCTGTCAATGACCCGAATGTCGATATCGTCAGCAACCATTACTACACCAACGCTGGGAATAATCATCCTGACCAGGTGAAGAAGGATTTGCAGGCTATTGGCGGTAAGAAAGTCTATCTGGTCGGTGAGTTTGGCTTACTCGACAGCAAAGACCTGAACAATATTATGCAGTCGATCGTGCACACCGAGGTTAACGGAGCTAAAGCTGCTGGTGGCTTTATCTGGGGTTTCCGTGGTCATCGCCATGATGGCGGTTTTTACTGGCACAAAGAGTATACCGGTCATTACAGCTACCACTTACCCGGCTTCCAGGTAGAAGGAAAACCCAATCAGGAAATGGACGTTGTTAACGTGGTTCGTACTGCCGCAGCGCAGATGTCCGGGCTTGAAAAAGCGCCCGCACTTCCTGTTCCGGATGCACCAAAACTGCGTGAAACCAAGTCACCATTCGCCATCAACTGGATGGGGGCATCAGTAGGTCGCAGCTACGATGTGGAACGTGCTGAGTCGAAAAACGGCCCGTGGAAAATTGTTGGCCATGATATTTCAGACGGTGTTCAGGAGTGGAGTCCAGCAACAATGGATTTGTTCAGTGACGACTACGCATCACTCACGTTAGGTAAAACTTATTACTACCGTGTCATTGCGAAAAATGAATCCGGAAAATCGGCACCTTCTAACGTGATTAGCGTGACGCACAACCAAAAAAATCAGGCTCCGGTTATTGAACTGCCCCGTAAAGCAACAACGGCACAGAATAATGGCCTAAGTCTCGATGCGCGTTGGGAGGATGACAACCTGCCCGCTCGTAAGGTCAACGTGGAATGGACCAGCACAGGGAAAAAACAGGCCCATTTTTGTGATGCCAATAAAGTATCTACTCGTGTCTGGTTCCCTGAGTCTGGGGACTACCAACTCACATTTACAGCAAATGACGGTCTGCTGAAGACGGCTAAAACCGTGGATGTGAATGTTACAAAAGCAACGGCCAAAGCCCCTGCTGATTTCTGTCACTTTGACAGTAAAGAATTGGCACAGACACAGGGAAAAGTGAATGTCATTAAGATCGCGGAAAATCAACTCACAGCCAGTGAAGATGGTTTCCTTGGTCCATTCGCTAACGAAGGTGACAAAGTGAGTTGGCAGATTAATGCACCATGGGAAGGTGGTTATCATCTTCATCTCAACTTCAACGCCAAATGGGGAAGCAAGAAAAACTCGGTCCAGGTTAACAGCGATAAACCACTGCAAATTGAGTTCCCACAAACCGACGAAAAAGGTCAGCAGATGACCATTCCGGTTCATCTGAACCAAGGCAACAACACTATCAGTCTCGGTAAATTCTCCGGCGACTGGGGTTATATATTCATCAAGTCTATTCAGATTACTGCAGAGTAGTGCTTTTGCTGCGCTCTTACGGGCGCAGCTTTTTTTGATGAAAAAGTTTCAAAACCATTGAGGAGGTTACATGACGACGTATGCGTTTCCGGAAAATTTTTTATGGGGTGCGGCCGCATCAGGTCCACAAACAGAAGGGACTGAAGGTAAACCGCATCGCTCAATTTGGGACAGTTGGCACGCCAGTCATCCCGAGCGTTTTTTCCAGGGTATTGGCCCTGAAAAAGTTTGTGAAACTCTGCACAAGTACAAACAAGATGTCGAGTTGATGAAAAATATCGGCTTTAACTCGTTTCGCACCTCTATCCAGTGGTCACGTCTGATTGAAGATTTTGAAACCGGTGCGCCGAATGAAGACGCTGTGCGTTTTTATAATGATTACTTCGACGAAATGATCAATAACGGTATTGAGCCGATAATTAATCTTTATCATTTCGATATGCCAGAAGAGTTGCAACAGCGTTACGGCGGATTCGAATCGAACCATGTTACCGACCTGTTTGCCCGCTTTGCAGCTACTGCGTTTAAGCTTTTTGGCCACAAAATAAAATACTGGATAACCTTCAACGAGCCTATTGTACCTGTAGAAGGTGGCTACCTTTATGACTTCCATTATCCGTGTAAAAAAGATGGCAAGCTTGCAGCGCAGGTTGGTTTCAACATCATGCTGGCTCATGCCAAAGCGGTAAATTGCTATCGTGAATTAAATTTAGGTGGGGAGATTGGCGTCGTTATCAACCTGACTCCTACCTATACTCGTAGTGATTCAACAGCAGATAAAAAAGCAGCCTGGTATGCAGATTTACTGTTTAACCGCAGCTTTCTTGATCCGCTGGTTAAACACCAGTTTCCCAAAGAGCTGTGCGAATTACTGGCTGCTCATAACTGCCTGCCAGAAATCAATAAAACAGATGTCACGTTGATCACTGATTCACGAGTCGATTTCCTGGGAGTGAATTACTACGTGCCACGCCGCGTTAAGGCACGAGAGGCGGAATACACGCTCGACTACTTTACGCCTGAATTCTATTTTGAAAACTATATTGACCCGAATGGTCGCTTCAACCCTTATCGCGATAATAACGAAATCCATCCACAGGCTATCTACGACATTGCAACTAATATTCGCGAAAACTACGGCAACATTAAATGGTATTTAGCGGAAATAGGTATTGCGATGGATCTTGAGTCAGAGGGGCCAGTACAACCAGATGGCGTTATTGACGACAGTTTCCGAATTAGCCTGATGGAAGAACATCTGGTTCAGCTACACCGAGCAATTTCCGATGGCGCTAACTGCTTCGGCTTACACCAATGGACATTCATTGATAACTGGTCGTGGATTAACTCCTTTAAACGCCGTTATGGTTTTTACCGCCTCGATCTCGACACTGGTGAACGCCATATCAAACGTAACGGTGTTTGGTTCAGGGCATTAGCTCAAAGTAATCAGTTTGTCTGCAAGGAGCACTCGTTGTGAGTCAACGTTGTTTTTACACTTTAACCAACGCAGTAAAAAATTATCCATGGGGCAGCCATAATGCTCTGAATCAGCGCTTTCATGTTTTAAATCCTGATGACCAACCGCAAGCAGAGTTGTGGATGGGAGTTCACCCCGCGGGTATTTCCCAAGTCACAGTGGAAGGATCGCCCCTTCTTCTGACTAAACTAATTGCCAGTGACAAAATGGCCATGCTCGGCGCGGCAACCGCTGAACGATTTGGCGACTTACCCTATTTGCTGAAAATACTTGCTGCTGATAGTGCTTTGTCCATTCAGGTCCATCCCCAAAAAGAACAGGCTGAGTTAGGGTATGCCACACAGGAAAATTTAACATCTGACACCCCTGACTATAACGATGCGAACCACAAGCCTGAACTGGTGTACGCCATTACCCCCTTTATGGCGATGAATGGTTTTCGTGAACCAGGTGAAATTATTGTGCATTTTAAAATGCTTGATATAGAGGGACTCCGCGGCGCAATAAAAGTTCTTGAACAGCAACCTGATACTGAAGGGGTACAGGCTTTTTTCATCGAGATTATGCAATTGTCTGAAGGGGTTAAAAAGGAAGCGTTACAACGACTGGTAAGTGATGCACAAAAATTGTATGGCGATAATCTGGCACGCTTTATTCATAAACTTTACCAGTATTACCCGCATGACACAGGCGTTCTGGCTCCGTTATTCCTGAACTGCATTACTCTGCAACCCGGTGAAGCCATGTTTCTACACCCGGGCACGCTGCATGCCTATGTACAGGGGACAGCCATCGAGGTGATGGCGAGTTCAGATAATGTACTGCGGGCAGGCTTAACGGGGAAAAAAATTAATCTTAAAGAACTGGTTACCTGCACTTCATTTGTACCTACGCCTCTGAAATCACTTCTGATGGCGCCTGTAGAGGAAAATGGGCAAGCCAGCTACCCTATTCCGGTAGATGATTTTCACTTTAGTGTGATCAAAGATGTTCACAATTTGCCGATTCACACCCAAAGCGCAGAAATTCTTTTGGTGATTAATGGAAACGCTTCACTACAACACGCCGATGGTGAAACGTTAACTATCAGGACCGGCCAATCGGTTTTTATTCCGGCAACAGCCAATGACTGGACTCTCACAGTTACAGGCTCGTTATGCAGAGTTTATGGTTAGTTTTTAGATTCTTTTAAGCTCACAGATTTCTGTGGGCTTTTGATAGATATTTAGGCTTTGGCGTCTCCTGTTGAAGAATGGTAGCCCCGTCCAGTTTGAATTAACCAAAGGGATAAGAGAAGCCGTTACGGCCTGGTCTCAATGACTCGCTGAACAGTACGCATTCCTGCTAAGGGTTGTAGTGGTCAAGCAAAACTGGCCACATCTGTTATGACAAGACCCAACCTCGCCACGGGTTCTTTATTTATCATTTTTCTCACTAGTGATTATGTAAGAATCCCCTCAACCTCCCCGCCGACAAAAATGTCAGGAACATTTTTGAACAACGCTTGCGTTGGCCACGAAGTGGTTCGGCACAAGAATGTGCGGTAGCCCTCTTGATACGTTCACCGATTCGGTGGCTTCAGGAAACACAGAACGCTCAGTGAACGGAACCATCGCGGACAAGCATCATCCGCAAAATTTATTGGAACCATCCCAAGTTCCAATAAACCTCCCAGCCTTAGGCTGTTCCCCCTCACCTTTTGTTATCAAACGAACTCAGTTGTTAATGAAATTTTGCTAGCAAGTTATCAAAATTAAACAACTTATCTTGTCAGCGCAACGGGTCGTTTTTAACATCAGGTTATGGAAAAAAACGGTTTGTTCAGTCAGCGCATTCGCTTGCGCCATCTTCATACTTTCGTGGCTGTTGCTCAACAGGGAACACTGGGGCGCGCAGCTGAAACACTTAATCTTAGCCAACCGGCATTGTCGAAGACGCTTAATGAGCTTGAGCAGTTAACTGGCACGCGTTTGTTTGATCGCGGGCGTCTTGGCGCGCAAATGACGTTGATGGGCGAGCAGTTCCTGACGCACGCCGTTAAGGTGCTGGATGCGTTGAATCATGCTGGGCAATCGCTCAACCAGAAAGATGGCAAAAGCACTACCGTTATTCGCGTGGGGGCGCTGCCCACTGCCGCGCTGGGTATTTTGCCAAAAGTTATCGGCCAGTTTCACAAACAGCAAAGCGATGTGACGCTGCAAGTTGCCACCATGAACAACACCATGCTGCTGTCAGGATTAAAATCTGGCGAGCTGGATTTAGGTATCGGTCGAATGTCCGACCCAGAATTGATGACCGGGCTGAATTATGAGCTGTTGTTCCTCGAGTCATTAAAACTGGTGGTGCGCCCCGGCCATCCGTTACTGCACGAAAACATCACGCTGAGTAAAGTGATGGAGTGGCCGGTGGTGGTTTCGCCAAAAGGGACGATCCCGCGTCAAAATGCCGAAACGTTGCTCTCAAGCCAGGGCTGCAAAATGCCAGCTTCCTGCGTTGAAACGCTTTCCGCTTCGCTTTCCCGTCAACTTACTGTCGACTTTAACTACGTGTGGTTTGTGCCATCGGGGGCGGTGAAAGAGGATTTACGTCAAGGAACCTTGACCTCATTGCCGGTCACGACTCAGGGTGCAGGCGAACCGATTGGTGTGTTAACTCGGGTGGATACGCCGTTATCGATTGCCGCGCAAATCTTGCTGGCCTCGATTCGCAAGTCAATTCCGAGTTGATGGTGGATGACGCCTGGGGCTTATCCAGCCTACAACGACAACGCGTAGGCCGGATAAGTACTGCGTCATTCGACATTCATTAGCTTACGGCGTCTATCTCATCAAACACCTGTTGTGCCAAATGCATGGTGGCGTTGGCCGCAGGTAAACCGCAATACAGTGCTGAGTGCATAATCAACTCTTTGAGTTCATCACGTGTCACACCGTTATTAAACGCGGCACGCAGGTGCATTTTCAGCTCCGCTTCACGATTTAGCGCAATCAGCATAGCGATGGTTATCATGCTGCGGGTATGGCGCTCAAGGCCCGGACGCGTCCAGATATCGCCCCAGGCGTAGCGCGTAATGAAGTTCTGGAACTCTTCATTTAGCGGTGTGAGCTGCGACAATGTGCGGTCAACGTGTTTATCACCCAGCACGGCACGACGCACTTCCATCCCTTGTTGGTAGTGATCTTCATCCTTCATTTCAGTCGTCCTGTTGAATAAAGTTGAGCAGTGCAACGTTGAACGCGTGCGCGTCCTCGATGCTGGAGAGGTGCGAGGCTTTGAGCGTCACCAGATGCGAATGGCTGATCTGCTTTTGCATAAATTCGCTGTCTGCCACGCTGCAAACTGGGTCGTCAACACCGGCAATAAACAGCATCGGCAATGTAATAGACCCGATTTCGCCGCGCAGATCCGCCGCCGCTAATGCTTCACAACAAGAAGCGTAACCTTCAGGATTTATCTGCGCCAGGGTGCTGCACAGGGCTTCAACTTGCGCAGAATGGTGCTTCACAAAACCGTCGGTAAACCAGCGGGATGGCGCGCTTTTGGCAATCGCCTCCATGCCTTCGTGACGCACAGTCCGTGCACGTTCCAGCCAGCCGCTCTGTTCGCCGATTTTTGCCGCGCTATTGGCCACCGTCACGGAAAGAAAACGCTCTGGTGCAAAACGTGCCAGCCACAGGCCCGTTAGGCCGCCCATCGAAATCCCGCAGAAGTGCGCCTGCCGGACTCCCGCGTCATCCATCACGCTGAGGACATCCTCCGCCAACTGTGGCAACGTGGTTTTCTCGTTATTGAGCGTACGCCCGTGGCCGTGCGTGTCATAACGCAGCACGCGGAAGTTCTCCAGTAGTGCCGCCATTTGTGGCTGCCACATTTCAAATGTGGTGCCCAATGAATTCGACAACACCACGACCGGCGCGCCGCTCGGCCCTTCCAGTTGATAATAATGGCTCATGTTGACTCCCTGTTTTGTTGTGCCGCCCGCATCAAAACCTGGTTGATGAACGTGTCGTTGCTGCCAAGGGCATGTTGCGGGTCGAGCAGATGTTCAATTTGTGTCGCAGAAAGATGCGGTGTGACCTGCGGATGTTGTGCGAGCAATGCCGCAAGGGGCTGGTTTTCATCCAGCGCACGATGGCAAAGCTGCTCCACAAGATGATGCGCCGCCTGTTTACCGAGTGATTTCGCAAGCTCAAGAGTGACGGATTCCGCCATAATCAGGCCGTGGGTAATATCCAGATTGGTGCGCATTTTGTCGGTATGAACCTGCATTCCGCTAATCAATTCCAGCGTCGTTTGCATCACGCCACCGGTCAGGGTCACCAACTGCGGAAGCGTTTCCCATTCCGCTTGCCAACCCCCGAGCGCTCTTTCATGTTGCTGGTTTTGGCTGGCATACAGCGTCGCCATCAGGCCAGGAATACGGGTAGTGGCAGTCAGGATTGCTGCACAACTTACCGGATTGCGTTTATGGGGCATAGTGGAGGAACCCCCGCGCCCTTCGGCAACCGGTTCACCGACTTCCGCCACTTCGGTCTGCATCAACAATGCAAAGTCGTTGGCGAATTTACCTAGCGTAGCACTCACTCCCGCAAACCAGCTGGCGACTTCAAGCAGCCGGTCGCGCTGGCTGTGCCATGGAGTATCGGCCTGGTTGAGCGCAAGCTGGTTTGCTAACGCCCGCGCAACGGCTGCGCCCTGCTCGTTTAGCGAAGCCAACGTCCCCGCGGCACCGCCAAATTGCAGCACTAACACGCGAGGTTTCATTTCATGCAGACGCTGTTGCCAGCGCAAAAGCGCATCGAGCGTACCGGCGAGTTTCAAGCCAAATGTAATCGGCAGCGCATGCTGCATCCACGTACGGCCCGGCATTACGCTGTGCTGATGACGCTGGATTTTGTTAATTAACGCAGAAATTAACTGCTCAAGCAGGGTTTCACTGGCCTTGAGCGCATCACGCAGCTGCAAAATCAGGCCGGTATCGATGACGTCCTGGCTGGTTGCGCCCCAGTGAACATACCGCGCCGCCTGTTCGTCCTGCTGTTTGACGTTGGCCGTGAGCTGTTTTACCAGCGGGATGGCCAGATTTCCGGCACTCGCCGCCGCCTGCGCTAAAGCCGGGATATCGAGTTTAGTGACCTGACACTGCGCGGAAATCATCTTTATAGCCGACTCGGGGGTAACCCCACAAAGCGCTGTCGCCCGTGCCAGTGCTGCTTCAAAATCCAGCATCCCTTGTAACGTGCTCTCGTCGCTGAAAATCTCGGTCAACGATGATGCACGTAACATTGGGGTAAACAGTGTCATGCCTGCTCCTTAAACGCGTTCAATAATCAGTGCAATCCCCTGACCCACACCGATACACATAGTACAAAGCGCATAACGTCCGCCGCTACGCTTAAGCTGATATGCGGCGGTCATCGCCAGACGCCCACCTGAAGCCCCTAACGGATGCCCTAACGCAATAGCTCCACCATTCGGATTAACATGTTCTGCGTCATCCGGCAAACCCAGGTCACGCATCACCGCCAGAGCTTGTGCCGCAAAGGCTTCATTTAATTCGATAACATCCATCTGCGCGAGGGTTAACCCGGTTTGCGCGAGCACTTTGCGTACCGCAGGTGCTGGGCCAAAACCCATAATACGCGGTGCGACACCGGCTGTTGCCACACCCACGACACGCGCCAATGGCTGTAAACCGTGGGTGTTGAGTGCCAGTTCGCTGGCAAGTAATAAAGCACAAGCTCCATCGTTAACCCCCGAGGCATTCCCGGCGGTGACGGTACCGTCAGCACGAACCACGCCTTTTAGTTTTGCCAGCGACTCAATCGAGGTGGAACGCGGATGTTCGTCGCGGCTAAACACCAACGCATCACCTTTGCGCTGTGCGATGGAAACGGGAATCAACTCATCGTCAAAAATACCCATTTCCTGAGCACGCGCGGTGCGGAGCTGGCTGCGTAACGCAAAAGCGTCTTGATCTTCGCGGTTGATATTGAAGTCAGTCGCAACGTTTTCCGCCGTTTCCGGCATCGCATCCACCCCGTATTGTGCCTTCATCAACGGGTTGATAAAACGCCATCCGATAGTGGTGTCTTCCATTTTCATACTGCGGCTAAAGGCGCTTTCCGCTTTACCCATGACAAACGGTGCACGTGACATACTTTCCACGCCACCGGCGATCATTAGCTGCGTTTCACCGCTTTTAATCGCCCGTGCCGCCACACCTAGCGCATCAAGGCTTGAACCGCATAAACGGTTGATGGTGGTGCCGGGTACGGTTTCAGGCATTCCCGCCAGTAGTAACGCCATGCGCGCGACGTTACGGTTATCTTCACCGGCCTGGTTTGCACAACCGTAAATCACATCATCTACCGCCGACCAGTCCACGTTTGGGTGGCGTTCCATTAATGCTTTTAAGGGTAACGCGGCTAAATCATCGCTACGCACCGTTGACAGTGTGCCACCAAAACGCCCAAAAGGAGTACGCACTCCATCACAGATAAATGCTTGATTCATCATATTTCCTTACGCGCTTTCTGCCAGTTGTTCAAAACCAAGAGTGACCGGTGTCATTCGTTGTAATTCTTCAAATGACAGGCCGTTGAAGATTTCGCGTACCACTGGCCCTTTGTCAGTGATATCAATCACCGCAAGGTCGGTATAAATGCGGCTGACACAGCCAATTCCAGTGAGCGGATAAGAACAGGTTTCCACCAGTTTGCATTCGCCGTCACGGGTGAGGTGATCCATCATCACAAACACCTGACGTGCGCCGATGGCTAAGTCCATCGCGCCACCGACTGCCGGAATAGAATCCGGCGCACCGGTGCTCCAGTTTGCCAAATCACCACTGGCTGAGACCTGATAGGCGCCCAGCACGCAAATATCGAGATGGCCGCCACGCATCATGGCAAAGGAGTCGCCATGGTGGAAAAAGCAGCCGCCCGTCAGCAGCGTGACGAACTCTTTCCCTGCGTTGATCAATTCGGGATCTTCTTCGCCTTCTGCGGGTTTTGGCCCCATACCGAGCAACCCGTTTTCGCTGTGCAAGAAGATTTCTTTATCTGCTGGCAGGTAGTTGGCAATGCGCGTCGGCAAGCCAATGCCGAGGTTTACATAAGCGCCTTCGGGAATATCACATGCGACACGTTTTGCCATTTCATCACGCGTTAATTTTTTCATCTCAAGGCTCCTTATGCGCTCTGTGCCAATGAGTTTTCGACAGCGACCAAGCGCTGGACAAAAATCCCTGGTGTGATGATATTTTCCGGGTCCAGCTCGCCCAATTGCACCAAGCGGCTGACTTCGGCAATAGTGACGGTCGCGGCGGTGGCCATGATTGGCCCAAAGTTACGTGCCGCTTTGCGATAAACCAGGTTACCCCAACGGTCGCCTTCATAAGCTTTGATTAACGCGAAGTCCGCTTTCAATGGGTATTCCAGCACATAGTGGCGCCCGTCGATTTCACGTGTTTCTTTGCCTTCAGCGAGTGGCGTACCGTAACCCGTTGGCGTGAATACCGCGCCCAAACCTGAACCCGCGGCTTGAATACGCGCGGCGAGGTTGCCTTGCGGCACCAGTTCCAGTTCGACTTTGCCACGGCGATACAGGTCATCAAAAATCTGT
Organism: Buttiauxella sp.; assembly: GCF_035271705.1. Lineage (GTDB taxonomy): Bacteria > Pseudomonadota > Gammaproteobacteria > Enterobacterales > Enterobacteriaceae > Buttiauxella. Next base: position 23,072 of record NZ_DATERI010000102.1, read on the forward strand.
GAATCCACCTGGCGTGGGAATGAGCAGACCATTTTTCGCACCCGTCCGGCCTTCAACAGTGCCGCAAGCCCGACTTCACCGTTACCCGCGTTATTATTGATAATGGTCAGGTCTTTCGCGCCCTGGGCAATCAGCGCATCGATAAGATGAGTTGGCTGGCCCGCAGTGCCGAAGCCACCAATCATGATGGTTGCCCCATCGAAAATTCCGGCGACTGCCTCTTCAAGCGAAGCCACACTTTTGTTGATCATCACGGTTCTCCTTGGTGTGCGCATTTCGCACAAGATTGCGTTGTTCGCACAAAATGTGACTCCGTTAACGAAGTTGGTCAAGGGCGATAATCGAAATATGGTGCGATTATCGAACATCGTGTATGTTTGTATTCATAGTGTGATCAACGGCGAAAATTTCAGGAGAACAGAATGGAAATTCAAGGCGATGAGTTGGCGGCAAGTGGTGGTGATCCGTTTAAAGGCGATCCCAATTTTATGGCGTCACTGGCGCGCGGTTTGGAGGTGATTCAGGCGTTCACTCCTCAACGTCGGCAGTTGTCCATCTCACAAATCAGCCAGAAAACCGGGATACCTCGTGCGGCGGTGCGGCGTTGTTTGTACACGCTAGGTAAGCTTGGTTTTGTCTATGCGGAAGATGGCAAAAACTACCAATTGCGACCACGAATTTTAGCCCTCGGCCATGCTTATCTGGCCTCAACGCCACTGGCGAGATCGACACAACCCGTGCTGAAACATTTAAGCGAAATGCTCAATGAATCTTGCTCGATTGCCACGCTTGATGGCGACGATATTTTGTATATCGCCCGCGCTTCCAGCTCACGCATTATGACCATTGATTTAGATATCGGTAGCCGCCTGCCCGCCTGGTCGACGTCAATGGGCCGCGTGTTGTTGAGTTATTTACCGGAAGAACAGCTCAATGATTTTCTTGGGCGTATCTCCATGATCCGCTATACGCCGCAAACGGTGGATTCCGTGAGCAAACTGCGTGAGGAGTTGAAACGCGTGCGCCAGCAGGGTTACGCACTCAATGATCAGGAATTAGAGATGGGGTTGCGTTCGATTGCCGTTCCGCTCACAAATCCTGATGGGGTGGTGGTTGCCGCACTGAACGTTGGCGTTCACGCAGGCCAGGTTTCAGCACAAGAGTTGCGCACACGCGTGCTGCCTAAATTGCAAGAAGCGGCAGAAGAGTTGTCGTTGTTGTTGAAATAAGAGGGTGGGAAATATCGGATGGCGCGGCACTTATCCGACCGACGAAAGCCCCTGTGTTGTGGTCGTTGTAGGGGGCCATCCACCAATGAATCGCCGAAAGAAATATTTAGCGACTGCGTTTTGCGTGTCGCTCCCAGTTTTCGGCTTTTGCTTGGTCGGATTTTTTGAGCGCCACATAGCACGCCCCGCTGCCACCGTGATGCGGCATGGCGCTGCAAAAAGCTTGCACTTCATCAAACTCTGGCAGCCATCGGGCGACGTAGCTGCGGACGATATTGGCGTGGGATTTATCTTCGCGCCCTTTGCAATGAACGATCAGCAAATTACGCAGGCCCTCTTTTTTCGCTTGCTGAATATAAGCGAAAAGCAGCTGGCGGCACTGTTCTACTGGCTGGCGAATCAGGTTGAGGCTGGCTTCCTGTTTGTATTTGCCGTGGCGCAGTTTATCCAGCACACCGGTTTGCAGCCCTTCACGCTTAAATTCAAGCAAAGTGCTTAGTGGAATAATTTCCAGAAAATCGGTGGTCAGGAAGTTATCAAGCTGAACGGTATCGAGTTTCTGCACCACCTTCTCTTTCACCGGTTTCAACCACTGACTGCTGTTACAGTCTTTCAGCGGTTTGACATCCTCCATGGCGTCAAGAAACAGCGATTTTTCGTCAAGGCTCATGGGAAAATCCTCCAGGCTTAATTCTGAAATCACTATATACAAAATTATTCGCAATGCATTATCCGCTGATTTATTTGGGTGTCTGGTTGCGGCTACGGGGGGCGTGATATCTTGTGGGCATCTCTATTGGGCCAGGGTTTACCTGCACCTCAATTAACCGGAGCACAGAATGCTGACACTGTTAGAAGACAAAATCGTTACGCCATTAGGCCCGCTATGGGTAATTTGCGATGAGCTTTACCATTTACGCGCCGTGGAATGGGAAGAACATAGCGACAGAATGGTGCAATTACTGGGTCTTCATTATGGTGTCAATGGCTATCAGCGTGTGGCTTGTGCCAATCCTGACGGGCTCAGCGATAAGCTGAGTGACTATTTTGACGGTGATTTGGCGGTGATTGAAACACTGCCTACCGCCACGGCTGGGACTGCATTTCAACGGGAAGTGTGGCAAACATTGCGTACCATCCCGTGCGGTCAGGTGATGCATTACGGGCAATTAGCTGACCAACTTGGCAGACCAGGTGCCGCCCGAGCAGTCGGCGCAGCCAATGGTTCCAACCCCGTGAGTGTGGTGGTGCCGTGTCATCGCGTCATTGGCCGTAATGGCACCATGACAGGTTATGCTGGTGGTGTGGGTCGCAAAGAGTGGCTATTACGTCATGAAGGATACTTGCTGCTTTAGGTATTTGTGCGCAGCACATTGTTCTTTATTTGACCAAAAATAATGTGTACCCCTTGACGGCATCAATAGTTTCAATGGGATACATCTGTATTCCTTATTTTTTACAGTCATAATGTTTTTAATGGGATTTCATCATACTTACGTGCTCAAGAAAAAGATGTTAAAATTGACCAATATCAATAACGGCCCGAGCATATCTATGATCCCTGAAAAGCGAATTATTCGACGCATTCAGTCTGGCGGTTGTGCTATCCATTGTCAGGATTGCAGCATCAGCCAATTATGCATCCCCTTCACACTCAATGAACATGAGCTTGATCAGCTTGATAATATCATCGAGCGTAAGAAGCCTATTCAGAAGGGACAAACCCTGTTTAAGGCCGGTGATGAGCTGAAGTCGCTGTACGCTATTCGTTCAGGGACCATTAAAAGCTACACCATCACAGAACAAGGTGACGAACAAATTACAGGCTTCCATTTGGCCGGTGATTTAGTGGGCTTTGATGCAATCGGGACGGGAATGCACCCAAGTTTCGCACAAGCGCTAGAAACCTCAATGGTTTGCGAAATCCCGTTCGAAACACTTGATGATTTGTCCGGTAAAATGCCAAACCTGCGCCAGCAGATGATGCGTTTGATGAGCGGGGAAATTAAGGGTGATCAGGATATGATTCTGCTGCTTTCTAAAAAGAATGCAGAAGAGCGTTTGGCCGCGTTTATCTATAACCTTTCACGTCGCTTTGCCCAGCGCGGTTTCTCACCTCGGGAATTCCGTCTGACCATGACGCGCGGTGACATCGGTAACTATTTGGGCCTGACCGTTGAAACCATCAGTCGCCTGTTAGGTCGCTTCCAGAAAAGTGGCATGCTGGCAGTGAAAGGTAAGTACATTACTATCGAAAATAGCGAAATTCTTGCACAACTCGCTGGTCAATCGCGCAACGTTGCCTGATTTCTGCTTCCCAAGGTCGGATCTCTAAATTTTCCTGATTTATTGATCCGGCAATGGGTTATCACCTGTTTCATTCTACACATATAGGTTAATCTTACTTAACAGACTGTGGTTAAGCAGTTGTAAGGAGACCTGTATGGCAAAATATCAAAACATGCTAGTCGCTATAGATCCCAATCAGGACGATCAACCCGCCCTTCGGCGTGCCGTTTATTTGCA
>NZ_DATERI010000103.1:0-7005 GCF_035271705.1 Buttiauxella sp.
ATTATGTATTTGGTCTATATTTTTATTCTGGTGGAATTATTTGTTGAATGGATAGGGGTAAATGCGTGGTCAAAATGTGGATACTGAATTTAAATAATCATTATATATCATACGCATACGCATACACACAGATGCATGAAAAAGGCACCCGAGGGTGCCTTTCTTTTAACCTTTATACACGCAACCGGCGGTACAGGTTTCTTTTACCATCACTGCACTCAGCAGTGGCACAATCGGTTTCATTTCGTCCCAAATCCATTTAGCCAGGACTTCGCTGGTTGGATTCTCAAGGCCTGGAATATTGTTCAGATAGTAATGATCCAGTCTGTCATAGGTCGGTTTAAATGCCGCTTTCAGCTCAGAAAAATCCATAATCCAGCCGGTATAAGGATCAACCTCGCCGGTTATCTCCAGACGCACCATAAAGGAGTGGCCATGAAGGCGACCGCACTTGTGGCCTTCTGGCACATGCGGTAGGTGGTGAGCGGCTTCGAAGGTAAAATCTTTAAACAGAGTGGTGGTCATTATTGCAATCTCAATAGGACGAAAAACCGCCGCATAGTACCGGAATCCACTATTTTAAGCATTAACTAAAACTATCATTACCGACTAAGGCTTCGATTTAGTCATGTTTACTAATTTAAGTTGATATAAATCAATGTATTAATTAACCACTTTTAACGTTATTGATTACCGTTAAAAACGGTTAGTCATTTTTGTTATTTGTTATTTCTATCCCTTCTTTAATTGTTATTATCGCACTGGTTAACCTTACACAATTCCCGTTTATACCCGTCATACTTCAAGTTGCATGTGCGTTGGCTACACTCGGTCGCCCGAATCACTTACTCAAGTAAGCTCATCGGGATTCCCTCTCTTGCCGCCTTCCTGCCACTCGAATTATTTTGGGAATGTTCGTTCGATATTAAAAACGGATCTTTTGCTACTGGAACTCACAACGCATGACAACTCAGGCTCCACCGACCGCATTGCTCCCGCTAACCCCAGAGCAACTGGCACGCCTCCAGGCGGCGACGACAGATTTCTCGCAGACTCAACTGGCCTGGTTATCCGGCTATTTCTGGGGAATGATTAATCAACAACCGGGCACCGTTGCTACGGTGCAACCCGCTGCGGCTGACGTTCCGGTTATTACGCTGATTTCCGCATCCCAAACCGGCAATGCGCGCCGCGTCAGCGAACAATTGCGCGACGACTTACTGGCGGCAAAATTAAACGTCAACCTGGTGAATGCAGGCGACTATAAATTCAAACAAATTGCCCAAGAAAAACTGCTGATTGTTGTGACGTCGACGCAAGGCGAAGGTGAACCGCCGGAAGAAGCGGTGGCGCTGCACAAGTTCCTGTTCTCGAAAAAAGCACCGAAACTGAACGGTACCGCGTTTGCTGTATTTAGCCTGGGTGATACTTCCTACGAATTCTTCTGCCAGTCAGGTAAAGACTTTGACACCAAACTCGCGGAGTTGGGTGGTGAGCGCTTGTTAGATAGGGTTGATTGCGACGTCGAGTTCCAGCCAGCAGCACTTGCCTGGCGCGCAAATATTGTCGACGTCCTGAAATCTCGCGTGCCAACTGAATCACCGGCACAAGCGGCAGTGACGGCGACAGGGGTTGCCAACGAAATTTTCACCAGCCCATACACCAAAGAAGCACCGCTCGTTGCGTCACTGGCTGTAAACCAGAAAATCACTGGCCGTGATTCAGAAAAAGACGTGCGTCACTTCGAGATAGATCTTGGCGATTCAGGTCTGCGTTACCAGCCAGGCGATGCGCTGGGCGTTTGGTATCAAAACGATCCTGCCTTAGTGAAAGAGCTGGTCGAACTGTTATGGCTGAAAGGCGACGAAAGTGTGAGCGTGGATGGCAAAACTCTGCCATTGAGCGAAGCGCTGGAGTGGCATTTCGAACTGACTATCAACACCATCAACATCGTCGAGAAATACGCGCAGGTCACGCGTAACGCCGCACTGTTGGATTTGGTTGGTGATAAAACTAAGCTGCAGCACTTTGCCCACAACACGCCAATTGTCGACATGGTGCGTTATGCCCCAGCAGAGCTGACTGCCGAGCAGTTGATTGACCTGCTGCGCCCGTTGACGCCGCGCCTGTATTCCATCGCCTCATCTCAGGCTGAAGCGGAAAGTGAAGTCCACATTACGGTTGGCGTGGTGCGTTATGACATCGAAGGTCGCGCCCGTACAGGTGGTGCATCCGGCTTCCTGGCTGACCGCCTTGAAGAAGATAGCGAAGTGCGCGTGTTCATCGAACACAATGACAACTTCCGCCTGCCGGCTAACCCTGAGACACCGGTCATTATGATTGGCCCAGGCACCGGTATCGCGCCATTCCGCGCCTTTATGCAGCAGCGTGAAAACGACGGTGCAACGGGTAAAAACTGGTTGTTCTTCGGTAACCCACACTTTACCGACGACTTCCTTTATCAGGTTGAATGGCAGCGTTACGCCAAAGACGGCCTGTTAACCCATATCGATCTGGCCTGGTCCCGTGACCAGCAACATAAAATATACGTACAAGATAAACTGCGCGAAAAAGGCGCGGAACTGTGGAACTGGATTAAAGACGGTGCCCACATTTACGTCTGCGGCGATGCGAATCGCATGGCAAAAGACGTTGAGCATGCATTACTGGAAGTGGTAGCCGAGTTTGGTGGCATGGACACTGAAACGGCCGATGAATATTTAAGTGAGCTGCGCGTTGAGCGCCGTTATCAGCGAGATGTCTACTAATGAGCGAAAAACACCCAGGACCATTAGTGGTCGAAGGCAAACTGTCTGACGCCGAGCGTCTGAAACGCGAAAGCAATTACTTGCGCGGCACCATCAAAGAAGATTTGCAGGAAGGGCTGACCGGCGGTTTTAGTGGCGATAACTTTTTGCTGATCCGCTTCCACGGAATGTACCAGCAAGACGATCGTGATATTCGTGCTGAACGTGCTGAACAAAAACTCGAACCGCGCCATGCCATGATGCTGCGCTGCCGTCTGCCGGGGGGGATCATTACCACCGAGCAATGGCGTGCAATTGATAAGTTTGCTGAAGACAAAACCATTTACGGCAGTATTCGTCTGACTAACCGCCAGACTTTCCAGTTCCACGGCATTCTGAAAAAGAACGTGAAACCGGCTCATGAAATGCTGCATGAAGTTGGGCTGGATGCACTGGCAACCGCCAACGACGTGAACCGCAACGTATTGTGTACGTCCAACCCAGTGGAATCTGAGTTGCACCAGGAAGCGTACGAGTGGGCGAAAAAGCTCTCCGAACACTTGCTGCCGCGCACCCGTGCATACGCTGAAATCTGGTGGGATCAAGAGAAAGTCGCTACCACCGATGAAGAGCCAATTCTCGGTGAGACCTATTTACCGCGTAAGTTTAAAACCACGGTCGTGGTACCGCCGCAGAACGATGTTGATCTTCATGCCAATGACTTGAACTTCATCGCCATCGCCAAAGACGGCAAGCTGGTGGGCTTTAACGTGCTGGTGGGTGGGGGTTTATCCATCGAACACGGTAACAAAGCGACGTATGCGCGTACGGCGAGCGAGTTCGGTTACATTCCGTTGGAGCATACGCTGGCCGTTGCAGAAGCGGTTGTGACCACGCAGCGCGACTGGGGTAACCGTACCGACCGTAAAAACGCTAAAACCAAATACACCCTTGAGCGCGTCGGCGTTGATGTGTTCAAAGCGGAAGTTGAGCGCCGTGCGGGCATCGCCTTTGAGCCGACCCGGCCGTATGAATTTACCGGACGTGGCGATCGCATTGGTTGGGTGAAAGGTGTTGATAATAAATGGCACCTGACGCTGTTTATCGAAAACGGTCGTATTCTGGATTATCCAGGAAGGCCGCTGAAAACCGGGTTGCTGGAGATTGCTAAGATCCACAAAGGCGACTTCCGCCTGACAGCGAACCAGAACCTGATCGTCGCGGGTGTACCGGAAGCCGAAAAAGCCGCAATCGAGAAGATCGCTAAAGAAAGTGGCTTAATGAGCGCAGTGACACCACAGCGTGAAAACTCGATGGCCTGTGTCGCTTTCCCGACTTGCCCACTGGCGATGGCAGAAGCTGAACGTTTCCTGCCGCAGTTTGTGACTAAAGTTGAAGAAGTGCTGGAAAAACACCACGTGCCAGACGAACACATTGTGACGCGTGTTACCGGCTGCCCGAACGGCTGTGGCCGTGCGATGCTGGCAGAAATCGGCCTGGTGGGTAAAGCCCCTGGGCGTTACAACCTGCATATCGGTGGCAACCGTATCGGTACGCGTATCCCGCGTATGTACCGTGAAAACATTACTGAACCAGAGATTTTGGCATCTATTGATGAACTGGTTGGACGTTGGTCGAAAGAGCGTGAAGCGGATGAAGGCTTCGGTGATTTCACTATCCGTGCCGGAATTATCCGTCCGGTGCTCGATCCCGCTCGTGACTTGTGGGACTAACGTTACAGTTTATGTCGGGACGCAGCACTTTCCCGACTGACTAAAATCAATCGCAGGGTGGATAAGCCGCAGGCGTCATCCACCCTGATTTAAGCAATAAGCGAGGAACGTATGTCCGTACTCGATCTAAAAGCGCTGAATGATCTGCCAAAAGTTGAGCGCGTGATGGCGTTGGCCGAGGTCAACAGCCAGCTCGATAAACTCACCGCCCAACAGCGTGTAAGCTGGTCGCTGGAAAATCTGCCTGGCGAGTTTGTGCTGTCTTCAAGCTTTGGTATTCAGGCGGCGGTGTCCTTACATCTGGTCACCCAACAGTTTCCGGATATTCCGGTGATCCTCACCGATACCGGTTATCTGTTCCCGGAAACTTACCAGTTTATTGATGAACTGACCGACAAGCTGAAGCTAAATCTGAAGGTCTTCAGTGCCAAGGAAAGTGCTGCCTGGCAGGAAGCGCGCTACGGTAAATTATGGGAGCAGGGTGTTGAAGGCATTGAGAAATACAATGACATCAACAAAGTTGAGCCGATGAACCGCGCGCTGCGTGAACTGAATGGGCAAACCTGGTTTGCGGGTTTACGCCGTGAACAATCCGGTAGCCGGGCGAATTTGCCGGTGTTGGCTATCCAACGTGAAGTGTTTAAAATTCTGCCGATCATCGATTGGGACAACCGTCAGGTTTACCAGTATCTCACCGACAATGGCCTTAAATACCACCCGCTGTGGGATCAGGGTTATCTTTCCGTGGGCGACACTCACACCACGCGTAAGTGGGAAGAAGGCATGGCAGAAGAAGAGACACGCTTCTTTGGTTTGAAACGTGAGTGCGGTTTGCACGAGTAAGTTCCTGAAGACTCAAAGAGACGATCTGACTCGCAAAAGCACCTTTTATCCGGTGCTTTTAGTTCTCATGCTCGTTTTTGATTGCTAGTATTTGTCATACTAAATGACAAATAGAGGTGATCCGATGTTTTCTGATTTACGGAATAAACGAGTGTTAATCACGGGTGCATCTGCAGGTGTTGGCTTGGCTGCAGCACACGCTTTTTTACGCTGTGGCGCAAAAGTGGGCATCAATGGCCGCCGTTCACCGCAGGAAATGCAGAAGCAACTCGACGAGCTGCGTGCGTTGGGTGGAGAGGTCAGCTATTTTCAGGCAGATCTCACTCAATCTGCCGCTTGCCAGCAGTTGGTCAATACCTTTGTCGAACAGTTTGGTGGCCTTGACGTGCTCATCAATAATGCCGGTGGGTTAGGTGGCCGCTCTGGCCTGGAAGGTATTGACGATGACTTCTATGACATGGTCATGGATCTCAATGCCCGCTCGGCATTAATGATGACCAAATATGCGATTCCTCATCTGCGTGAGTCCGCAAAATCGAGCGGTGAAACGGCTTCAGTCATCAGCACTGGCTCAATTGCAGGGCGTGAGGGTGGTGGCATTGGTGCGGGTATTTACGCAGCATCTAAAGCCTGGTTACACGACATTCATCGCAATTGGGTAAAAGAGTTCACCAAAGACAATATTCGTTTCAACATCGTCTCACCTGGCACCATTGATACCGCGTTCCATGAAGATAAACCGCAAGAGTTACGTGACAAGATTGCCAGTTCTATCGCTATGGGGCGTTTTGGCCGTAGCGAAGAAGTCGCACCTAGCTTCTTGTTCTTTGCCTCTCACCAAATGAGCGGTTATATCACCGGTCAGATACTGGATGTCAATGGCGGCCAAATGGCCCCATAAATTTTACCCGTCATACTTCGAGCTGCTGCGGTGTTGACTGCACCCACTCACCCCAGTTACTTACTTGAGTAAGCTCCTGGGGATTTCTGAGCTTGTCGCCTGGCTGCAACTCGAATTATTTTGGGTACTTAGTTTAGTGATACACTATTTTCCTTCCCTTTTTCAGGTATGACAAAAGCATGCTATTCACAACCATTGCCACGACGCAACGCGGTCTGGATGGACTTATTGCCAGCGACATCGCTCGTAAAATTCTTTCCGGACAAATTTTACCGGGAGATATTTTGCCCAGTGAAGTTGAGCTTTGTGAACAATTCGGTGTGAGCCGTACGGCACTGCGTGAAGCGCTAAAACTCGTGTCATCAAAAGGGATGCTGGAGTCACGCCCGAAAGTGGGAACCCGTGTTCGTCCGCGTAATAACTGGAATATCCTGGATGTTCAGTTGCTCGAGTGGATGAATGGCATGGAAGGCACGCTGGAAATGTATCACCAGTTTCTCGAGTTCCGCCGCGTTATTGAGCCGCATGCGACACGCCTTGCCGCAATAAATGCGACCAGCGAACAGCGAATTGAGCTGTCCCGTGTCCATGAAGAGATGTGTGCCGTAGCGAAAGACTTCGACCCCGACCGTTGGGTTGATGTGGATACGCGCTTCCATCGCGCTATTTTTCTGGCTTCGGGCAACTGCTTCTATGCCCCGTTTGGCAATGTGCTGACCACCGTGTTTAAGTGGTTTATCAGTCATTCGTCAAAAGAGGGCGGCATGTGTCTGGAAGACCA
>NZ_DATERI010000104.1:0-11573 GCF_035271705.1 Buttiauxella sp.
CCAGCCGGCCAAACGCCTGACGCAACCATCCTTCTTTCGGGGTCTGGAAGAAGCTCAGGGGCTCCTCATTCTGCTCCAGCCGGATAAAACCACGTTTTTCAAGATCAAACTGATTCACTTTCTCCACATCATTAGCGGGTAAGGTCAGTTTGCTGTTGCTCTGCAGCACGATATCGCCCTGATGTGAAAAACGTGGCCGGAAAACCCGGCGTGGTGTCAGCAGGAGCATAATTGGCTGCAGGTTTCGGACTGTGATGGAGTTCTGATTTTGGGATGAAAAACAACTTAAATGTAAAAAATATGGCTTATACATCAGTTATTTAATTTGTTTTGTGTATGTAAAAGAGAAAAGAATCAGTGGGGCGAATTAAATGGGTATGGCCAGAGTGAGTATAGGAAAGGTGAACTTCAAAAATGAGGGAGTAAATCTGCGCCCCAATTATACCAGTACCCGGCCACTTCGCTGACAATATGTCCAAATTTCTCATTCCGAAAATTTGTTCTCCCGAACGACTCAGGCCCCTCCTGCAACGCTCAAAATACTTTGTCCTGTATCAATAAAATCGCAAACTTGTTTGGTGCATAGCACTACATATAGACCTTAGAATGCGCCCCGACCCCACATATTGTATTTTTCGACTATTATAGCAACAAGTACCACAGACGGTTCTGGGGATTATCTGTGGATAAGCATTGGCTCAAAAACATAAAGCCTATGGCAACGCGAGCAAATTCCGGCTTGCGTACAATTCCAATCCTTTGTGGATAACCTTTTTAGAATGGAGAGATCATGACACCGCATGTGATGAAAAGAGACGGGTGCAAAGTGCCTTTCACTTCAGAGCGCATTAAAGAAGCTATTCTTCGTGCAGCTAAAGCAGCGGGAGTCGATGACGCAGACTATTGCGCCACCGTCGCAGATATTGTGCGCGCGCAAATGGAAGGCCGTACGCAGGTTGATATCGGTGAAATCCAGACTGCTGTCGAAAACCAGCTGATGGCGGGTGACTACAAACAGCTGGCGCGCGCTTACATCGAATATCGTCATGATCGTGATATTGAACGCGAAAAGCGTGGCCGCTTAAACCAGGAAATCCGGGGGTTGGTTGAACAAACTAACTCCGCCTTGCTCAACGAAAATGCGAATAAAGACAGCAAGGTTATCCCGACTCAGCGTGACCTGTTAGCCGGGATTGTGGCTAAACACTACGCTACACAGCACTTATTACCACGAGATGTGGTACGAGCGCACGAGCGTGGTGATATCCACTATCACGATCTGGATTACTCTCCGTTCTTCCCGATGTTTAACTGCATGCTTATCGATCTCAAAGGCATGCTGACCCGTGGCTTTAAGATGGGTAATGCTGAAATAGAGCCACCAAAATCCATCTCTACCGCCACAGCGGTAACAGCGCAAATCATCGCTCAGGTTGCCAGCCACATTTACGGCGGCACCACCATCAACCGTATTGATGAAGTACTGGCGCCGTTTGTCACGGCAAGCTTCGAAAAACATCGTCAGACGGCGGAAGAATGGCAGATCCCGGATGCCGAGGGTTATGCGCTTTCCCGTACTGAGAAAGAGTGTTACGACGCTTTCCAGTCGCTGGAATATGAAGTGAATACGCTGCACACCGCCAATGGCCAGACACCGTTTGTGACCTTCGGTTTTGGTCTGGGAACAAGCTGGGAATCGCGCCTGATTCAGACTTCTATTCTGCGTAATCGCATCGCGGGCCTGGGTAAGAACCGTAAAACTGCGGTGTTCCCAAAACTGGTTTTTGCTATCAAAGATGGCCTGAACCACAAAGTTGGCGACGCAAACTACGATATCAAACAGTTGGCTCTGGAGTGCGCCAGCAAGCGCATGTACCCAGACATCCTGAACTATGACCAAGTCGTGAAAGTGACCGGCTCGTTCAAAACACCGATGGGCTGCCGTAGTTTCCTTGGCGTATATGAAGAAAACGGCGAGCAGATTCACGATGGCCGTAACAACATCGGCGTTATCAGCCTTAATTTGCCGCGTATTGCGCTGGAAGCCAAAGGCGATGAAGCCACTTTCTGGACACTTCTCGATAGCCGTCTGGAACTGGCATATAAAGCGCTGATGACACGTATTGCGCGTCTGGAAGGCGTGAAAGCTCGCGTTGCGCCAATCCTGTATATGGAAGGGGCTTGCGGTGTGCGTCTGAAAGCAGACGACAACGTTTCTGAGATTTTCAAACATGGCCGTGCGTCGATTTCCCTCGGTTACATCGGCATCCACGAAACAGTGAATGCATTGTTTGGCAATCAGCACGTTTACGACAACGAAGTCCTGCGCGCGAAAGCCGTGGCGATTGTTGAGCGTCTGCGCCAGGCAACCGACAGCTGGAAAGAAGAAACGGGCTATGGTTTCAGCCTGTACAGCACACCAAGTGAAAACCTGTGCGATCGTTTCTGCCGCCTTGATACCGCCGAGTTTGGTGTGGTGCCAGGCGTGACCGATAAAGGTTACTACACCAACAGCTTCCACTTAGATGTTGAGAAGAAAGTTAACCCTTACGACAAAATCGACTTTGAAGCAGCGTATCCGCCGGTCGCAAACGGCGGTTTCATCTGTTACGGCGAATACCCTAACATTCAGCACAACCTGCAAGCGCTGGAAGATGTCTGGGATTATAGCTACAAACACGTTCCGTATTACGGCACTAACACGCCAATCGACGAGTGTTACGAATGCGGCTTTACCGGTGAATTTGAATGCACCAGCAAAGGCTTCACCTGCCCGAAATGTGGCAACCATGATGCCGCTCGCGTATCAGTAACCCGCCGCGTTTGCGGCTATCTCGGCAGCCCGGATGCTCGTCCATTTAACACCGGTAAGCAAGAAGAAGTGAAGCGCCGAGTGAAGCATCTGGGTAACGGGCAGCTTGATGATTTTCAAAGCAATTGACGTCAGATCAAGGCGGCAAACGAAGAATCCCTGGGAGCTGACTAAAGTCAGTGACTAGGGTGATTGAGAGCAGCTAACGCAGCTATGATGGCAAGTGAGAAGCGAAAATGAATGTCCATCAATACTACCCGGTAGATATCGTCAACGGACCGGGAACACGCTGCACGCTGTTTGTTTCTGGCTGCGTGCATGAATGCCCCGGGTGCTACAACAAGAGCACCTGGCGGCTGAATTCCGGTATGGCGTTCACGCAGGAAATGGAAGATCGGGTGATTGCCGATCTTAACGACACACGTATTCGCCGCCAGGGGTTGTCGCTTTCGGGCGGCGATCCGCTTCATCCGCAAAATATTGCGGATGTACTGAAGCTGGTAAAACGGGTGCGAGCCGAGTGCCCTGGAAAAGATATCTGGATGTGGACGGGTTACAAACTCGATGAGTTAACGGCGGATCAGCTCGAAGTGGTGGATTTAATCAATGTGCTAATCGACGGTAAATTCGTTCAGGAGTTGAAAGACCCAGCACTTGTCTGGCGCGGAAGCAGTAACCAGGTCGTCCATCATTTGCGATAAAGCCCTTACGGGGCTTTTGCTATTTCTCGCAACTGGCGTGAATCCATAATATTCACGCCTTCAGGTGAAGGGGAAAGCGCTTCGCGCAGCATCGCCTTCGCCACATCCCTCGCTTCAATGGATTTCCATTTCCCTGGCATGACTTTAAACAAAGGCGCAAACAACGATTCATTGAAGCGTTGTGATTCACGATGCCCCAACAGCATGGATGGGCGTGCAATAGTCAGGCGCGGCCACCCTTGCGCGATAAGCGCCTCTTCCATTTCCCCTTTGACCCGGTTGTAGAAGAACGGCGATTTGCTGTTTGCACCGATAGCACTGACTACCAGCATATGTTTTGCACCCAGACGCAAGCCGGTTATCGCGGTATCCACCACCAGCGTGTAATCCGCTAATACAAAAGCTTCTTTGCTGCCTGCTTCTTTCATGGTGGTACCAAGGCAGCAAAAAATCGTATTCAGTGGCTCGGTTAGTTGTGTGAGCACATCACTCAACTGAGGATCGTAGGGATTAGTAACTTTGTTCATCGCAGGCAAGGGGCGCCGTGTAGCCGCAACGATGTGGCTGACTTGCGGCGCTGCGATCAACATGCGTAATAGATGCCCACCAATGAGGCCTGTGGCCCCTGTTAGCAAAACCCGGCTCATAAGTTCTCCTGTCGCTTATTCACCAAGCTTAGTTTCATCCCGCAGCCAGTGTAGTTTTTTTCCAAAACCGAGCGTGTTGTCGGTCATTTTTATTTCATCAAGTCGAATTTCCCATACCGGTGCTGACATCAGTCTGGCAACGGGAAAGCGCTTATAGTAACGGCTACGAATACTGTCAGCTTCACCTTCTTCAACCAATTTGATTTCACCGCGGAACTGCACACCACGAATGAGTGCGACAGTTTTCGGCTGCCCGTTGACGGTTCCGGCGACATGAGCTTGCTGACCAATTAACTCACTGTGACGGGTATGCGTTTCGCTCAACAAATAAAAAGCCATGCTTTTGTCATCAAAGAGATAGAACGCATTGGCGCACCATAAATCACTGTGACTACCTGCGCAGTAAGTCAGTACATGCTGTTTGTTCAGCCAACGACTAATGGCATTGAGAGTTTCCATGTGCAACCTGAAGAGTGATATTCTGCGGAAAACGTCAATTATGCGCCTGACCTATGTCTCCCTGGTATCTCTATTTAGTCCGCACCCTCGATAACCGTTTATATACGGGCATTACTACTGATGTGGAGCGCCGCTTCTCGCAGCATCAAACAGGGAAAGGGGCGAAAGCGTTGCGTGGTAGAGGTGAACTCACGCTGGCATTCAGCCATTTGGTGGGTGATCGCTCCAGCGCGTTACGTCTGGAATATCGCATCAAACAGCTACCTAAAGCGCAAAAAGAGATGTTGGTTATAGGGACATTAGCGTTTGAAGACCTGTTAGCAGGCCTTCAAACGTAAATGGAGATCAGAATTTTCGATTAAAATGTTCGTGATATTCCACTAATCCACTCACGCCATTAAGCGCGTCATCGGCTAACGGATGAATCTGGAACTGGGCTTCGGTATCTGGCCAGATACAACGTAAACCAAATCGTGCCGCCGGGACAAAACCAAAGCGACCATACAGAGCGGGTTCGCCTAAAGTCACGACAGCCGCGTAGCCAAACTCATTGAGCGAATCTAACCCTTCGTATACCAGTTGCTTCGCCAGACCCTGACCACGGTAAGCTTCGTCCACTGCAAGTGGTGCAAGCCCTACCCACTGAAGCTCTTCACCTTCTACGGCGACAGGACTAAATGCCACGTAACCCACCACCTGACCTTCGTCGTCGGTGGCAACAACGCCAAGCGTTAGCAGCCCGTCTTCTCGTAAATCTTTGATCAAATCGGCTTCACCATTACCGTTAAAAGAACGGCGAAGTAAGGCGTCGATGCCAGGGGCATCAATGGGTATTTCTACACGAATTAGCATAGCTCACCTACTGAGTTACTTTCTGGAGCAGATTGATGCTTCATACCTGCTTCGACAAAATCAGCCAATTGCAGCAGCAGTATGCGTAAAGGTTTAGGCATCGCATCCAGCTCAATGGCATCCATTAGGTTTTTCACGTACAGCCCAAGTTCTGTGTCGCCTTCAATAACCAGCCGACGCTGGAAAAACAAGGTATCGGGATCTTGCTTACGTGCGGCGATCATCAGCAGATCGTTAGCAGTCGCACTGAAGCTGACATCAGCCGGGGCATCTTCACGCACTACCAGTTTATTATCTTGTACTGAAGTAAACCACTTCAGACCGAGGTCACGTACTTCAATACTTAACCATCGTCCCTCAAGAAATTCGAGTTCACCCTCTTCCAACGCCTGGCGAAACTGCCAGCCAAGTACCTGTTCTAGCACCTGTCGTTTTAGAGCAAAGGGAGTCAGTTTAACCGGTGTTCTTAACAGTGATGGGCCAAGATGGACCAGGCGTGAACGCAATTTATCCAACACGAGTTTTACTCCTTGAGAAATTTAACCGCTATTTTGCCACACCAACCATTCTCCGTAGCGGTGCAAATCAACAATTGCGCGGGTAATAGATACCACTTATAGACCCTATCAATAAGTCATCAATACGCCATTAGCTGCCTTAAATCAAAATTTGTCGTGGTCGGGTTAACTAAAATCCCCGTTCGTTAACAATTTTGCGGCCCTTGCCTTGGGCTGCATGGGTGACCTCTGAGGTCTCCCGATGATTCAGGATAAATTATGGAGTTGCTTTGCCCAGCCGGAAACTTACCGGCGTTGAAAGCGGCCATCGATAATGGTGCCGACGCGGTTTACATTGGTCTGAAAGATGATACCAACGCACGCCATTTTGCTGGACTGAATTTCACGGAGAAGAAACTGCAAGAAGCGGTAAGTTACGTGCATCAACATCGCCGTAAACTGCATATCGCTATCAATACGTTCGCGCACCCTGACGGCTACGTGCGCTGGCAACGAGCAGTGGATATGGCAGCGCAACTCGGAGCTGATGCCCTCATTTTGGCTGACCTCGCCATGCTTGAGTACGCAACTGAACGTTATCCGCATATCGAACGCCATGTCTCAGTGCAAGCTTCCACCACCAACGAAGAAGCGATTCGTTTTTATCATCGCCATTTCGACGTTGCTCGTGTCGTACTGCCACGCGTGTTATCCATTCATCAGGTCAAACAGTTAGCCCGAGTAACCCCGGTGCCACTGGAAGTTTTCGCTTTCGGTAGCCTGTGCATCATGGCGGAAGGTCGCTGTTATCTCTCTTCTTATCTGACTGGTGAATCACCGAATACCGTGGGTGCTTGTTCTCCAGCACGCTTTGTTCGTTGGCAGCAAACACCACAAGGCCTGGAATCACGCCTTAATAATGTGCTGATTGACAGGTACCAGGACGGCGAAAATGCGGGTTATCCGACGCTTTGCAAAGGACGCTACCTGGTCGATGACCAGAAATATCACGCGCTAGAAGAGCCAACCAGTCTGAATACGCTTGAGCTGTTACCTGAATTATTAGCCGCCAATATTGCCTCGGTAAAAATAGAAGGCCGCCAGCGCAGCCCAGCGTATGTCAGCCAGGTCGCCAAAGTGTGGCGCCAGGCAATCGATCTATGCATGGCAGACCCTGAGAATTACCGTGCACAACCGGCATGGATGGAAGCATTAGGGGCGATGGCCGAAGGCACACAAACCACTCTCGGTGCCTATCACCGTAAATGGCAGTAGGAAATCCCATGAAATATTCATTAGGCCCGGTGCTGTATTATTGGCCAAAAGAAACCCTGGAAAACTTTTACCAGGCAGCCGCAAACAGCAGCGCTGAAACTATTTATCTTGGCGAGTCAGTTTGCAGTAAGCGTCGTGCAACCAAAACGGGTGACTGGCTGGATATGGCGAAAAGCCTGGCCAGCCAGGGTAAGCAAGTTGTGCTTTCCACTTTAGCGTTGGTACAAGCTCCATCTGAATTGAACGAGCTAAAACGCTATGTCGAGAATGGCGAATTCCTGATTGAAGCCAACGATCTGGGTGCTGTGAACATGGCGGCAGAACGCAAGCTTCCGTTTGTCGCAGGGCATGCGCTTAACTGTTACAACGCGGTGACGCTGCGTTTGTTGCTTAAACAAGGCATGGTTCGCTGGTGTATGCCCGTTGAGCTGTCTCGAGACTGGTTGGCGAATATGCTGACTCAATGCGACGAGTTGGGTATCCGCAACAAGTTTGAAGTTGAAGTGCTGAGCTACGGCCACTTACCGCTGGCTTATTCTGCTCGTTGCTTTACTGCTCGTTCAGAAGACAAGCCAAAGGATGAGTGCGAAACCTGCTGCATTAACTATCCTGTTGGGCGCAACATGCTTTCCCAGGAAAATCAGCAAGTGTTTGTGCTTAACGGCATTCAAACCATGAGCGGTTATGTTTACAACCTCGGCAACGAACTGGCATCCATGAAAGGCCTGGTCGATATGGTGCGTTTATCCCCGATGGGGATGGAAACACTGCGCGTTCTGGAAGCTTTCCGCAAAAATGAAAACGGAAATACGCCTTTGTCACTGGCAGCACAGAGCGACTGTAATGGTTACTGGCGACGCGTCGCTGGTTTAGAGTTAGTCACTCAGAGCTAAGAAAAGGCTCACTTTGTTACTTAATTGTTGATGATTTTGCGTAATACTGAAGAGTCATTCTACCCAAAGTAATTCGAGTTGCATCAAGGCGGCAAGAGAAGGTATCCCGATGAGCTTACATTAGTCAGTGATTTGGGTCAGTGAGTGTTGCCAACAAAGATGCAGCTTGAAGTATGAAGAGCACAAACAAAGTGAGCCGTTATGACTTCAGTCCCGTTCTCTCTTCTCGATTTAGCCCCGATTCCACAAGGCTCGCAGCCTCGTGATGCATTTCATCGTTCTCTGGATTTAGCTCGTCTTGCTGAAAAGCGTGGGTATCACCGCTACTGGCTGGCTGAACACCACAACATGACTGGGATTGCCAGCGCAGCCACATCAGTGTTGATTGGCTATCTGGCGGCGAATACTGAAACTTTACGCCTGGGTTCTGGCGGCGTGATGCTGCCGAACCATTCACCTTTAGTCATTGCCGAACAGTTTGGCACCCTGGAAACTCTTTATCCGGGACGTATCGATTTGGGTTTAGGCCGCGCACCGGGTAGCGATCAGCGCACTATGATGGCGCTACGTCGCCATATGAGCGGTGATATTGATAATTTCCCCCGGGATGTGAGTGAGCTGGTATCCTGGTTTGATGCAACCGATCCGAACCCAGCCGTGCGCCCGGTTCCGGGTTACAACACCAGGATCCCTGTGTGGTTGCTAGGCTCCAGCCTTTATAGCGCACAGCTTGCGGCACAACTTGGGCTGCCGTTTGCCTTTGCTTCTCACTTTGCACCAGATATGTTGTTCCAGGCGCTTCAACTTTACCGCACCCAATTCAAACCGTCTGCGCGCCTTGAAAAGCCCTATGCAATGGTCTGCATTAATATTGTCGCGGCTGACAGCAACCGCGATGCCGAGTTTTTGTTTACCTCGATGCAGCAAGCCTTTGTTAGATTACGTCGTGGTGAAACAGGTCAGCTGCCCCCACCGATTGAAAACATGGATAGCATCTGGAGCCCGGCAGAGAAGTATGGTGTACAGCAAGCGCTGAGTATGTCGCTGGTTGGCGATACAGCCAAAGTGCGCCATGGGTTGCTTTCATTACTGCGGGAAACAAATGCCGATGAGATTATGGTTAACGGCCAGATCTTCGATACCCAAGCCCGGCTGCATTCATTTGATTTAGCAATGGATGTGTATGAGAGTTTGAAGGGATAATGATTTCGCCCCTTAATTGAGGGGCGAAAAATTTAATGATAGACCGGCAGTAGATCAAAGCTAGAAAGGATATGAATCGCGGCGTTAGTCACACCGAAGATAAGTATCAGCACAATCATTTTATTCCCGCCCCACACGCGATAAATCGGGCTACCAAACTTCTTACGTGAGGCTTTTGCCAGGAGTGCAGGAACGATTGCCGCCCAGATAGTTGCGGCCAGTCCCGCGAAACCTATCGCATAAATAAAACCGTCAGGCCAGATGACTCCTCCCAGAATAGGTGGAATAAATGTCACTAATGCTGTTTTCAGGCGCCCAAGCGGTGAGTCGTCAAATTTAAATAAATCAGCCAGATAATCGAATAAACCTAACGTCACGCCAAGGAATGAGCTGGCAACGGCAAAGTTGGAGAAAATGATCAGCAGTAAATCCAACGCGCGGTTGTTTAACACGCCACTCAACGCGCCGACCAGAACATCGATATTTCCGCCTTTATCCGCAATGGCAATAAAGTCACTGCGCGGAATATTACCCATGCTGCCAATTAACCAAATGACGTATAGCCCCAACGCCATCAGCGTCCCCCAGATAAGACAGCGCTTGATAGTCTGGGGATCTTTACCGTAATACTTCATCAGGCTCGGCACGTTGCCATGGTAGCCAAATGAGGCGAGGCAAAACGGTAGCGTCATAAATAAGTAAGGGAGATAGCTCGGATTTATCGCTTTGTTATCCAACAACGTTGCAGGTTCGACATGCCACATCAGGCCGCCGAATGTCATAAAAAAGGTCAGTATTTTGGCACCCAGTACAATCGTCGTCATTCGACTGACCGCTCGCGTGCTGAGCCAAACGATAAATGCCACCACAAAGGCAAAAATCAGACCGGCAAATCGCGCGGGAAAATCGACGGACATTTTGCCCAGCGTGTGATGAATCACGGAGCCGCTTGCCGAGATATAAGCGTAGGTCAGGATATACAGGACAAAGGCGATAGAAAGACCATTAATCAGATTCCAGCCTTTACCCAACAAGTCTTTGGTCACCGTGTCAAAGCTTGAGCCCACGCGATAATTAAGGTTGGCTTCAAGAATCATCAAGCCAGAATGCAACATACAAAACCACGTCACAATCAGTGCCGCTAAAGACCAGAAAAACCAGCTCCCCGCCATCACCACCGGCAGGGAAAACATTCCCGCGCCAATAATTGTGCCGCCAATGATCATGACTCCGCCGAAAATAGAGGGCGATGCGTGGGTGGTAGATAAGGTTGCCATACGAATTCCTGAAACGATGAACGGCTGTCGAAGCGACAGGTTTGCTGCGCAACATTGTACCAGTACACGAGTACAATTTGGATAAAAAAAATCCCGGTTGCTTTAACCAGGATTTTTATCACTGCCTGCTGATAAACAGCAGGCATAAACTTCTGTTAATTATGCTTCAGTAGTACGACGACGAGCCGGAGCTGAGCCATCTTCACGACGTGGGCCACGACCGCCTTCACGACGTTCGCCGCTGAAGCTACGTGGTGCACCAGCGCCAGCGCCAGCACCTGGACCATCACGACGTGGACCGCGACCGCCTTCACGACGCTCACCACCACCGAAACCACGGCCAGCACCTGCACCAGCAGCACCACCGCCACGACGTTCGCCGCCACGGTCAGTACGTGGTTGAGCATCACCCATCAGCTGCATATTCATCGGTTTGTTCAGAATACGAGTACGGGTAAAGTGCTGCAGAATTTCACCTGGCATGCCTTTTGGCAGCTCAATGGTGGAGTGAGTACCAAACAGCTTGATGTTACCAATGTAACGGCTGCTGATATCGCCTTCGTTAGCAATAGCGCCAACAATGTGACGAACTTCAACACCATCATCACGACCAACTTCAATGCGGTACAGTTCCATATCGCCAACATCACGACGTTCGCGACGTGGTGCATCGCCATCACGCTGTGGACGATCAGCATGCTGTGGACGATCGCCACGTTCTGGACGATCACCGCGTGGTGCACGGTCTCCACGTGGAGCACGTTCTGGACGTTCGAAACGCTCATCGCGCTCACGGAATTCACGACGTGGACGCATCGGTGCATCTGGTGGCAGGATCAGAGGACGTTCGCCCTGTGCCATTTTCAGCAGTGCTGCAGCCAGTGTTTCCATATCCAGCTCTTCTTCAGCAGAAGGCTGAATTTTCGCCAGCAGGCCACGGTACAGATCCAGATCGCT
>NZ_DATERI010000105.1:0-23023 GCF_035271705.1 Buttiauxella sp.
CCTGGTGGAAGGTAACCACAGCCTGGAGGTGAAAGGCGACCTGGCGCAGAAAGTGGCGGGGGCGCTGGGCGTTGATGCTCAGGGCGATATTGTGCTGCAGAGCGACACGAAAATCACCCTGAAAATGGGCAACTCATTTATTGTCATCCATCCTGGTGGTGTGGACATCAGCGGGCTGAAAATCAACCTCAACAGCGGTGGTAGTCCGGGTAATCCGGTGCCGACGCAATTACCGGCGGTGCTGAATGCGCTGACGGGTGAAGATGGTAATTCGCCAGATGAGCCACCGCAGGATGGATACGGGAGTGATGGTGGTGGAAATGGCTCAGGAGGTGGGGATGACTCTGGAGGACAGGATGAGCCGGAGGATTCTGTGTTTGATGAGCAATTTTTACTTCGAGATGACGAAGGGAATCCTATCGAATTACAAAAATATAAAATAACAACAACTAGCGGAGTGGTATATCGAGGAGTAACCGATCCGGATGGGAAAACAGAACGAATAAAAACTACTGAGGAAGAATATCTGGTTTTTGAATATGATTTAGACTTGGAGTAATAAAATGCCATTAACGAATAATCGTGGAACGTCGAATTCAAGACCAAGTAGTTTACATGTTGTCACAGGTAAAATAATGTATAGTCGAAAAGCTACTGAGGAGGGGTGGCTAAAAGTAAAGCTAGACAACGGTGATTTTGATTTTCTTCATGAAAATGTGAAGCTTATTGTAAAAGGAGAGAAAAAGGGAAGGCTTTATCTCTCAGTGGCTAGTGATAAATCAAATTTAATAGGTCAGACCATTAGTTTGCAGCAAGAAAATGCATTAAAATATTTAAGTAGCAAAGGCCCCATGCAAAAAAGTGCTTCAATTAAAGTAGAATATGTCGGGAAACCAGTTAAAACCACCTCAAGATTCAAAGGTGATTTAATACAGCAGTTCGCAAATTTATATGTTAATGGCTCAATCATAAAAGTTACACTTAATAGTTTGTGGCCACCAAAATATTCTTACTCACCTATCCCTGCAGGGGTTCATAAGCTAATGTCTCCTGACAACTCACATGCTAAAAATGCTCCAACAGACTGGTACAGAAAGGCATTTTCACCTGGGGTTATAACGTGTAATGATATCTGGTTTCCTATAGAATTAAATGGGGAAGGAGGTAATAGTTCGCGTTACATCCATCTTGGTAATTTATCTGAAGGTTGTGTGACAGTATATGACGTTGAGAAGTGGAATGTTGTATACGATTATTTGATTAATCACAGAATTCCAGGAACCAAGGGAATGTATGTGGGTGAAATCACGGTGGTGACATAATGGATTTTGGGGTGAATACATGCATTATGTAAAGTCTTTTTTATTATTCATAATAACTTTGTCTATTGATTGTCATGCGGATTCAATTGTTGCAAAAAAAACAATAAGTAATGGTGATTGCGAACAATATTCATCCTATAAAAGATCTATAGAAAGTTTGAATGGTGTAGATAGCTTTAACAAGCTAACTGACTACATCAGTGAAAATGAAGTCCAATGTGATGATGCACAGAGTGATATCAATGAAATCCTGAAAAAAATTTATGCTTACTTTCAGGGTGGAATTAGAGTAGAGGCAAGTGCCGTATTTTTTTGTGATAATATTATTGATGAAAAAATATGTGAAAGTGAACATTCAGATGGGACTGAACATGGCCACTTGCGTTCTGAAAGTAATAATTTCAGATATCTTAATGTAGCGAAAAATAGCATTCTCATACCTGCGGTTGTAAATGAACACAGTATCTATAAAGTATTTTATAGCTGGCAGAACCCATTGCTGATAATTGATTATGTGTATCCTATAGAAACATTACGTTTCAAACCAATAAAAGAAAATGAGTATTATAAGCTATCTGATAATGATTTTGGTAATATGATTAATACAGTGGTGAGTCCTTCAGATATCAACTCTGGTTATTCTTCGAGTAAATGGCTTATTGTTTTATATAAAAAGAATGAAAGTGATTATATCAAGGCTGTATGGTATTACCAACCCAATTAAACGAATTTTTTTTGCACTATAGAATCGTTAGTGTCAAATGAATAGATGTTTTATGGGGTGATGAATTCAACATAACACAGCCAATAAATAGATGAAGGGAAGGTTCTCTTGCCATATTGACAGACGGCTGTAGAGTGACCATAACAAACTAGTCATATTAAATAAAACTCAAAGTCTCACTCACCATAATAAGGATATTTATGCCGTTAGCCGCAAAACTGAATGATCAAGGAACTGAACACGATGGTTTTCATTCCACGCCGATAATTGCTGGTTCGCCAACAGTATTTATTGATGGTTTACCTGCAGCCCGTTTGGGGGATCCGTTATTTGAGCACAGCAAACCGCCAAATCACCCACCTCATCCTCGCGCTATCTCAAGTGGCTCTGGGACTGTTTTTATAGATGGGATTCCGGCAGCCAGAACAGGGGACAGTATTAGTTGTGGCGGTGTTGTTATTGGGAGTGGGACTGTCAATATTGGTTAAATGGAACCATTCTCACCCTCGCCCCGACCGAGAGGGTCGGGGCGAGGGGCGTTAACTAAACTTACTCAGGCTGACGTTCACCCGTCTCAACCGGGTTCTTCGGATTGCTGCTCCACTCATACCAGCCGCCATCGTACACGCCCACATTCTGCCAGCCCATTGCACGGGCATACATGAAGGTTTCTGAGGCACGCCAGCCGGTACCACAGTAAAACGCGACGTGCTGATCTGGCGTAATATTCCAGCTTTTCCACATCGTGGCGATGTCATCAGCAGAACGCATGGTGCCATCCGGGTTATGGAAATCTTCCATATGCGTTGAGTCAGAACCTGCATGGCCCCAACGCGCACCGGCAATCTCACCTTTTGGCTTGATGTAGCTATAGCCGCTCGTGCTGCCGATAAACTCCGGCCACGAACGAATACTGACCAACGACGCATCTTTGCGGCCTAACAGACCACGCGCTTGCTCAGTGTCGAGCATCAACTGTGGCTGGCCCGGGAATGGTGCACCAAAATCGGCAGCGGGTTTAACATTGTTTGGCAAACCGCGCTCTACAGGCAATTTAGCGTCAGACCAACTCTGCCAGCCACCGTCCAGAAGACGCACATCTTTCACACCCGCATACAGCAGGATTTGTGCGACACGCGCCGCAGCATAGACATCACGCCCGTACATAATCACCGGGGTGTCATGACGGATACCGTGTTTCGCCAACACCGCTTTCAGCTTGTCGTCAGACACTTTGTTCCACAACGGCTCGCTTTCGATCTCGTTGGTATCGAGGTAATCCGCACCTGGAATATGGCTCAGCAGGTACTGCTTCGGCGCACCCCAGGCGGCTTCGATGATTTTGACCTCGCCTGCAGGTTGTGCCGCCACGGCTTTATTCTGCATCAGGTCATGTAGCCACTGCGGATAAACAAGTTGCTCGAAGTGGGCCATTTTCTGTAAACGCGCCGGTTGTTGCAGGGCATCAGACAGCAGAGCAATGTGCTGATAACCCAGTTTTGACAGCCGCGCTTTAACCGCTTTTGTCTCATCACTTTGGCCATACAGTGCAATCAGGCTATCGGGTGCAATGCTGTGCTGTTTTGCCCACAGTTGCAGTTGCTCGTCATTCATCATGCCTAACCAACTGGCCGATAAATTAAGGGCTGCAGGCTCGTGACCGCCAACACCGTGAACGGTTTGCGGCCAGCCGTTATAAAAAGCACTGGGACGCGTATCAATCACGATGCCGTGTTGCGCCTGAAGGGTAGAAAAAGTCATCTGAGAAGGTTTATCTGCGGCGAAAGCCATGTGCGCCAACCCAGATAGCATCAAGGCGGCGGTTAGTTGAGAAACACGTTTCATCTTATAACCTGAATGGAGAAAATAGAGCCGTTATATTGCTTCAATCATCCACATATTTCTTTGCGTTACCGCATATTCAACCTAGAGCGTAACAATGTTTCCACCTGTGGGGATATCCTGCGGATCGTGCGTGACCAGCACCACCGGAATGGCCTGCAGCTCAATCTGCTGCCAGACGAACTGGCGGAATTGTTCGCGCAAAGTTTGATCCAAACGCGAGAAAGGCTCGTCGAGCAACAGGGCTTCGGGTTTTGCTAACAATGCCCGTAACACACTAATTCGCGCCCGTTCCCCGCCAGAAAGTGTCGCTGGGTCGCGGCGGGAATAACCCGCTAACTGTGCATTTTCCAGCGCCTGTTCCATGTGATGCTGCCGTTGTTCGCAACCTTTAATGGCTGCAGGAAGCGCCATTAACAGATTTTGCCCAACGTTAAGATGGTCAAACAACAGCGCATCCTGAAACAGAATGCCGATATTTCTCCGCTCGGTAGGTAGCGTATCGCGGCGTTGCTGGTTAAGCCATAACTCGCCGGTAACGGTAAACTCAGCGGGCAACGCGCCAATCATCCAGCTTAAAAACGTCGATTTACCGGCACCCGATGGCCCCATCAGCGTGAGCACCTCCCCGGGGGCAACGGTGAAATTCATCGCGTGGATAAGCGCGCGTGAAGCCGTGGCAATAGAGCAATTCTGAACACACAGCATTAGCGTAAACCTTGTCGATAACGCCCAATCAGGCGGCTGACCTGAAGCGTGATGATAAACATGATGGACGGCAGCAGCATCTGCAACAACGCTTGAATCGCCTGCTGTTGTGGGTCGCCCCCGCTGCTCAGCGCTACGGTTTCGGTGGTGACTGTGGTAAAACGCCCAGCCCCGGCGTAAAGCGTCGGTAAATACTGCGCGATGCTGACTGAAAACCCAACCGCGAGCGCTGCCAGCATTGGGCGTGCCAGCAGCGGCAATTTAACCCAGCATAAAATTTTCCACGATGACCAGCCAAAGGAACGGGCGGTAATCACCAGACGGGGATCTAACTGCTGCCAGGCCGGGCGCGCCACCAAAAGCATATAGGGCACAACCCACAATAAATGACTCCAGATAACGCCGAACCAGCCGCCGTCTTGTTGCACAATCAGCAGTATTCGGTATTGCCCGGCAACCAACGGTAAGGCCGGCAAAAACAGCGGCAGTGCAAGCCACAAATCAAAACGGGGATTGCCCCCTTCGAGCCACGCAATAATGACCAGCAAGCCTGCCAAACTGCTCGCCAGCGCCAGTAACAGTGTGGTGACCAATGGGGTGAATTCTGCGGTCTGCCATCCAGAAACTGCGTAAGCTTCTGGCAAAATAGCCGGGTAAAACCAGCCATCGGCGAATGACCACAGTGCCAGCATCGCCATCGCCGCGATGCCGGTTGCCGTCATAATAAAACCTAAACCCGATGCCAGCGGCTGGATGTTGAAATGATGCCGACGACCTGAAAAATGCCCCAAAGTGCGGCGCAACAATCGCCATAAACTCCAGCCGAGCACGATAAATAACCCTAACAACCCAACTAATAACAGCGAGGTTAACATGCCTATCGCCACGCGTTGCGGGTCGGTATCGTTTAACCCACGCCAGGCCAGCACGGCAAGCGTCGGTGGGTTTGCCGGGCCGAGAATAATCGCCACATCCACCACTGATAAGCTGTAGGCCACCACCGCCAATAACGCCCATTTCAGGCGTGGCAACAATTGTGGAACCAGCACGCGAATGCGGCTTTGCAGCGGGCCATAGCCCAGGCTTTGCGCCACGGTGAGTTGTTGAGAAAGGGTCTGGTAATTAAGCTGCGTACTGGCTATCCAGAGTAAAAACCAGCTCTCTTTGAGTGCCAGTAAAATACCCAGACCAATGCCATTTTCATCGAGATGAAAAGATGCGCCACACCATCGCGCCAGCCAGCCGTTATCGGTAAATAAGAACAAAAAACCGCTGGCAAATGCGACGTGGGGTAAGGCCAATAATAATGGCAGTTGTGAGGTATAGCGCTGCCAGCGAGCCCCTGGCCACAGGCCGCAAAGCACGACCAGGCACAATGCCTGCGAACCCGCGACGCTAATCACCGTTGAGTTTAACGTCGCACGTAGAGCAACTGGCCACTGGTTGTCAGCCCACAGCGCCTGCCAGATTTCTGGAGCCATTGCGGGTGTGGCCATCATCACTAAACCTGGCAGTAACGGCGCAAAAATACATCCCACCGCAAGCCACGCTAAAATACGGGGCAGCGTGCGAGGTTTCATTTGGCTCCGTAGCGCTGTAACCACTCTTTTTCCAGCGCATTAACCCAGGCAGCATGCGGCTCTGCCAGATACGGCACCGTTTGCAGATGGGCCGGTTTTTGGGCATTAAGTTGCTCGCCTAAAGACGGCGGCAGCATTGCGCTATCCAGAATGGTGGTGTCACCCCAAATTGCGGGGTTAGCCTTACGGATTTGGGCTTGCGGTGACATCAGGAAGTTTGCCAGAACTTGTGCGCCAGCCTGGGCGCGTGCATTGGCAGGAATCGTCACAAAATGGACGTTGCCCAACATGCCTTGTTCAAAGCCAAAAGCTTGCGCAGTCGCGGGCAGTTGTTTTCGGCCGATAAGATTATCAACATGCGCGGGATTAAAGGTCATCGACATTAACAACTCGCCTTCAGCCAGCATGCGGTCCATCCGTGCAGGTGTGGTGGGGAAAGTTTTGCCTTCGCGCCACAATAGCGGGTGCAGTTTATCCAGATAACCCCACAGGGGGGCCGTGACCTGCTGCAAGTTTGCAGCAGTAGGAGGTTGACGCAATGCTTCCGGGTTGCCCGTCAACACAATCAACAACTGTTCGATAAACGCCGTGCCGGTGAAATCAGGTGGGCGAGGGTAGCTCAGTTTGCCAGGGTGCGCGTTGGCAAACGCCAACAGTTCCGACGCTTTACGCGGGAAAACCATGCCCGATTGTGCGTTGCCGATAAACATCAGCTGTGCGCTGCCCCACGGCGCTTCGGCACCCTCAGTCGGTTGCGAGAAATCTTCACGCACCGGTTTTTTCTGGTCGACATAGCGCCAGTTTGGCAACTCCCATGCCCAGCCTTCTTTTAGCAATCCCGCTTGTTTCAGGGTATGGAAGTTTTCACCGTTGACCCACAACAGGTCGACCGAACCGTTATCTTTGCGCCCGGCGCGGTATTCGCTCTGAATGCGTTTTACTGCGTCGGCAGCATCCGCCAGGCGGACGACTTTGAGCGTGACACCATAGTGCTGCTTCATTTCACCCGCGACCCAGTCGAGATAACTATTTACCGCCGGATCGCCTCCCCAGGCGTTGAAATAAACGGTCTGGCCTTTTGCCTGCTGGCGTAATGTTTGCCAGTCAGTGGTGCCTGCAAAAGAACTCGCGCTCAAGGATAGCGAGAATAAAAGGGTGTAAACCAGGCAAATAAAGCCACGCAAGGTGAATTCCTCAATGAATTAATGTGTGCGAAATCGCTCGGCAATCCGTCGTGACACCAGCGGCAACACGCCCAGCAAAATAAACATCACAATCATGCCGGGCGAAAGAATATCGCTAAGGGTACGAAGCTTGCTCAATTCACGGCCTGCATTGAGATAAACCACAATCGCAGGCAACATCCCGACAAGGCTAACGGCAAAATAGTGCAGCGTTTTGACGGACGTCAGGCCCATCAGCAAATTAATCAAAAAGAACGGGAAAACCGGAGTGAGCCGTAAAGCAAAAAGATAGTACAAACCTTCGCGTTCCATTCCCTTGTTCATCGCCCACATGGGGGCGGCGAAACGCTGTTGTACCCAATCACGCAGCAGATAGCGGCTGATCAGCATCGCAAGTGTCGCGCCACAGGTTGCCGCCAGCGCAACCAGAACGGTTCCCTGCACCAGTCCAAATTGCGAGCCTGCCAATAATGTTAAAAGCGTTGCGCCAGGAATGGAAAGGGTGGTGACTACGACATAAATCAGAAAGAAAACCACTGCGGTTTGCAGTGGATGTTGCTGATGCCAGACAGTAAATTGCGCTTGATAGTGTTGCAGCGCCGCCAGGCTACCTGGCGGCAGATAGATAATCAGCAGAACGAAAACCACAACCAGCGTGGCAAACAGTAACTTACGCATGGGATGTGGTTTTGTTCCTTACAGCTTAAATTCGGCCCAAACCGGTGCGTGGTCTGAAGGTTTTTCCATACTGCGAATATCGTAATCAATGCCGGTTGCAATACAACGCTCAGCCAGGGGTTGGCTTGCCAGCAGCAGGTCGATGCGCAGCCCACGGTTGTCATCAAAGCCTTTTGAACGGTAGTCAAACCACGAGAATTTGTCTTGTGCTTCTGGGTTTGCGTGGCGGAAGGTATCCACCAGACCCCAGTTAATCAGGCGGTCCATCCATTCACGTTCTTCTGGCAGGAAAGAGCACTTACCGGTGCGCAACCAGCGCTTGCGGTTCTCATCACCAATGCCGATATCCAGGTCAGTTGGACTGATATTCACATCCCCCATAATCAGCACGGGGTGGTCTTTCTTCAGGTCGCTGTCGAGGAAGTTTTGCAGATCCTGGTAGAACTTTGCTTTTGCCGGGAATTTGGTCGGGTGGTCGCGGCTTTCACCTTGTGGGAAGTAACCGTTGATCACCGTCAGATTCCCTAATGGCGAAGGGATTTCAGCCATGATGATGCGGCGCTGTGCTTCTTCATCGTCACCGGGGAAACCACGACGTACCGAAATTGGCGTCTCTTTGGTTAATAACGCCACACCGTAATGGCCTTTTTGACCATGATAAAAGACGTTGTAGCCCAGCTTCGCGACATCTTCGAGCGGGAACATGTCGTCATGGACTTTTGTTTCCTGCAAACCGATAACGTCGGGCTGATGTTGTTCAACAATGGCTTCAAGTTGATGCGGACGGGCGCGCAGGCCGTTGATATTAAAAGAGACGAATTTCATAAGTCGCTGCCATGGTTACTTAACAATGTTGCAGGATGGTAGCAGAAAAAGCGTCAAATTGAGACTGATGGTAAACCTTTTTGTCGTGTGAATAAGCGCCAGCAGCATCCACCGTTCGTATCTGCTTTGTTGGGTAACGCGACTGTATGACTGGTCACATAGGTTACAGAACAGACCTGTGGGACTCCTCCATTGTGAATTTTCACACAGCAAAATCTGCACCAAAATATGTCATACCGCCCCGATTTAGGGCGTAAACACCGTGCAAATCCCAGCATCGATCACAAATCCAGTATTAAATTTTACCGGTGCATAATATTTCTTGTTTTCGTGCGGCGATCCATACGCCACCATAAAACTATGCACTATTTATTCAGTTTGTGTGAATGGAATGAATTTATAACTCAT
Organism: Buttiauxella sp.; assembly: GCF_035271705.1. GTDB lineage: Bacteria > Pseudomonadota > Gammaproteobacteria > Enterobacterales > Enterobacteriaceae > Buttiauxella. The sequence goes on from NZ_DATERI010000105.1 coordinate 9,272, forward strand.
TGATTTAACAACCCCCCCCTCCTGTATGCATTTTTTTCGCTGGCTGGCACGAAGCGTGCAATCTACATTTACAGCGCAAACACTCAATTATTTAACATATGAATAACTTTTTATTTACCGGAAGAGGTCGCTATGTCGCAGTCAATTACCCGCCAGAATTTCGACGAATGGATGATGCCCGTTTATGCCCCAGCTTCTTTTATTCCGGTACGTGGTGAAGGGTCGACGCTTTGGGATCAGCAAGGCAAAGATTACATTGATTTTGCGGGCGGGATTGCGGTTAATGCCCTCGGCCATGCTAATCCTGATTTGCGCAAAGCGCTGGAAGAGCAGGCGGCTAAATTTTGGCATACCGGCAATGGCTACACGAACGAGCCGATTCTGCGCCTGGCAAAACAGCTGATTGATGCCACCTTTGCCGACAAAGTTTTCTTCTGCAACTCCGGTGCGGAAGCCAACGAAGCAGCACTGAAGTTGGCACGTAAATATGCGCACGATAATTATGGCCCGCAGAAAAGCGGTATTGTCGCCTTCAAAAATGCGTTCCATGGTCGCACGTTGTTCACCGTTTCGGCGGGTGGGCAACCGGCTTATTCACAAGATTTTGCTCCGCTACCGCCGCAAATCAGCCACGCCATTTATAACGATCTGCAATCTGCCAGTGAACTGATTAATGAAAATACCTGTGCAGTGATTGTTGAACCTATACAGGGTGAAGGCGGTGTAGTCCCTGCTGATCCTACATTCCTGCAAGGCCTGCGCGAACTGTGCGATCGCCACAATGCGGTGTTGATTTTCGATGAAGTACAAACCGGTGTTGGGCGCACTGGCGAGCTGTACGCCTATATGCACTATGGCATCACCCCGGATGTGCTATCTACCGCGAAAGCGCTAGGTGGCGGCTTCCCGATTGGTGCAATGCTCACTACTGACAAATTCTCCAAAGTGATGGTGGTGGGTACCCACGGAACCACTTACGGCGGTAACCCGTTGGCGGGTGCGGTGGCAGGGCGAGTGCTGGAAATTATCAATACGCCGGAAGTGCTCAATGGTGTCAAACAGCGTCATACCTGGTTTGTAGAGCGTTTGAACAAGATTAACCAGAAGCATCAACTGTTTAGTGAAGTGCGCGGTTTGGGGCTGTTAATCGGCTGCGTACTGCAACCAGAGTACAGTGGAAAAGCTAAACTTATCTTACAGGCGGCAGCGATAGAAGGCTTGATGATGCTGATTGCGGGTGCAAATGTGCTTCGTTTTGCTCCAGCATTAATTGTCAGTGAAGCCGAAGTGCAAAAAGGATTGGATCGTTTTGAGCAGGCGGTAGAACGCTTTTTAGCGGGAGAGCAATCATGATGGTTATCCGTCCGGTTGAGCGCGGTGATTTATCCGGGCTGCTGGCGTTGGCGGGTAAAACAGGTGGCGGGTTGACCTCGCTGCCTGCGGATGAAAAAACGCTGTCGGCACGTATCGAACGCTCAATTCATACCTGGCAGGGTGGTCTGCCAAAAGGCGAGCAGGGCTATGTTTTTGTCCTGGAAGACACCTCAACCGAACGTGTGGTGGGTATTTGTGCCATTGAGGTCGCCGTCGGGCTAAACGACCCTTGGTACAACTACCACGTCGGCACGCATGTTCATGCATCCAAAGAACTGAATATTTACAATGCGTTGCCTACGCTATTTCTCAGTCACGACCATACCGGGAGCAGTGAGCTTTGCACGCTGTTCCTTGATGCAGACTGGCGCAAAGAGGGCAACGGTTACCTGCTGTCCAAATCGCGCTTCCTCTTTATGGCCGCTTTCCGCGATCGTTTTAACGACAAAGTGGTCGCCGAAATGCGCGGCGTCATTGACGAACACGGTCATTCTCCGTTTTGGGAAAGCCTCGGCAACCGCTTTTTCTCAATGGATTTTAACCGTGCAGATTATTTGTGCGGTACCGGACAGAAAGCGTTTATCGCTGAGCTCATGCCAAAGCATCCTATTTATACCGATTTCCTCTCAGCAGAAGCACGGGCGGTGATTGGTCAAGTCCATCCGCAAACCGCACCGGCTCGGGCGGTGCTTGAAGCTGAAGGTTTTCGCTACCGCAATTACGTGGATATTTTTGACGGTGGGCCAACACTGGAGTGCGACATCGACCGCGTACGCGCGATTCGGAAAAGCCGCTTGGTTGAATTAGTGATTGGGCAACCGGCGACCGAAGAACTGCCGATGTGCCTGGTCGCCAATGAAAAATATAACGAGTTTCGCGTCATGCTGATTAAGGCAGATCCAAAAGGTGAGCGGCTGGTTATCGATGCCAAAACCGCTGATGCCCTGAAATGCAGCACTGGCGATAAAGTCCGTTTGGTGCGTTTGTGCCCCGAGGAGAAAAAAGTATGACTCAGTGGATTAATGGACAATGGCTTTCCGGGCACGGCGAAGCACTACAAAAGCACAATCCAGTCAACGGCGATTTGCTGTGGGAAGGTATTGCGGCGGATGCGCAGCAAGTCGGGCAAGCGTGTGATGCGGCGCGTGCCGCATTTCCTGGGTGGGCAAAACGCCCATTCGCACAGCGCCAGGCAATGGTTGAAAAGTTCGCAACCTTGCTAGAAGCCAATAAAGACGCTTTGACCGTCACTATTTCCCAGGAAACCGGTAAACCACGTTGGGAGGCAGCAACCGAAATCACGGCGATGATCAACAAAATCGCCATTTCGGTTAAGGCTTACCACACTCGCACTGGCGAAACACACACCGAGATGCCTGATGGTGCGGCAACTTTACGCCACCGCCCGCACGGAGTGTTAGCGGTCTTTGGCCCGTACAATTTCCCTGGGCACTTACCGAACGGCCACATCGTTCCTGGCCTGTTGGCGGGCAACACGATTGTCTTTAAACCCAGCGAACTCACGCCGTTGATTGGCGAACAGGTGATGAAACTCTGGCAGCAGGCAGGCGTGCCAGATGGCGTGTTGAACCTGGTGCAGGGCGGACGCGAAACCGGACAGGCGCTAGCGCAACAACCGACGCTGGACGGTTTGTTGTTTACCGGTAGCGCCAACACCGGTTATCAACTCCACCGCCAGTTTGCTGGGCAGCCGGAGAAAATCCTCGCCCTCGAAATGGGTGGCAACAACCCGCTTATCGTCGAAGAACCTGAAGATATCGATGGAGCAGTGCATCTGGTGATTCAGTCGGCGTTTGTCACCGCAGGGCAGCGTTGTACGTGTGCGCGTCGTTTGCTGGTCAAACAAGGCGCTCAGGGCGATGCGTTTTTAAATCGTCTGGTTGAAGTGGCTGCGCGGATTCGCCCTGACGCGTGGGATGCGGTGCCACAGCCGTTTATCGGCGGGCTGATTTCGGTGCAAGCCGCAGAACGCGTGCTGACGGGCTGGCAGGAACATATCGCTCGCGGTGGAAAAGCCTTGCTTGAACCAAAACTTATCAAAGCCGGTTCATCATTACTGACGCCGGGCATCGTGGAATTAACCGGTGTGGCGAATGTGCCGGATGAAGAAATCTTTGGCCCGTTGCTGACGGTTTACCGTTATACCGATTTCGAGCAGGCCATTGCTATGGCCAATGACACCCGTTACGGCCTGGCAAGTGGACTGATTTCGCCACATCGTAAGCAGTTCGACCAACTCTTACTTGAAGCGCGAGCCGGGATTGTTAACTGGAATAAACCGCTCACCGGTGCATCAAGTGCAGCCCCCTTCGGTGGGGTAGGTGCATCAGGCAACCATCGCGCCAGTGCCTGGTATGCGGCTGATTACTGCGCGTGGCCTATGGCGACCCTGGAAAGCCCATCATTCCCACTGCCTGCCACCCTGAGCCCAGGGCTTGATTTCAGCCGTGAGGAATAACCATGAAAACGCGTGAAGTCAATTTCGATGGGCTGGTGGGGTTAACCCACCATTACGCTGGGCTCTCTTTTGGCAACGAGGCGTCTACCAAACATCAGTTCCGCGTCTCTAACCCTAAGCTTGCCGCTAAACAAGGCTTGCTGAAGATGAAAGCGCTGGCGGATGCCGGGTTTGCACAAGGGGTTATTGCGCCGCAAGAAAGACCCAACATTCCCCTGCTGCGCCAGTTGGGTTTTAGTGGCACCGATGCGCAAATTGTGGAACGGGTGGCAAAACAAGCGCCGCAATTGCTGTCGGCGGTGAGCTCCGCTTCTTCTATGTGGGTGGCGAACGCCGCGACAGTCTGCCCGTCGGCTGACAGTTTAGATGGCAAAGTGCATTTCACGGTGGCGAATCTTAACAACAAATTCCACCGTGCAAGCGAAGCACCGACGACGGAGAACGTGTTGCGAGCCATCTTCCGTAATGAGCAGCATTTTTCTGTGCACTCGGCATTGCCGCAAGTGGCGATGTTTGGCGACGAAGGGGCAGCAAACCATAACCGCCTTGGGGGGGCATACGGTGAGCCATCAACCCAACTGTTTGTTTATGGACGAGAAGAGGCAAAAGCCGGATTGGTTCCGGCGCGATATCCGGCACGCCAGACACTCGAAGCAAGCCAGGCTGTAGCAAGGCTTAACCAGGTTAACCCCGATTTACTGGTTTATGCCCAACAAAACCCCGCAGTTATCGACCAGGGGGTTTTTCACAATGATGTGATTGCCGTATCTAATCGCCAGGTGCTGTTCTGCCACGAGCAGGCTTTTTTGCATCAACAGGCGCTGTATGCGCAGTTACGTGAAAGAGTGCCAGGTTTTACAGCTATTGAAGTCCCAGCGAGCAAAGTTTCAGTTACCGATGCCGTTGGCACCTACCTGTTTAATAGCCAGTTACTCAGCCGTGACGATGGCAGCATGACCCTGGTGCTACCGGAAGAATCACGCCAGCATGCAGGCGTATGGGGTTATCTCAATGAGGTGCTGGCAGCAGATAACCCAATCAGTGAGCTGAAAGTGTTTGATCTGCGTGAAAGCATGGCAAATGGCGGTGGGCCGGCGTGTTTGCGCCTGCGTGTGGTGCTAAACGAAACAGAACTACACGCGCTAAACCCAGCGGTAATGATGAACGACACACTGTTTGTCACACTCAATAATTGGGTAGATAGCTGGTATCGTGACCAGTTAACTCAGGCAGATCTAGCCGACCCGCAATTGCTCAGAGAAGGGCGTGAAGCACTTGACGAACTGACGCGTATACTAGACTTAGGTTCTATCTATCCATTTCAACACTAGGAACCTGTCAGTAGACTATCTGATTTGTCATTTTGCGCACTGTCCGTGACCAAAATGACGGCATCGATAACGTCTACTGGCGAGGTTCTGGCTGGAGGTACAATGTTGGATTTTTTGGCGCAAACCCTGGCAGGGAAAGTGCCGACTCAAACTGCAGGTGAGAATGTGCATCTGCGGTGGCAATGGTGGGATGAAGGGATTGTGACCTTGATTCCTCATCAAGCCGTGGAAAAGACGCTGGTGTTGTCGGCAGGGATCCACGGTAACGAAACGGCACCAGTAGAGATACTCGCGCAGATAGTCGATAGCCTTTTGGTTGGTGAGTTAGCCTTGCAATGGCGGGTATTAGTGATCCTCGGCAATCCTGCGGCCTTGCGTAGCAACCAGCGTTATCAGCATAGCGATATGAATCGTATGTTTGGGGGAGGCTGGCAGCAGTTCCCGGAAAGCATTGAAACTCAACGTGCCTGTCGTCTTGAACATGCTTTAGATCTGTTTCTGGCAGAGAGTGAAGAGACAACATGCTGGCATCTGGATATGCACACCGCGATTCGCAGCTCGTATCACCCTCGATTTGGCGTGCTACCCGCGCGTGCACTGCCTTACGATGAGGCGTTTCTCTCATGGCTAGGCTGCGCCGGTTTACAGGCGTTGGTGTTTCATCAGGCACCAGGTGGGACTTTCACCCATTTCAGCAGCGAACACTTCAATGCGCTCAGTTGCACGCTGGAGTTGGGCAAAGCACAACCCTTTGGTGAGAACGACCTCAGCCAGTTCGAAGTGACCCGACAGGCGTTACAGGCACTGCTGAGCGGTGAAACTTCGCCGTGTGCTGAAAGCCAACCGCTACGCTATGAAGTAGCGCAACAGATAACGCGTCACAGCGATGACTTTGTGTTGCATATGTCGGCGCAAACGCAAAATTTTACCGCCTTCCCGAAAGGCACATTGCTGGCCGAAGATGGTGACACTCGTTACGTGGTAAAAGAGGATATCGAGTTTGTTTTATTCCCTAACCCTAATGTCGCAACGGGATTGCGTGCGGGTTTAATGCTGCGTGAAATATGACGGGGTAATATTTGTGGATGCCATCAACAAAATTGCAGCGTTATGTATGATGGCTATATCCAGATAATTCTTATTCGATGCTTTATTCAGCTTTATAATTACGCTACACTCTCTACATAATTTCTTTAAAATCATCATCTTGTTATATTTTGTTGCAATTCCTACCTGAATTATTCTTATTATCTCCATAATTGCTGAAATTTTGTTTTTTACCCTTTCAATGCTTTACCTATGCGCACTATTACTTGACGCATAACCCCGTAAACTTAATTTCGTCAACGCGGCATAACCGTCGCAGAAAAATCCAAATTATGATGAAGGATAATAATATGCGTAAATTAACAGCTCTGTTTGTTGCTTCAACTCTGGCTCTGGGCGCGGCAAATCTGGCACATGCGGCTGACACCACTACGACCGCGACCACTACCGATGCAAAAACTGATGCGCCGATGATGCACCATAAAGGGATGCGTGGCGGCATGCATGACATGATGTTTAAAGACCTGAACCTGACTGACGCACAGAAACAGCAAGTGCGCGACATCATGAAAGAACAGCACAGTAAAATGGAGCGCCCTTCAGTTGAAGAACGTCGTGCAGCGCACGACATCATCGCCAGCGACAGCTTCGACAAGGCCAAAGCACAAGCACAAGTAGATAAAATGGCCGAGCAGAACAAAGCTCGTATGATGGCGCGTATGGAAGCACAGAATAAAATCTACAACATTCTGACGCCTGAGCAGAAAAAACAATTTAATGCCAATTTTGAGAAGCGTCTGACAGAACGTCCTCAACATGAAGGTAAAATGCCTGCTGATCAGGAATAACTGATCGACTGACTTAAGACCGCCGGTTTTGTTCACAATGCGTTTTCGCAGTGGGCAGAACCGGCGGTTTTCTTTTACCCGTCATACTTCGAGCTGCAGGTGTGTTGGGCGAGCAGCGGCCCGAAGGGCGTCATCCACCATTGCCAAGATTCAGCGTTTATGCAATCTGCTGGGCGCTCGCCAGCATCGAACGGATAAGCTCCTCGAGCAACGGTTGCAGTTTTTCTGCCCGCTCACTACGCCAGGCAAATGGCGCTTGCTCATCCATATAATGACATTGTGCCAGTTCCAGTTGAACAGCGTGAACTCCTTGCGCGGGTTGCCCGTAAGCGCGCGTAATATAGCCACCTTTAAAGCGCCCATTCGCCACCCAGCTAAATTGCTTCTGCGACGCCGCACACGCCACCAGATGCTCTTCAATCAGCTCATCGCAACTCTTGCCACTGTTGGTGCCGAAATTGAGATCAGGTAATTTCCCCTCAAACAAACGCGGGATCTGGCTGGCAATAGAATGCGCATCGAACAGCAGCGCGTAGCCATGCTCGGCTTTCATTCTTTCCAGTTCGGTTTGCAATTGCAGATGATATGGCTGCCAGATATTGTCCAGCACCGCTTTACGTTGCGCTGGGCTCGGTTCTTTACCTGGGATGAAAACCGCTGTTCCATCAAACAATGTTTCGGGATACAGCCCCGTGGTGGCAGTGGTATAGAGCGGTTTGTCGTCGGCAGGGCGGTTTAAATCGATAACCATGCGTGAATAATTACCGACAATCACACTTGCGCCAAGGTCGGTTGCGAAATCATAAAGTTTCGGGATATGCCAGTCGGTATCCGGCAATGGCTTTGCTGCATCGCTTAACGCCGACTCAACTTCTGGCGTTAAAGCCGTGCCTGCGTGGGGAATACTGATAAGGAGCGGCAGTTTCCCACGGATGAAATTAAAAGGTGCTGTCACGTTTCTCTCCCTGATAAATCACGGTGCAGGGTAATTGCCCCCCTAACCAATAGACCAGTTCTGCGGGACGTGCCACGGGCCAATGCACAAAGTTTGCAACTTTCCCGCATTCAAGGCTACCGTGACTTTCACGGATCCCCAGAGCCTGCGCGGCATGCAACGTTACTCCTGCCAGCGCTTCTTCAGGCGTTAAACCAAACAGGGTACAGGCCATATTCAGCATTAAACGTAATGAGAGAGCCGGGGATGTGCCGGGGTTCATATCACTGGCGACCGCCATCGGCACGCCATATTGGCGGAATGAGGCGACAGGAGGTTGTTGCTTTTCACGCAACAGATAAAACGCCCCAGGCAGCAGCACTGCAACGGTGTTTGCTGCGGCCATCGCCTGCGCATCAGCAGCCGTTGCATATTCCAGATGATCGGCGGACAACGCCTGGTAACGCGCCGCCAGGCTGCTGCCAGCAAGCGCGGAAAGTTGTTCGGCGTGGAGTTTTACGGGTATGCCTAACGCGCGAGCGGCAGCAAAAACGGTTTCAGTTTGTGCGGGGCTAAACGCCAGATGCTCGCAAAACGCATCCACCGCATCCGCAAGTTTTTCGTTTGCGACACGCGGTAGCAACTGTTCGCACACCACGTTAACCCATTTGTCGCCATCACCGCTGAACTCCGGTGGGATGGCATGTGCCGCAAGACAGGTGGCGTACACTTCAACGGGTAGCGTTTCGCCAAGCCTACGAATAACGCGCAGCATTTTGATTTCGTTGTCGATATCCAGCCCGTAACCGGACTTAATTTCGACAGTCGTTACCCCTTCTTGCAACAGTTGGTGCAGGCGATAACGAGCAGAATTCAACAGTTCATCTTCGCAGGCTTCGCGTGTGTGGCGAACAGTGGAGAGAATACCGCCCCCAAGTGCTGCAATTTCCGCATAACTCACACCGTTTAAACGCATTTCAAATTCAGTGCTGCGGTCACCACCAAACACCAGATGGGTGTGGCAATCGATAAAACCAGGGGTCACAATTCCACCATCAAAATGATGATGTTCCCGCGCCGTGATCTCGGGGAGTTCGCCGCGTTCCCCCAGCCAGACAATTTTCCCTTGATGCACCGCGATAACGCCATCCTCAATCGTGTGGTAGTGCCCATCTTTCATCGTGACAAGCGAAGCGCCACTCCACAGGCTGTCGCAGGTGTGAGGGTAGGTCATGACATTCTCCACGTCAGGTTGTATAGACAATTGACTATAACCTAGCGCAGCATTGATCGTTGAGCAACTCCACCAAGTCCAAAGACCTGGACAAAGCATCATTTTGTCGTCTGCCACACAATTTTTTGGCAAACGATGACGAGGTTTAAAATTTGGTTTGCGTTACACCCAATTAATCGCTAAATCATTGGCATCGCAAAAGAAGGAATTAAAACTATGCGAGCATTTTTTGCTCCTGCTGTGATGCTCCCGCAAGGTTGGGGGCACAACGTGCGTATTACCGTCAATGAACAAGGGACGATTACGCGTGTGGATGTTGGTGCTTCTGGGGAGAATGCCACGCTGCTCACGGGCATCGTGATTCCTTCAATGTCGAATTTACACTCACATGCTTTTCAGCGGGTGATGGCGGGGCTGACCGAAGTGGCGGGTGACCCACAGGACAGTTTCTGGACGTGGCGCGACATGATGTACCGCATGGTACAGAAATTATCCCCAGAGCAAGTCGGCGCGATTGCCACGCATTTATATATTGATATGCTTAAGGGCGGTTACACTCAGGTCGCTGAATTTCATTATTTACATCATGACGTTAACGGAAAACCGTATGCGTCAGGCGATTTGATGCTACAGCAATTGTTTCTTGCTGCCGATAACAGCGGAATAGGGCAAACTTTATTGCCGGTGCTGTATAGCCACGCGGGTTTTGGAGCACAGCCACCGCAGGCTGGGCAGAAAAGATTTATTCAGAATGTTGACCGATATTTACGCCAACAACAAGCGTTGAGCATCGCACTGCGTCGCTATCCGCGTATTAATCACGGCCTGTGTTTCCATTCATTGCGGGCGGTGACACAAGAGCAAATGGAAGATGTTCTCGAAGCAAGCGACTACCGCTTACCGGTGCATATCCATATTTCTGAGCAAGAAAAAGAAGTGAATGATTGCGTGGCATGGAGCGGTGAACGCCCGGTGGAATGGCTGTTTAACCGCTTTGCGGTCGATGACCGCTGGTGCCTGGTTCACGCCACGCATTTATCGGCGGAAGAGTTAACCCAAATTGTTGAAAGCCGCGCGGTGGCCGGTTTGTGTCCGACCACGGAGGCGAATCTCGGTGATGGTATTTTCCCGGCGACGAATTTCATCGCCCAAGGCGGTCATTGGGGAATTGGTTCAGACAGCCATGTATCAGTCAGTGCGCTGGAAGAATTACGCTGGCTTGAATACGCGCAGCGCCTACGGGATCGTCGCCGAAATCGTATCGTGTTACCCGAACTGCCACAGGTTGGGGAAGTACTCTGGCGTCAGGCCGCCGTGGGTGGGGCACAGGCATGCGGTGTAGCGATGGGGATGATAGCTGCGGGTCAACGTGCTGACTGGTTAGTCCTCGAACGTGATTCATGGTTGGCAAATATAGAAGATTACGCGCTGCTAAATCGCTGGATATTTAGCGGTCGAAGCGAACAAATAAGAGACGTGTGGGTTGCAGGAAAACAGGTGATTTCTCACCGACAGCATCCCCTCGATGAACAAAGCAATACACAGTTTGCGCAGGTGATGCGCACCCTTCAGGAGTGGTGATGGAATTTTTTGATATACGGAAAGTACCCGTCAGCTTGTGGCGTAACGGGGCCGGAGAAACCCGTGAAATTTGCTGCTTTCCGCCTGCAACGCGTGATTTCAATTGGCGTGCGAGTATCGCTTCTATCGCCAGTAGCGGCGAGTTTACCGCTTTCCCACAGGTCGACAGGGTTATCACGCTGCTCGAAGGTGGGGAAGTGGTTTTGGATGCCGGAAAGGCGTTCCGTCATACCCTCAAGCACTTTCAACCGTTTGCCTTTGCTGGAGATTACACGGTTAAAGCGGAGCTGAAACAAGGGATGTCGATGGATTTTAATCTCATGACCCATCGTGACCGATGCCGTGCCAAAGTCCGGGTTGCTGACCGCACGTTTACTACTTTCGCACCGCGTGGCGGCATTATTTATGTGCTCAGCGGTGAGTGGCAACTGGGTGAAAAACTGCTTACACCAGAGCAAGGTGCCTGGTGGCAAGAAGGCCGTCACACCTTGCGTTTACTGAAGTCTGAAGGGAAATTGCTGTTTAGCGAAATTACCTATCTGTGATGACTTGCCGATAAAACACCCCACTCGTTGATAACGTGAGCCCGGATAGAACAACCGGGCTACCGTCACCCCTCTCACATATCCCGTTGACGCCGATCAGTTGAGCCCCCCATTTTCAGCCAAAGCGCGATCTCGCTCACTGTTCAATAAAAATAACCTATGACCTGCTGGCGGTCCTTTTGGTTTATTAGTTAAGTTGTATATACGACCCTATACGTTCATACAAATTGATGCCATCAGGATGTCACTATGTCGCTGCAAAAAAAGCTTTGCTGTCTTACTCCAGGGCGCGTAACGCTCGCCACACTCCGTGATATCTACCATGGAACCGTTACGCTGAGTCTTGATCCACAGGCCATTGAAGCGGTTAAAAAGGCGCAACAAACCGTTGAAGCCATCGTCAATCATGGCGATGTGGTTTACGGCATTAATACGGGTTTTGGCAAACTGGCACAAACCACCATAGCAAAAGAACATTTGGCAGAACTGCAACGTAATCTGGTGCTGTCACACAGCGTCGGGCTTGGAAAACCGCTGCCAGACGATGTGGTGCGCCTGGTCATGGCCAGCAAAGTCATTAGCCTTGCGCGGGGTCATTCTGGCGTGCGGATGAACGTTATCGACAGTTTGTTGCGTCTGTTCAATGCCGGTGTGATGCCTGTTATCCCGGAAAAGGGCTCGGTTGGCGCATCGGGCGACCTCGCACCGCTGGCACATCTTTCGTTGATGTTGTTGGGCGAAGGGAATGTGCGTATTAACGGCGAAGAGGTGCCCGCCGTCGAGGGGCTAAAAATGGCAGGTGTCGAGCCGCTAGTGCTCGGGCCAAAAGAGGGACTGGCGTTACTCAACGGTACTCAAGTTTCCACAGCGCTTGCGCTGCGTGGCCTGTTTGAAGGCGAAAAAGTCTTTGGCGCAGGCTTGGTAGCCGGTGCGTTATCGCTCGAAGCGATTAAAGGTTCTGTAAAACCATTTGATGCACGTATTCATGAAGCGCGTGGGCAAACTGGGCAGATTGATGTCGCAGCAGTCGTCAGAGCGCTATTAGCTGACAGTGAAATTGTTGATTCCCATCAGCATTGCGGACGCGTGCAAGATCCGTATTCCATTCGTTGTGTACCGCAGGTGATGGGCGCGTGCCTGGATAACCTGCGCCATGCGGCACGTGTCCTGCAAATTGAGGCCAACGCGGCATCTGATAATCCGCTGGTATTTAGTGAAACGGGTGAGGTCATTTCTGGTGGGAATTTCCATGCCGAACCGGTGGCGTTCGCCGCCGATATCATCGCGCTGGCTATCGCCGAGATTGGTGCGATTTCCGAGCGCCGTCTGGCATTGATGTTGGATACCGGGCTTTCTGGCTTGCCACCATTCCTGGTGAAAGAGGGCGGGATCAACTCTGGGTTTATGATTGCGCAAGTCACGGCCGCAGCACTGGCCTCTGAGAACAAATCTCTGGCACATCCAGGCAGTGTCGACAGCCTGCCCACCTCGGCAAACCAGGAAGATCACGTTTCTATGGCAACCTACGCGGCACGCCGCCTGGGTGACATGTGCTTTAACACTGCCGCTGTGGTGGGCATTGAAGCAATGGCTGCCGCTCAGGGGGTTGAGTTTTCGCGTCCGCTACGCAGTTCGCCATTAATGGAGCAAGTCTTTAGCGGCATACGCCAGCGCGTCGCATTCCTCGATAAAGATCGCTTACTGGCTCCTGATATTGAAAGCATGCGCCAGTGGGGGGCTAGTGGTGAGCTGCCTGCTGTCGTTACCCAACTGTTTCCTTCTACATCGGCCTGATGCCGGGAGCTATGATGACTGAATCTGTAAAACAGGCGGTAGCCCGCACGGTACGCGCGCCCCATGGCAGCACCTTACATTGTGAAAACTGGTTGATTGAAGCGGCTTACCGCATGATCCAAAACAATCTTGACCCGGATGTCGCCGAACGCCCTGAGGATCTGGTGGTGTATGGCGGGATCGGCAAGGCGGCGCGTAACTGGGCGTGTTTCGAGCAGATCCTCGCCTCATTACGCACCTTGAAAGCCGATGAAACATTGCTGGTGCAATCCGGTAAGCCGGTGGGGATTTTCCGCACCCATGCTGACGCGCCGCGTGTGTTAATCGCAAACTCCAACCTGGTGCCGCACTGGGCCACCTGGGATCATTTCCATGAGCTCGATAAAGCCGGACTGATGATGTACGGCCAGATGACTGCGGGGTCGTGGATATACATTGGTGCGCAAGGCATCGTACAGGGCACGTTTGAAACCTTTGCTGAAGCAGGGCGCCAGCATTACGGCGGAGATTTGCGCGGGAAATGGATCCTGACCGCAGGGCTCGGAGGAATGGGGGGCGCACAGCCTTTGGCAGGCGTATTGGCGG
>NZ_DATERI010000106.1:0-21417 GCF_035271705.1 Buttiauxella sp.
CCTCAGGATAGTGAACATTACCCGCCGTTTCCCCTTTCTTATAACTAAAAAAGCGAATGCACACTCGGCATGACGCTTTAAACACTCCTATTAAATTGGGATGTAAAAAAAGAGGTATATGTGTCGACTGCAAACAATAAACCAGCAGAAAGCATCAGTCTGAATGCTTTCAAACAACCTAAATCGTTCTACCTGATTTTCTCAATCGAATTGTGGGAGCGTTTTGGCTATTACGGCCTCCAGGGCATCATGGCCGTTTACCTGGTCAAAATGCTGGGTATGTCCGAAGCTGACTCCATCACCCTGTTCTCTTCCTTCAGTGCGCTAGTCTACGGAATGGTCGCTATTGGTGGTTGGTTGGGTGATAAAGTTCTGGGCACCAAGCGTGTCATTGTGCTCGGGACTATCGTGCTGGCTATCGGTTATGCGCTGGTCGCTTATTCCGGCCACGATGTTGCTATCGTGTATCTGGGTATGGCAACCATTGCTGTGGGTAATGGCCTGTTTAAGGCTAACCCGTCTTCCCTGCTTTCTACTTGCTATGCAAAGGATGATCCGCGTCTGGATGGTGCATTTACTATGTACTATATGTCCATCAACATCGGTTCGTTCTTCTCTATGCTGGCAACACCTTGGCTGGCAGCGAAATATGGCTGGAGCGTGGCGTTCTCACTGAGCTTCGTGGGTATGCTTATCACCCTCGTGAACTTTATGTTCTGTAAGAAGTGGGTGAAAAATCACGGTTCCAAACCTGATTTCCAACCTGTGCACTTTGGCAAACTGGCAATGACTATTGTCGGTGTTGTGGTGCTCGTTGCCGTGGCAACCTGGCTGCTGCACAACCAAGGTATCGCACGTATGGTTCTGGGCCTGGTGGCTCTGGGCATCGTGGTTATCTTCGCTAAAGAAGCTTTTGCCATGCAGGGTGCTGCTCGTCGTAAGATGATTGTTGCCTTCATCCTGATGGTTCAAGCGATTGTGTTCTTTGTGCTGTACAGCCAAATGCCAACATCTCTGAACTTCTTTGCTATTCGTAACGTTGAGCACTCCATTTTGGGTCTGACGTTCGAGCCCGAGCAGTTCCAGGCACTGAACCCATTCTGGATTATGATTGGTAGCCCAATTCTGGCTGCAATCTATAACAAAATGGGTGACCGTATGCCGATGCCGCATAAGTTCGCCTTCGGTATGGTTTTGTGTTCACTGGCCTTCCTGGTGCTGCCACTGGGTGCCAAGTTCGCATCTGACGCAGGTATCGTTTCTGTCAGCTGGTTGATTCTGAGCTATGCACTGCAGAGTATCGGTGAGCTGATGATTTCTGGTCTGGGTCTGGCGATGGTGGCACAACTGGTTCCACAGCGTCTGATGGGCTTCATCATGGGTAGCTGGTTCCTGACTACCGCTGGTGCTGCACTCATTGCGGGTAAAGTGGCAAACCTGATGGCTGTACCTGAAAATGTGACAGATCCACTGGTGTCACTGGAAGTTTATGGTCGTGTGTTCATGCAGATTGGTATTGCCACTGCTGTCATCGCGGTTCTGATGATGATAACCGCGCCAAGACTGAGCCGTATGGCACAGAGTGAAGACCAAGCTGAAACCTCAACGGAAACAGCTACCGCGTAATGTTGCGGGAAACAGGATATTTTCAGCCGTTAGCGTTATCGCTAGCGGCTTTTTTTTGCCTGTTTTTTTGCCTGAATGAGCACTAACATAAGGTATCTTTGCGCACTAAAGGAGTTCAGAAATGAAACTGTATTATAAAGCGGGTGCCTGTTCCCTCTCCCCTCATATTGTCCTACGTGAAAGCGGTGTCGATTTCTCTCTGGTTAAGGTCGATTTAGCGGCAAAAAAAACCGAAGAGGGTGATGACTACCTTGAAGTGAATGCTAAAGGGCAAGTTCCTGCACTGCTGCTTGATGATGGTACTCTGCTAACCGAAGGCGTGGCGATTGTGCAATATCTGGCAGATAAAGTGCCTGACCGTCAATTGCTCGCGCCAGCAGGGAGTATGACGCGCTATCACACCCTCGAATGGCTGAACTACATCGCAACTGAGTTACATAAAGGTTTCTCACCGCTGTTCAATCCGGCCACGCCTGATGAGTTCAAGACCCTGACTCGTGCAGCCCTTGAGAAGAAGTTCAAATACGTCAACGAAGAGCTCAATGATAAACAGTGGCTGATGGGGCTGCGTTTTAGTGTGGCAGATGCGTATCTGTTTACCGTGTTGCGCTGGGCGGGTGTGGTGAAACTGAATTTGGAAGGACTGAGCAATATCGATGCGTTTATCGCACGAATGAAAGCGCGTCCGGCCGTTGTTGCGGCATTAACGGCTGAAGGGCTTTAATTCGACAGTTTTATGTCGGATGGCGATGGCGCTTATTCGACATAAAACTCAAGTCAGAAGGCGGATTGGCGCAAGCGTCATCCGCCTTTTTTATTACAATTTCACAGCAGTGAAATAATGCTCTGGATGCGCAATACCTTCCTGCGCTGCCACCAGTTGTAACTCGTACTCTTCCATTTTCCTGGTCACGACCATGATGTCGTAAACCGCTGCGGTAACATGCTCTAATGCTTCACGTAGTGTGGCACCCTGCAACAGTTTCACCAGCAACAGCCCGCTTGTCACATCGCCCACGCCGACGGGCTGACGGTCACCAAAATCGACCAATGGCCGATGGATATGCCAGGCTTCATCCGCCGTCACCAACAGCATTTCAAAGCGGTCATGCAGATATGCAGCGCGCGCCAGGTGTTTCACCAATACAATTTCCGGGCCCTGGGCAATCAGTTCTCTCGCGGCGAGTATCGCTTCATCCACAGTATTAACCGCATGGCCACACAGGATCTCAAGCTCAATCAGGTTTGGTGCAATAATGTCACTGGCAGGCATTGCGTAACGAGTATGAAATTCGGCAACACCCGGTGCGACGAAACACCCCTTTTCAGGATGCCCCATGACGGGGTCGCAGAAATACTTCGCCTGCGGATTGGCTTCTTTAACTTTACGAACAATAGAAAGAATGTGTTCGCCCTGTTCCGCAGAGCCAAGATAACCGCTCAGTACCGCATCACAACGCTCTAACTGCCCAATATCTGCAATCCCCTGCACAATCTCGCTGAGATGACTGGCAGGCATCACCGTGCCTGTCCATTTTCCGTATTGGGTATGGTTTGAGAACTGTACTGTGTTCAGCGGCCAAACGTTTGCGCCCAGACGGCGCATCGGGAATTCCGCAGCACTGTTACCTGCATGGCCGAAAACTACATGGGATTGGATGGCAAGAATGTTTTTCAT
Organism: Buttiauxella sp.; assembly: GCF_035271705.1. GTDB lineage: Bacteria > Pseudomonadota > Gammaproteobacteria > Enterobacterales > Enterobacteriaceae > Buttiauxella. Next base: position 3,305 of record NZ_DATERI010000106.1, read on the forward strand.
TTCTCTACTCGGACAGACTGATTTTTTAATGGTTGCGAAATAACAACGGGTGGTAAAAATAAAGGGCGTGGTTGCCCACGCCCTTCTGTTTATTCCTGATTACTTCCAGCAAACGAGGCAGTAATTTTTCTTACCCCGGCGCAGCAAGGTGTAGCGATTGAAAAGAATGTCGCTATCAGCAAAGGTGTATTCCGGGTCAGACTGCTTCTCACCATTAATGGTGATGGCGTTCTGCGCAATGGTTTTACGTGCCTGGCCGCGTGACGGTTGCAGTTCAGAATCAACCAATGCCTGTTGCAGATCAGCACCGCGCTCCATTTCCACCATCGGTACGCCGTCTTGCGCCAGTTGCTCAAGGTCAGCTTCGGTCAAATCACTCAGATTGCCGTTGAACAGGCTACGGGTAATGCGTTTCGCCGCTTCCAGGCCTTCTTCACCGTGAACCAGACGAGTCACCTGTTCTGCCAGCACATATTGCGCGCGCGGAGCCGTACCGCTGTTTTTATCTTCTTCTTCCAGCGCATCGATTTCTTCGAGACTCATGAAGGTGAAGAACTTCAGGAAGCGATACACATCGGAGTCAGCGGTGTTAATCCAGAACTGGTAGAACTTGTACGGACTGGTTTTCTTAGGATCAAGCCACACCGCACCACCTTCTGTTTTACCAAACTTGGTGCCGTCAGATTTAGTGATCAACGGAACAGTCAGGCCAAAGGCTTGTTGCTGATGCAGACGACGAGTCAAATCGATACCGGAGGTGATGTTGCCCCACTGGTCAGAACCCCCAATTTGCAGCACCACACCATGCAGTTTGTTCAGACAAGCAAAGTCATAGCCTTGCAGCAGATTGTAGGAGAATTCAGTAAAGGAGATACCGACATCATCACGGTTAAGGCGCTGCTTTACAGCTTCTTTGTTAATCATCTGGTTAACAGAGAAGTGCTTACCAATATCACGCAGGAAGGTCAGAACGTTCATTCCACCAAACCAGTCGTAGTTGTTCGCAGCAACTGCGGAGTTTTCACCACAATTGAAATCAAGGAACGGTGCGACCTGGCGGCGGATTTTTTCCACCCACTCTTGAACTGTATCTTCAGTATTGAGTTTGCGCTCAGATGCTTTAAAGCTCGGGTCGCCAATCAAACCTGTCGCCCCACCTACCAGCGCAACGGGTTTGTGACCGGCTTCCTGGAAACGCTTTAGGCACAGCAGTGGAACCAGATGGCCCAAATGCAAGCTGTCAGCGGTAGGATCAAAGCCGCAATACAGAGCAATTGGCCCTTGCGCCAGTCGCTGTGCTAACGCTTCTTCATCCGTTACCTGGGCGACTAAGCCCCGCTCTTGCAATTGTTTTATCAAATTGATGCTTGCCATCAAATTCTCCATCTATTTACGACTGCACCATGGCCGGTACACGACTTTCCGCCCGCTGGCGGAAGGATTTAATTTCTTAGGGACATATACCCAAAATAATTCGAGTTACAGGACAAAAGGCTTTAGCCTTTTGAACAGCGCTTGCGCTGGCCCCAACGGGACGAGGCCCAAGGAGGGGCCAAGTATTGCCAACGCACATGCAACTTGAAATATGACGTGCATAGAATAAAGCGCCGACACGCGGAGTGCCAGCGCTTAAAACAACAATTTCCCGATGTTATGGGGCCAGACGGTCTATTTTCCAGGCCGTACCTTCGCGCTGGTATAAAAAACGGTCGTGTAGACGATGTTCTCCGCCTTGCCAGAATTCCATTTGTTCAATTGTTACGCGATACCCACCCCAGAAACTCGGTAATGGAATTTCGCCCTGCTGGAATTTCTGTTTCAGTTCGAGGAATTTGCTTTCAAGAATACCGCGTGCGGAAATTCGGCTGGATTGCTTCGAAACCCAGGCACCGATCTGGCTATCACGCGGACGACTGTGAAAATACTTCATCACTTCGATGGTAGATAAACGCTCCGCAGTGCCTTGCACCATGACCTGGCGATCAAGCATATGCCAGGGGAAATGCAGGCTAATACGTGGGTTATTTTCTAGATGATGGGCTTTGCGCGACCCCAGATTGGTATAAAACACGAGCCCACGTTCATCAAAATGTTTGAGCAAAACTATGCGCTGATACGGTTGGCCGTTCTCATCAACAGTGGCCACCACCATGGCGGTAGGATCAGCCAGTTTTGCGTCGCAAGCCTGGGCTAACCAGCGTTCAAACAACGCTAAAGGTTGTTCAGTAAGATCATTGCGACGTAAGCCACCTTTAGTGTATTCGCGGCGCAAATGTGCAATTTGTTGCAGAGAGTCGTTATCAGACATGGCGTTACATCAGGCAATCTTCAGGTGGAGCTATTGTGCGCTCCACCCTTAGAAATCTCTACTCTAAATAATTCATGTTGCAGCAAGGCAGCAAGTGAGTGGGAGACTCCAACGCCGCTGCGGCTTGAATGATGACGAGTATCAATGTTTGGGATTTTGTAGCTGACAGTTATTCAGCACAATTCGGTCTTTACGGTATACCGTTGCGGTATCACCTTTTGACCAGAACACATAAACCCCATCAGTATAGCGAGTACCCGATGCAGATAATCCCTGCGTCAGTGACAAGTATTCGTTGTCGTAAACAAATTTAACCCTATTTTTCTGGTCGCTTTGTTCAATCGTCAGAGGTTTTTCATCACATTGATATTGTAGGGTATCCGTCTGCATACGTTCTACAAAAGTGTTGTAGTAACTACACCCGGCAAGCATGAAAGGGATGGTGGCAATAAGTCGTTTTTTCATCTGCATATCCTGAAGTTCTTATTATTTATTATAAAGGGGGAGCATAACTTCCCCCATTAACTTCAGTTTAGAGATTTAGTGCTTCAGATAACTTCAGTTAACTCTGATTCTTTAGGGAACATTGTGTAGCGGGTTTGCAGGAAAAATTGCGCCTATAACACTGGCCGCCGACGCACCTGTGACCGACGGTAAATTACCCGGTAATCCAGATAACGTACGATAAGCAAGCCAGGCGAAAGCTAATGCTTCCATATCATCGCCACTGATCCCCGCGTCGTCAGTCTTGGTGACTTCAATTCCGGGTAGCAGTGCCCCCAAACGGGCCATTAATAAAGGATTGCGACCGCCACCACCACACACCATCAAGCGCTCACAACCGCCACTCAACAAGACTTGCTCTGAAATCGTAACCGCAGTCAGTTCCGTAAGCGTGGCTTGAACATCTTCTCCAGCAAGACCTGGGAATACCGCAAGTTGCCGCTCGAGCCAGCCGTAATTGAAATACTCGCGGCCCGTGCTTTTTGGCGCAGGCATCGCGAAATACGGGTCGCTCAGCATTTGCTGCAACAACGGGATAATCACCTTACCGCTGATCGCCCATTGCGCGTCTTTATCATAGGCTTTGCCACGTTGACGCCAGATCCAGGCATCAATAAGCATATTCCCCGGCCCGGTGTCGAACCCGCGCACCGGGTGATCGGGAATGAGCAGCGAGAGATTAGCGATACCACCGATATTGAGCACCATGCGATGTTCAGTAGGATGCCCCAGCAACGCCTGATGGAAAGCAGGAACAAGCGGCGCCCCCTGCCCACCAAGCGCCATATCCCGGCGGCGGAAATCCCCCACAACGGTGACGCCAGTGCGAGCAACAATTTGGTTATTATCCCCAATTTGCAGGGTATGCGCCGCTTCACCTTGTGGCTCATGCCACACTGTTTGCCCATGACAACCAATGGCAGTGATATCGGTATACGTCAGACCGTGTCTCGTCATCAGAGTTTGTACGGCCTCAGCAAACAATTTACCGAGCCGATTATCAAGTTGACCGAGTTGAGAAAGGGTTAACTGCTGACCCTGACAAATTGCCAATATGGCATTTTTAATGTCCAACGGGATGGGATGGCTGTAACTCGCTTGTTGCGCAACAAGATGTTCATCAATCGCTGCCAGAACGACATCAATACCGTCCAGACTGGTGCCTGACATCACGCCGATATAACGCCCTGATTTCATCTGTTACTCCTGTAAACTCGCAAAATTATGGGTTTAATTTCCCCATAAACTAACATTCAATGTTGTAATTAATTAATAATTTTTAACAATATTGCGTCACAAAATAATATTGAAAGCGGGGTGATACCTTAACTGCAACTGGTTTAAGCGTGGTTAATGCCCGTTTTTTAGTATCAATGCCATAATGCGGCTGAACTAATATTAAATTCAGCACCTAAATACCATATAATTTAGGCATGATGGATGCTCGGTTGGGCGTTTTTAGATGAACAGGAGAGTCATAAATGATTTCACGTATACTGGCAGTCTCGTTAGTGGGTTTAACTTTGGCTGGTTGCGCCAATACCAGCACGCTTTCAGGTGACGTGTATAGCGCCTCAGAAGCCAAGCAAGTTCAAAGCGTAACCTACGGCACATTGGTATCCACTCGTCCCGTTCAAATCCAGGCGGGTAACGATTCAAATGTGATGGGCGCGATTGGTGGTGCGGTTCTGGGTGGTTTCCTGGGTAATACTGTTGGCGGTGGTAGCGGTCGTTCACTGGCAACGGCTGCAGGTGCAGTTGCAGGTGGTGTTGCAGGCCAAAGTGTACAGAGTGCAATCAACAAAACCGATGGTGTTGAGCTAGAAATTCGTAAAGATGATGGCAACACCATCCTGGTCGTACAGAAACAAGGCCAGACCACATTCACGGCTGGCCAACGTGTAAGAATCGCCAGCAGCGGTAGCCAAACGACTGTGTCGCCAAATTGATAATGTCTGGGGTGACTTGCCTGTAGGTTGCCCCACTTTATTTCTGTGGTAACGACCTTTGCACACATGATCTTTGCAAAATAGAAAGCCTCACCGAATGATGAGGCCGACTCATAAAATTACTCTTTTGCCTGTAGATGAACGATGTTTTTTTCCAGGCGATTGATCAAGTCAATTAACAGCGCTTGTTCTTCGGTACTGATCCCCAACAAAATCTCACCGCGCGTTTTTTTGATCACTGTTTCCATCTCATCGATGATGGGTGCAGCACGTTCAGTGAGCTTAATGCGTTTCGCTCGACGGTCATTCGCGCAAGTTTGACGAGAAATAAGCCCTTTCTCTTCAAGCTGGTCGAGTGTTCTGACTAATGATGGCTGCTCAATACCAATCGCTTTAGCCAACTGAATCTGTGACTGCTCGGGCGGCAACTGATGAATGTTATGTAACGTAACCCAATGCGTCTGTGTCAACTCCAGCGGTTTCAGGCGAAGGTCAATCAGAGCACGCCAAATGCGCACCAACCGTGACAAATCTGATCCTAACGGCGATTCCAATATCATCTCCTTATAATTAGCTTGCTAACTTATTATACTAATTTTAAACTATTTTGCAGGCATTAATCGAGTAATTAAATCCCTTACTTTTGCTGATGTTATGCAACCAGCTATACTTTTAGTTTACAACTAAGTCAGGGGAAACGGCAGTCATCCCCAGTAATTTAAAGGATTATCTGAGGTGAGATTCGATTTTATAACATCAGGCATGCCTCTTCAGGACTGGGTTGTTGGGGCTTCTATCTACCTCCCCCCTCTTTTTAAAGCAGTCATCCTTGGCTTTTTTATCTGGTTCATTCTGCATCATTTGCTGCGTGACTGGATGTATTCTGGGGACATCTGGCATCCAACATTAATGGATCTATCGTTATTTTCGCTGTCTGTCAGCGCAGGGCTTGTCATTCTGGTGGTGTGGTAAAGCATAATGATGAAAACAATAAAGTACTTTTCCACTCTGCTGATATTTGCTGTGGCCATCATTGTTGGCTGGTTGTTATGGAATTATTACATGCAATCTCCCTGGACGCGAGATGGGAAAGTTAGGGCCGAACAAGTCAGTATCACCCCCCAAGTGTCGGGAACCATTACTCAACTGAATATTGAAGACAACCAATTTGTCAAAGCGGGTACAGTGCTGTTCACGATAGATCCCACTCCCTACCACATTGCCCAACTGAACGCAGAGGCGCAGTTAGCCCAGACACAATCTGAACTGGTCAAAGCCAGTAACGAAGCACTACGTCGGAAAAATTTACCCCGCAATTACATATCTGCTGAAGATATGGATACCGCGAATATTAATGTCAAAGCCGAGCAAGCGGCGGTCAAGGCTGCCGAAGCAACTCTTGAGCATGCAAAATGGCAAATGACTCAAACTACCGTCAGCGCACCCGTGGATGGATGGGTAACCAATCTTTCCACCCGTACGGGCAACTACGCGACGATGGGCCAGCCCATATTTGCCCTCGTCGACAGCCACTCTTTTTACGTAGTGGGTTACTTTGAAGAAACTAAACTGCGCCATATCCAGCCTGGTGACACCGCGCAGATTGTTCTGTATAGCGGCCATGAACCGTTAAGCGGCACAGTACAAAGTATTGGACGTGCCATTTATGATCAAAGCGTGGAAAGTGACAGTGCGTTAGTGCCAGATATCAAGCCTAATGTACCGTGGGTGCGCCTGGCCCAACGCGTTCCTGTGCGTATCAAGTTGGGTGATATCCCGCACGCCATTACGCTGATTTCCGGCACAACTTGCACCGTATCCATTAAACACTGACCTCGCAGATGAAAATCTCCGCGTTAACATGGCGAAATACCCCCTGGGGGAAAGCGAATGCGGGTCAATGGCGTTACGCACTGCGTAATGCTATTGCGATGTGTCTCGCACTCACCATCGCCTATTACCTCGATTTAGATGAGCCTTACTGGGCAATGACCTCAGCGGCCGTGGTCAGCTTCCCAACCGTCGGTGGCGTGGTCAGTAAAAGCCTTGGGCGAGTCGCCGGCAGCCTGATTGGTGCGATGGCTTCACTCATTATTGCTGGGAATACGCTCAACGACCCCTGGCTGTTCACTTTTGCAATGGCCTCATGGCTGGCACTCTGTACCTGGAGTTCTAGTCATTTTCAAAACAACGTGGCGTACGCCTTTATGCTTGCGGGTTACACTGCGGCGATCATCGCTTTCCCGATGGTGAATACCGTCGATACCACGCAACTTTGGGATATCACGCAGGCCCGTGTTTGCGAAGTCATCGTCGGTATTTTGTGTGGTGCATTTATGATGATGGTGCTGCCCAGCACCTCAGATGGCACCACGCTGCTTACGGCACTGCGAAATATGCACGCACGACTGCTCGAGCACGCATCCATGCTGTGGAAGCCAGAAACAACGGATGCGATTCGTACCGCGCACGAAGGGGTGATCGGGCAAATTCTGACCATGAATTTGCTGAGGATTCAGGCATTCTGGAGCCATTATCGATTCCGCCGCCAGAACAATTTGCTTAACTATCTTATTCATCAACAATTGCGCCTGACCAGTGTGATTTCCAGTCTGCGCCGCATGTTAATGAACTGGCCTAATCCGCCTGAAAATTTATGGTCTGTTCTGGAGGCCATTATTAAAGAATTGGCGCGGGAAGATGTCCATAAGTACACCGTCGCACGTCTGCTTTCGCAAATTGCCCCCAGCTCAGATGATGATTACCGCCATCAGGCTTTCTGGCATCGTCTGCGCTATTTCTGCTGGTTGTATCTCAATAGCCGCCGATGGATGCGAGAACTGGAAAATGCCACACCCGTTTCGGTATTGGCTCCGCCTGTCACCGCTCCGCTGGCTCGCCATACTGATAATACCGAAGCGGTCTGGAGTGCATTACGCACCTTTTGCGTCATCACGGTAACCGGCGCCTGGTGTATCAGCAGCCAATGGGATGCCGGGAGTGGCGCGTTATCACTGGCAGCTATCAGTTGTGTGCTCTATTCGTCAGTGCCTTCACCGTTGAATTCACTGACCTTGTTAATGCGCACCTTATTGTGGCTTTCGGTGTTCAGCTTCCTGGTGAAGTTTGGCCTGATGGTGCAAATTACCGAACTGTGGCAATTCCTGATTTTCTTATTGCCGCTACTGGCAACGATGCAACTCCTGAAGCTACAACAACCCAGGCTTGCCGGCTTATGGGGGCAACTGATTGTTTTTATGGGGTCGTTTATTGCCGTTACCAATCCGCCGGTTTATGACCTCGCTGATTTCCTTAACGACAATCTGGCAAAAGTCATCGGCGTTGGTCTTTCCTGGGTCGCATTTTCTGTTTTGCGCCCAGGTTCTGACACGCGGAAAAGTCGCCGCCATATTTGTGCATTGCGCCGTGGTTTCGTTGACCAACTCAGTCGTAAACCGCAGCATGCTGAACACCAATTTGAATCCCTGGTTTATCATCACATCAGCCAGCTCAGTAACAGTAAAGATGATGTCGCACGTCGTTGGCTGTTGCGTTGGGGAGTGGTGTTACTTAACTGTTCGCACGTGGTGTGGCAACTTCGTGGATGGGAAACGCGCTCAGACCCGCTATCCCGGGTACGTGATGTGTGCATTCATACCCTGAGAGACATCATGAGTGAGCGCGGGGTTCAGCAAAGTTCATTAGCCAGCACATTGCTGGAACTGCAACGCATTTCGGATTCGCTTTCGCGCCATCATACCCCAGCCGCACGTCAACTTGCCGGGATCATCTGGCGACTCTATTGTTCCCTTTCACAGCTGGAACAAGCGCCACCTGCAGGAAAACGAGCAGGCAGCCGCTGAGTTTATTGAATCACACCGCAAGCGTAGCGTGCTCCACCACCGCCAAGCGGTTTAGGTTGATCCGACATATTATCGCCAGCAACATGCACCATCAACGCCTTGCCTTTGACTTCATCGAGGGTTTTCAGACGCGGTGCAGTCACGGGTTCGGTTGCGCTGCCGTCATTATTGACCACCAGCACCGGTAAATCGCCCAAGTGCCCAACACCCATCGGCCCCATATGTTTAGCTGTTTTATCCGGATCAAGATGCCCCCCTGCGGCTTCAGCAGCTGAGGGTTTTCCCTCTTTCAGTGCGGGTTCACAACTACCATTGGCATGAACATGGAAGCCATGCTCACCTGGAGGAAGGGTTCGGAGATCGGGCGCAAAGAGCAGCCCTTTATCGGTTTCGGTTATTTTCACTGTACCAAGAGAATGGTCTATCCCCTGTGGCGTGACGAGGTTCATTTGAACCTCAGTGCTTGCAGCCTGAACTGCCGCACAGCTAAGTAGCGTAAGAAAAGCCAGACTTATTCGCTTCATTTTGACCTCCCGGATTGACTTTCGGCCTGTTAAGCATAGGCCATACCAGTCAAATACTCCGGGAGATACCCCTTTCATCCTTGACGTTGCATCTGCGTGAGCTTTGCTCGTGCACCCAAATCACTGACCTGAGTAAGCTCATTGGGATTCTCTCGTTTGCCACCTTGATGCAACTCCCATTATTTTGGGTATAACAATTAAAGCGGGTTATGGCACGTCGTAACCCAGTGCCGCTTTACGAATACGGAACCACTGTTGGCGGCTCATATCAAGGCTCAGAGAATGAATGGCTGAACGTACGCGTTCAATCTTACCGGATCCAATGATTGGCAACGGTTTCGCAGGCAGGCGCATTATCCAGGCATAAACCACTTGCTCAATAGTGTCCGCACCCAATTCATCTGCCACAGTACGTAATTCATCACGCAGTGCCTGGAACCCTTCATCATTAAACAAGCTGCCGCCCCCAAGGCAAGACCACGCCATAGGATGGATGCGTAACTGCTGGCATTGATCCAGCGTGCCATCAAGAATTGTTGGCTGGTGCACCGGTGAAATTTCTACCTGGTTGGTCGCCAGGGTAAACGGCAGACGCGATTGCAGTAGAGCAAATTGTGCAGGCGTGAAGTTCGAGACCCCAAAGTGGCGCACTTTACCGCTCTGATGCAGCGAGGTGAACGCTTCAGCCACTTCGTCAGCATCCATAAGAGGGTCAGGACGGTGAATCAAAAGCAAATCGAGGTAATCGGTTGCCAGTTTTTGCAGCGATGACTCAGCACTGCTGATGATGTGTGATTTATCGGTAATGTAATGCCCCAGCGCATGGCCAGGATTGGCGGTGGTGGCAATCCCGCACTTGGTGACAATTTCCATTTTCTGGCGCAAATGTGGCACCAGGCGCATCGCATCGCCAAACGCAGCTTCACACTGATAACCCCCATAGATATCGGCGTGATCAGCTGTGGTTATCCCCAAATCGACATGTTCTTCAATAAAGCTGGCCAGTTGACGAGCGGACATGTTCCATTCCATCAAACGCCAATAGCCCATAACCAGGCGAGAAAACTCAGGTCCCTGCGGGGCAATCGTAATGCGCTGTACCATAAAGCCAATCCTCAGTAATAAACGAATTCTGCATCTGAGTATAATGGTATCGGCGGATTAAAATAGTGAGGGTTGTTGAGGTTCTTCGGGGGAAGCGGACTTGTTTGCGCGTAATTTGCGCATTAATCTCTGGCGACATAAACGCAGCACTTCTTGCTTTTGCCCATCACTCATCTGCTGCCATTGAAAACGTTCATCGCGGTTACGCATACATCCACGGCAAAAACCGCGCTCATCTGACTGGCAAATGCCGCGACACGGGCTTTGAATCGGGAAAAACTCTAACTGTTCAGACACCCTAACCCCCTTTGCAGCATTGTTTCAATTGAAGCCCGACATCCAAAATGTTGCAAGCGGTGCGGTAAATATTCTTAACCCCATTGTGAATTGCCCCTTGCAATAGACCGACTGGTCTATTACAGTGATTCCCATGAACAGACATCCCGAACATGACACGCGTGAACATCTCCTTGCTACCGGTGAGCAGCTTTGTCTGCAACGCGGGTTTACTGGCATGGGATTAAGCGAATTGTTAAGCACCGCCGAAGTGCCGAAAGGCTCCTTCTATCACTACTTTCGCTCAAAAGAGGCGTTTGGCGTAGCGATGCTGGAACGGTATTACACCGTTTACAACCTGCGATTACAGCAGCATTTTTCGCAAGGCACCGGGACACACCGTGAAAAAATACTGGCCTGGTATCAGGAAACCGTTAATTGGTTTTCCCAGCACGGTCGCCTGATGAGTTGTTTGACGGTTAAACTTTCGGCTGAAGTGTGTGACCTTTCAGAAGATATGCGTGCGGCGTTGAACAAAGGCGCTGAGCAGATAATCTCCCAGATTGCTGTTGCACTGGAAAAAGGTTACGCCGAAAAAAGCCTGAAATTAACCGACTCAGCCTTAAGCCAGGCACAAGTGATTTATGCCCTGTGGCTCGGAGCCAGTTTACAGGCGAAGATTTCACGTAGCGCGATACCGCTGGAATGCGCACTCGCCCACGTCACCCAATTATTAGCGGAGCCTGTCTCCTGACAGGTTTTTTTATTTACCTAATTACTAGTCGACCGGTCTATTCAAAGGATATCCCATGTCAGCAGATAAATTATTTACCCCACTGAAAGTCGGTGCCATTACGACACCAAACCGTATTTTTATGGCGCCGTTAACTCGTCTTCGCAGCATTGTGCCGGGTGATATCCCTACTCCGTTGATGGGCGAGTATTACCGTCAACGCGCCAGTTCTGGCCTTATCATCAGTGAAGCGACGCAGATTTCAGCACAAGCTAAAGGTTATGAAGGCGCACCAGGCCTGCACAGCGATGAGCAGATTGCTGCGTGGAAGAAGATAACCGCTGGCGTTCACGCGGCTGACGGCCACATTGCCGTGCAACTGTGGCATACCGGTCGTATCTCTCACAACAGCATTCAGCCAGGCCAGCAAGCCCCAGTTGCGCCATCCGCAATTTCTGCCGGTACGCGTACCTCACTGCGTGATGAAAATGGCCATGCTATCCGTGTCGACACCTCAATGCCGCGAGCACTTGAGCTCAATGAAATCCCGGGCATCGTGAATGATTTCCGCCAGGCAGTAGGCAATGCACGTGACGCCGGTTTCGATATGGTCGAACTGCACTCTGCACACGGTTACTTGTTGCACCAGTTCCTCTCACCAACCTCTAACCAACGTACCGATGAATACGGCGGAAGCCGTGAAAACCGCGCGCGCCTGGTGCTGGAAGTGGTCGATGCGGTGAGTCAAGAGTGGAGTGCTGACCGCATTGGTATTCGTGTCTCGCCAATCGGTTCTTTCCAGAATGTCGATAACGGCCCGGATGAAGAAGCCGATGCGCTGTATCTGATTGAAGAATTAAACAAACGCGGGATAGCCTATCTGCACATGTCAGAGCCTGACTGGGCTGGCGGCAAGCCGTACACCGAAGAATTCCGTCAGAAAGTACGTGAGCGCTTCAACGGTGTAATCATTGGCGCGGGTGCTTATACCCCAGAGAAAGCTGAGTCATTAATCGAGAAAGGTTTAATCGACGCCGTAGCGTTTGGCCGTGACTACATTTCGAATCCGGATCTGGTTGAACGCCTGCATCACAATGCCGAACTCAACGCCCAACGCCCGGAAACCTTCTATGGTGGCGGCGCTGAAGGTTACACCGATTACCCAACATTATAAGAACTGTCCATTGATAGCGGCGTGAATTCGCCGCTATACTTACCTCACATTTAGAAATTAATCCTTTAATTTTACCCAAATTTTACCCAAATAATTCGAGTTGTGGCCAACACCGTCACAACTTGAAGAATGAAGGGGAAAAGAGGAATTTATGCGCTTACTTCATACCATGCTGCGTGTTGGCGACTTGCAACGTTCGATTAATTTTTACACCAATGTTCTGGGCATGACACTGCTGCGCACCAGCGAAAACCCAGAGTACAAATACTCTCTCGCGTTCGTTGGTTACGGTCCAGAAACCGAAGAAGCGGTCATCGAACTGACCTATAACTGGGGCACAGAGAGCTACGATTTAGGTAATGCTTATGGCCATATCGCCCTGGGCGTTGATAACGCGGCCGAAGCTTGCGAACGTATTCGCAACAATGGTGGCAATGTCACTCGTGAAGCAGGTCCGGTAAAAGGCGGTTCTACCGTTATCGCTTTTGTTGAAGACCCAGACGGCTACAAGATTGAGCTTATTGAAAGCAAAGATGCCGGTAAAGGCTTGGGTAACTAATACCCAACGAGATATCCAACTAGATATCCAACTAACGGGTGTACATTGCACCCGTTAGCTTACCTCCCTAAAATTTGCCATAATGCGCGCTGCTTTTTCCCCGTATTAAGAGATCCTGATGTCTGACAACACGCAACTGCAAGGCCTGTGTGACCGCTTTCGTGGTTTTTATCCGGTAGTCATTGACGTTGAAACCGCTGGGTTTAACGCGAAAACCGATGCTTTACTGGAAGTCGCTGCCATCACGTTAAAGATGGATCAGGACGGCTGGTTAATGCCTGATGAAACCCTGCATTTCCATGTCGACCCTTTTGAAGGCGCAATCCTTCAGCCTGAAGCGCTGGCCTTTAATGGTATAGACCCGCACAACCCGTTGCGTGGTGCCATTAGTGAATATGATGCGCTGCATGCGATTTTTAAAATGGTGCGCAAAGGCATGAAAGACAGCGGGTGTAACCGCGCGATTATGGTGGCACACAACGCGACCTTCGATCACAGCTTTATGATGGCTGCCGCAGAGCGTGCATCATTAAAACGTAACCCGTTCCACCCGTTTGTCACCTTTGATACCGCAGCACTCAGCGGGCTGGCGTTAGGCCAAACGGTGCTGGCAAAAGCCTGTATTGCCGCAGGTATGCCGTTTGATAGTAGCCAGGCGCATTCTGCACTTTATGATACCGAACAAACCGCGCAGCTATTTTGTGAGATAGTGAATCGCTGGAAACGTTTAGGCGGCTGGCCGTTACCCGCTATAGAAAATGAAGCACAAATCGAAAAATAATTTCATTTAATTAAACAATTAAAGCCGAACATTAAAACGTTCGGCTTTTTATTACTACAACTCAGTTGCTAAATAAACATCCAACTAACAACTATAAACACCTATCAGAAAGTACCGCCCTCACCATTTTATTTTTATTTAATTAGAAAAAACCACAGAAATAAAACCAATCGCAATAAAATTAAACACTTACATGCAATTAATAATATCAACATATGTTATTAAGTTGACTTAATGAGTGCAATTAACCGAAAATCACCTCCGACAAAAAGTATATTGAATAAAGCAACAACGTATCCAATATATTATTTATCACCAATCTGCGATTTAAATTTCATCTAAACAAATTAGAAGGATCTAACTATGTCTGTAACTCGGAATGTAATGAAAGCGTCTGTACTCGCGTTATCTTTGGTTGCAGCATTTGCAAATGCTGCTGATGACGGCGTCGTGAGTGATGATGGTGGCGTAACTTTGTTGGGTCACGTTTATAGCGGCACCTGCAAGGTCACGACTGATGGCCAGGATTCAACTGATACGGTTCGTCCAGAAGTGACCCTGCCAAGCATCCTGGTTGCTGATACTCAAGCAGCAGCAATTGGCGATCTGCTGGGTGATAACTTCAGCAAGTTTAACGTTGAAGTTTCAGGTTGTGCCGGTGAAGTGGTTCCAAAAGCTATCGCGTTTAACCAGGGTGTGTTTGGTGTTGATTCCGCGGGTGTCGATAGTTACAAGAATGATTTCATCGGTCAGGGTTCTACTCCTGTTGCCACTGGCGTTAACGCAGCCATCGTCCTTCCAAGTGCTCCAACTTCGGCAGTCACTTTTGGTCAGGCATTGCCATTAGTTAAAACTTCTGCCGCCGAAGCAGCATTTGTCGGAAATGTAGAAGTAGGTGCTCAGTTTATTAAAACCGCTGCAACCATCGGCTCAGGTGCTTTCTCATCTGTTGCTACGTTTGACATCGTTTATAACTGAGTTTGAACAAGTTATTGCCCATTACGGGCAATAACTCTTTTTAAATGAGTAATATAAATGAAACAAAAGTTAATTAAATGTACACTGGCCGTTATTCTTGCTGCAGGTTTCAGTCAATACGCGTGTGCTGACTTAGTTCTTTCCGGGACCCGAGTGATATTCCCGGCGAATAAAAAAGATGTGACTGTGCAGTTAACCAATAAAGGTTCACATCCTTTATTGGCTCAATCGTGGATAGATGCCGGCGACCCCTCAGCTCGTCCGGAATCTGTTGATGTGCCTTTTTATTTAACTCCTCCTGTTTCACGCATTGATGCAGAGAAAGGCCAGACCTTGCGTATTGTTTATAACCAGCCAAAACTACCCGCGGATCGTGAAAGTATTTTCTGGTTAAACGTTTTGGAAATTCCGGCAAAAGCCAAAAAAGGTGACGGAAGTACAGCTGATAATACTTTACAGCTCGCATTTCGTACGCGCGTAAAACTTTTTTACCGCCCAGACAATTTAAAACCTCAGCCAAACCAGGCAGCCAGTGCGGTTATCTGGAGCAAGGCTGGGGGGAATAAAATTAAAGCTAACAACCCGACGCCTTATTACATTTCGTATTCTGCTGTGAATTTAAAATCCGGCACAAAAAATGTTGAGCTCGGTGATGCCATGTTGGCCCCTTTCAGCACCACTGAACTCCAGTCTAAACAAAGCATTAATGATGGCGCATGGAAAATAAATTACGCGTCCATTAATGATTATGGTGGTTCTGATAAAGGTGAATCAACTCTCAAATAATTCACTCTACGTAATGTTGCAGGTGCTTTTACATGTCCCAAATGAGGCTTTCATTATTAACGATGTCTATTCTTGCCGCATGCCAGTATAGCTATGCGGCAGATGCGGGTAACCTCCCCTTACCCGAAACCACAACGGAAGTGCAGGAAAGTAAAGATGGAAAAGATGAGGACATTGAGTTTAACGAAGGCTTTTTGAGCGGTTATGGAATTGACATCTCAAAATTCAGTGAAGGCAACCCGGTTATTCCCGGGCATTATACCGTGCGTTTTATTACCAATGATGTGGATAAAGGTGATCTCGCTGTCGACTTTATCGATAACAATAAAGATGGTGTTGGCGATGCGTGTTTAACGCCTGGCTTATTAAAACAAGCGGGGATTAAAGATGCGGGCTGGACAAAAGATAATGAGCAGGATGCGGCAGATGAAAATCGCTGCATCGATCTGAAGGAATATATCCCTACTGCTCGCTGGGTGCTGGATGTCAACACCCAGACATTTAAGCTGGACGTTCCTCAGATCAATACCTTTGTTTCAGAAGATGGAACGGTCGATCCAGAGCTTTGGCAAAATGGCATCAATGCCGTACTGCTGGATTACAACTTTAACGCTTACTCATCGAAAAATGATGACGATACTTCACGCACGGTAAGCGGGAACTATAACGGTGGGATTAACCTCGGTGCCTGGCGTTTCCGTACCAATGCCTATTCTAACTGGAGCGAAGAAGACGGCACGACTTTTGACACTGGCGACTTTTATGTCGAGCGCGACATTGCCTTTCTGCGCGGACAAATCCGCATGGGGAATGCTTATAGTGATGGGCAACTGTTCGACTCATTTAACGTCAATGGTATCACGCTAAAAAGCGACGATCGTATGCTGCCCTTTTCGCAGCAGGGATTTTTCCCCGTGATACGTGGCGTGGCGGAAAGTAACGCCAAGGTAAAGGTCAAACAGAACGACTATGTCATTTATGAAACCACGGTTCCACCCGGCGCATTTGAATTCCCCAATATACGTTCAGGTAACGTAGGCACCGATATAGAAGTCGAAGTGACAGAAGCTGACGGACGGGTGAAGACCTTTATTGTCCCCTATTCCACGTCGAGCCAGATGCTGCGTCCTGGTGTATTTCGTTATAACTTCACCGTCGGCGAATATGATGGTGGCGACAATTATAACGATAAACCCCTGGTGGCTCAGGGAACCTGGCAACAGGGTTTAAGTAATACCATTACAGCCTATGGTGGCCTGCAGGGCACTGAAAGCTACTGGGCGGGGGTGATTGGTGGCACGCTGAATACGCCATTCGGGGCCTTGTCTTTTGACGTCACGAACTCACATACGCAAGTCCCTGATGACAAAACCTATAACGGGCAAAGCTATCAGTTAAGTTACGACCAATTTATTGATACCACCAACACCAGTTTTCAGCTGGCTGCTTACCGCTATTCAACCAGTGGTTATTTCAGCCTGAGCGATGCAATGGATTATATTTATGATGATTCCCTTAATGATTTATCTAAATTAAATCGCTCACGAAATAAATTCCAGCTCAATATCAGCCAGGCACTACCAAAGGGATACGGTTCTCTTTATCTGAACGGTAGCATTGAAGACTACTGGAATTCAGAAAAAGGCAAGAATACCCAATACCAGATGGGTTACAGCAATCAATGGGGGAAAGTTTCTTACAGCATTTCCGCATCGAAATATTACGACGGAACAGAGGGACAGTCTGATACACAGCTCTATGTGAACCTCTCTATCCCGCTTGATTGGTCTAATGGCCACAGTGATTCACCGCCGATATTTGACAGCCTGAATATCGGTGTTGGCACCAATAATAATCATGAAACCAATACCACGGTAGGCGCTAACGGTTACCGCCCTGACAATGATTTAAGTTACGGCGTCAATGCTTATTACAACACCACGCGAGAGGGTGAACAGAATATTGCTTCTCTCAGCGGTAATGCCTCCGTCAATACCCGTTTTACACGGCTCGGGGGGACAGTCACTCGCAGCAATGATGGTAACCAGCAGGTTTCCATGTCGTTAAACGGTGGGCTGGTGGGTCATGCCAATGGTGTGACATTTGCACCGGATATTTCCCTCAGTGGGCCAATGGCATTAATTGAGGCGAAGGGTGCCACCGGCAGCAAAGTGCAGAATGGCAACGCAAAGGTTGATGGTAATGGCTATGCCCTGGCCACCAACCTTTCCCCTTATATTGAAAACAAAATTGCGCTGGATATCAGTAGCATGGAAAGCAATACCGAGATGAAAGGCACCATGAGCAGCGTTATCCCTCATGATGGTTCAATCGTACGCGTGAAGTTTGATACCGATGAACGGCGCTTTGTCTTGTTTGTTGCTAAACGCCGGCAAGACTTTATTCCGCTGGGTGCAGATGTTTACAACGAAGCGGGTGAACACATCGGTAATGCCGCGCAAGGGGGGAAATTACTCACCCGTGGTGCCAGTGAGAAAGGTGAACTGACCGTGCGCTGGGGCGAAGGTGCAACCAATAGCTGCCGTGTTTCCTATCAACTGCCACCTGAAGCCG